>JALOSG010000029.1 GCA_025458665.1 Serpentinimonas sp.
CATCTTCTTCTGGGTCGCCCGGATGATCATGATGACCACCCACTTCACCGGCCGCGTCCCGTTCCGCCACGTCTACATCCACGGCCTGGTGCGCGACGCACAGGGCAAGAAGATGAGCAAGTCCGAAGGCAACGTGCTCGACCCCGTGGATCTGATCGATGGCATTGCCCTGCCCGAGCTGCTCACCAAACGCACCACCGGCCTGCGCAAGCCCGAAACCGCGCCCAAAGTGCGGAAAGACACCGAAAAGGAATTCCCCGACGGCATTCCCGCCTACGGCGCAGACGCTTTGCGCTTCACCTTCGCCGCGCTGGCCAGCCTGGGCCGCAGCATCAACTTCGACAGCAAACGCTGCGAGGGCTACCGCAACTTCTGCAACAAGCTCTGGAACGCCACCCGCTTCGTGCTCATGAACTGCGAAGGCCGCGACTGCGGGCTGCGCGAGCACACCAAAGAAGAATGCGCGGTGGGCCAGCCCATGCATGGCTACCTGAGCTTCAGCCAGGCCGACCGCTGGATTGTGTCTTCGCTGCAGCGCGTGGAAGCCGAAGTGGCCAAGGGCTTTGCCGATTACCGCCTCGACCACGTGGCCCAGGCCATGTATGAGTTCGTGTGGAACGAGTTCTGCGACTGGTACCTGGAAATTGCCAAGGTACAGATCCAGACCGGCACCGAAGCCCAGCAGCGCGCTACGCGCCGCACACTCATCCGCACGCTGGAAACCATCCTGCGGCTGGCCCACCCCGTCATTCCCTTCATCACCGAAGAACTGTGGCAGAAGGTGGCACCCGTGGCCGGCCGCCTGCCTGTGGGCCAGGAAGCGAGCAGCGCGCCCAGCCTGAGCGTGGCACCCTACCCCGTGAGCGAACCCAGCCGCATCGACGAAGCGGCCGAAGCCCATGTGCAGCAGCTCAAAGGGCTGGTGGACGCCTGCCGCAACCTGCGTGGCGAAATGAACGTATCACCGGCGCAGCGCCTGCCGCTGTACGCCGTGGCGGGCTCCGCGATGGGTGCCGAGTTTCTGCAGGGCGTGGCGCCCGTGCTTCAGGCGCTGGCCAAGCTGAGCGAAGTGAAGGTGTTCGACACCGAAGCCGCGTGGAAAGACGCGGCCCAGGCCGCTCCTGTGGCGGTGGTGGGCGAGAACCGCCTGTGCCTGTTCATGGAGATCGACGTGGCGGCCGAAAAGGCGCGCCTGACCAAGGAAGTGGCCCGCCTGCAGGGCGAAATCGCCAAGGCGCAGGGCAAACTGGGCAACGAGGCGTTTGTGGCCAAAGCCCCGCCGGCGGTGATCGACCAGGAACGCCAGCGTCTGGCCGACTTCACTGCTACGTTGGCCAAAATGCAGGACCAACTGCAGCGGCTGGGGGCCTGACCCCCTCCCCCGGCCCGTGAAGAGCCAGCCTTAGCGGCGGCGCAATACCGACACGTACTCGGGGCCGCCCTCTTCCTGGCTCAGGAGGTCGTTGCCGGTCTGCTTGGCAAAGGCCTTGAAGTCGCGGATGGAGCCCGAGTCGGTAGACACCACTTTGAGCACCTGCCCGCTCGTCATCTCGGCCAAGGCCTTCTTGGCCTTCAGGATAGGCAGGGGACAGTTCAGTCCGCGGGCGTCGAGTTCTCGGTCGATGTTCATTGTGTGGGCGTCCATGGAAGTACCGGAGTGCCTGGGTGGCAGGCTGCAAGCGGCCCGATTTTAAGCGGCGTGCCCGCCCAGGCGCCTGTCAGGCGGGGAAAACACCCGTCGAGAGGTAGCGGTCACCGCGGTCGCACACAATGAACACGATGGTGGCGTTCACCTCCCGCTGGGCCACCTGCTGGGCCACCCAGCACGCCCCTGCAGCGGAAATGCCGGCAAAAATGCCCTCTTCCCGGGCCAGCCGGCGGCACATGTCCTCGGCGTCCCGCTGGCTCACGTAAATCAGCTCGTCCACCGCCGCCGGGTTGTAGATTTTGGGCAGGTATTCCTGCGGCCATTTCCGGATGCCAGGAATGCGCGAACCCTCGCTGGGCTGGGCGCCAATGATGCGGATGTCTGGGTTCTTCTCTTTCAGGAAGCGCGACACGCCCGTGATGGTCCCTGTGGTGCCCATGGCGCTCACAAAGTGGGTGATCTGCCCCTTGGTTTGCGCCCAGATCTCGGGGCCCGTGGTCTCGTCATGGATGCGCGGGTTGTCGGGGTTGGCAAACTGGTCCAGCACCTTGCCCTTGCCGCTTTTCTCCATGTGGTCGGCCAGGTCGCGGGCAGACTCCATGCCCCCGGTCTTGGGCGTGAGGATCAGCTCGGCGCCAAAGGCCTTCATGGTCTGCGCGCGCTCGATGCTCAGGTCCTCCGGCATGATGAGCACCATGCGGTAGCCCTTGATGGCGGCCGCCATGGCCAGCGCGATGCCGGTGTTGCCCGATGTGGCCTCGATCAACGTATCGCCGGGCTTGATCTCGCCGCGCTCCTCAGCGCGCTGGATCATGGAGAGCGCGGGGCGGTCTTTCACCGAACCGGCCGGGTTGTTGCCCTCCAGCTTGCCCAGAATCACGTTGCCGCGCGCGCGGTTTTCTTCGGCGCCAATGCGCTGCAGGGCGGCCAGGGGGGTGTTGCCAATGGCGGCCTCGATGGTGGGGTAGGCACGCGGGGTTTTGATCTTCACAGGCTTGGCGGCAGCGGCTTTTTTCATGCGTTTTTTTGTCTCTTACGGGGAGTCGCGGCCCAGGCCGCAACTGGCACTGTGCCATAATTTCAGCTTGCCTTGCCGCCGGAGTGGCGAAATTGGTAGACGCAGCAGATTCAAAATCTGCCGGTGGAGACACCGTGCCGGTTCGAGTCCGGCCCCCGGCACCAGACAGCGAGGGCAACATTCCCTGAGTGTTGCCCTTTTTTGTTGGTTCAAGGCACCACGCCAGCTTCATTGGCTGGCCATCCCTTTTTTCAGGAAGTCATTACCGTGTGGTTACCTCTGCTGGCAGTTGGTTTGGGTCTGGCGGTTCTGGTCTGGAGCGCCGACAAGTTTGTGGACGGCGCAGCGGCAGCGGCCGTGCACTTCTCCCTGCCGCCCTTGCTCATTGGCGTGGTCATCATCGGTTTTGGTACCTCTGCCCCTGAAATGGCCGTGTCGGCCATCTCCGCCATGGAAGGCAACCCGGGCATTGCACTGGGCAACGCCTACGGCTCCAACATTGCCAACATCGCGCTCATCCTGGGCCTCACGGCCATCATCAGCCCCATCGTGGTTCAGTCGCGCATCCTGCGCAAGGAACTGCCGCTGCTGGCCGCGGTGACGCTGCTGGCTGTAGCCCTGAACGTGGACGGCCAACTCAGCCGCATGGACGCCGTCATCCTGCTGGTAGCCTTCGCCGGCGTCATGGGCTGGAGCATCTGGCAGGGACTGAAGGACGGCAAGGACGCGCTGGGCGAAGAGGTGGACGCCGAATTGAAAGAGCACCCCATGAAACTGGGTGTGGCCCTCTTCTGGCTCGCAGCCGGTCTGCTGCTGCTCATTGCCAGTTCGCGCGCGCTGGTGTGGGGTGCGGTTTCCATCGCCCAGTCTCTGGGCGTGAGCGATCTGGTCATTGGCCTCACGGTGGTGGCGGTGGGCACCTCGCTGCCTGAACTGGCTTCCTGCATCGCCGCGGCCCGCAAGAACGAGAACGATCTGGCCATGGGCAACATCCTGGGCTCCAACCTGTTCAATACTTTGGCGGTGGTGGGCCTGGCAGCGGCCATACAGCCCATGGCAGTGGATTCCACCGTGCTGTGGCGCGACATGTCCATCATGACGCTGCTCACCTTCGCGCTGTTTGTCATGGGGCGCAGCCGCTCTACGGGGCAGGCTGGCTTCATCAACCGGCCCGAAGGCGCCGTGCTGGTGCTGGTGTATGTGGGCTATACCCTGTGGCTGGTGGCGGGTTCGCTGGGCTGGATCTGAACCCCACCCAGGACACGGGCGGCTTCAGCCCAGCCCTTCGCGCACTGTGGGGTAGAGCAGGCGCAGCCGCAACTCCTGCTTCATGCGCTGGTTGCGCAGGCGCCGCGACTCGTTCATGAAACTCAGCACCATCAGCGAAAGGTGCTGCTCCGCCCCCTCCCTGGGTATGCGCGGTGGCCGGGGTAGGCCGTACACATCGGCCGCCAAGTCGAAGTAGTCTCCCATCTTCAGTTCGGTGTCGTCGCTGGCGTGGTACACCCGCTGGGGCTTGCCGCGCCACAGGGCAGCCACACAGGCCCGCGCCAGGTCGGTGGCGTGGATGTGGTTGGTATACACATCGTCCTCGGGTCGCAGCACCGGCGTGGCGCGCAGCAGCCGCTCGCGGGGTGTGCCGCCTTCCCGGTCGGGCGCGTAAATGCCTGGAATCCGCAGGATGTTCACCGGCACATGTTGGGACCGCCCGTACCAGCGCAGCACCTGCTCGGCATCCACCCGGCGCATGGCCCGCGCAGTGGCCGGCCGCACAGGCTGGGTTTCGCCAATCAAGGCCCCGGCGCAATCGCCATACACCCCGCTGGTGGAACCGTACACCATCGCGGCAGGCCGGCTGCGCCGCGCCAGTGCCTGCGTCAGCGCGCGGGTGCGCGGGTCTTGCTGCAACGGGTTGGGCCGGTCGTTGGGGGGTGGCGCCAGATGCAGCACCCGGTGGCCCAGACCCGCCAGCCGGCGCAGGGTGGCGGGTTCGTCCAGGTTGCCCTGCAGCGGCACGATGCCTTCGGCCCGCAAAGCGGCACACCGCTCGGGCGAAGAAGTCAGCGCCAGCAGCCGCACATGAGGCAGAGCACGGGCGGCACGCAGGCCCACATCACCACAACCGACGATGAGCACCCGCTGGCGGCGAAAGCGCGCAGGCAATGCACCCTGAGAAAGCATATGTGTTCGTGAATTTGAGAAAATGACCGATTTTGTGGCGCATGGCCACGCACTACCTCCCTGAGAGTATGACATTCACCATCACCGTTGAGCCCAGTGGCCGCCACTTCACCGCCCAGCCTGACGAGGCCATTCTGGCCGCCGGTATCCGCCAGGGCATCGGCCTGCCTTACGGCTGCAAGGACGGCGCCTGCGGTTCGTGCAAGTGCAAGAAGCTCCAAGGCAGCGTGGTGCATGGCCCGCACCAGAGCAAGGCCCTGAGTGCCGAGGAAGAAGAAGCCGGCTTTGTGCTCACCTGCTGCGCCACGCCCACCAGCGATGTGGTGCTGGAGTCGCGCCAGGTGACGGAGGTGGGCGCTTTCCCCATCAAGAAAATGCCGGTGCGCGTCACCAGCCTGGAGCGCGCTTCGCACGATGTGATGGTGCTCAAGCTGCAGCTGCCGGCCAACGACACCTTCCAGTACCACGCTGGCCAGTACGTGGAATTCATCCTGCGCGATGGTGCGCGGCGCAGCTATTCCATGGCCACCGCACCGCACCTGCAGGCCACCGAGCCGGGCATGGAACTGCACCTGCGCCACATGCCCGGTGGCAAGTTCACCGACCATGTCTTCACGAACATGAAGGAGAAGGAAATTCTGCGCATTGAAGGGCCCTACGGCAGCTTCTACCTGCGCGAGGACAGCCCCAAGCCCATCATCCTGCTGGCCTCGGGCACAGGTTTCGCGCCCATCAAGGCCATCATCCAGCACATGCGTGCCAAGGCCATCAGCCGGCCCGCCGTGCTGTACTGGGGCGGGCGCCGTCCGGCCGATCTGTACCAGCACGACTGGGTACTGGCCCAGTGCGCCGACATGCCCAACCTGAGCTATGTGCCCGTGGTCTCCGACGCGCTGCCCGAAGACCAGTGGACCGGCCGCACCGGCTTCGTTCACCGCGCGGTGCTGCAGGATTTCCCCAGCCTGTCGGGGCACCAGGTGTATGCTTGCGGCGCACCCATCGTGGTGGACTCGGCCCGCGCCGATTACACCGCCGCCGGGTTGCCGGAAGACGAGTTCTTTGCCGATTCGTTCACCTCGGAAAAAGACAAAGCAGCCGCCTGAACCCACCCACAACTACACCTACACCCGCACCGGGGGAGACACTATGCAACGCCGACAACTGCTCACCTTTTCTGGCGCCGCGCTCGCGCTGGGTGCCCTGCCTGCCTCCGCGCTGGCGCAAGCCGCTGCCGCACCGGCAAGCACCGCGGGACAAGTCACCCGCATCATCGTGCCATTCGGTGCCGGTGGCCCCATCGACGTGACGGCCCGCGTACTGGCCGAGCACGTGCGCGAACAGCTCGGCGGGCCGGTGATCATCGAGAACCGCGCCGGTGCGGGCGGCAACATCGGCATGGAGGCCGCAGCGCGCGCTGCACCCGACGGCTACACCCTGGGCATTGCCACCACCGCCTCACACGGTATCAACCCCTGGCTGTTTGCCAAGCTGCCGTACGACCCCGCCAAAGATTTCCTGCCTGTCACGCAGATGCTGCGCGTGCCCAACGTGCTGGTGGTGAACGCCGAAACGGCACAGCGCCTCAATATCCAGACCCTGACCGACCTGGTGCGTTACGCCAAGGCCAACCCGGCCCGGTTGAACTACGGTTCGGGCGGCGTGGGCAGCGCGGGGCATCTGGCTGGTGAAATGTTCAAGAATGCGGCGGGCATTTTCGCGCTGCACATACCCTACAACGGCGGCAACCCGGCCCAGCTGGCCCTGTTGTCCGGGCAGGTGGATTTCAACTTTGACAACCTCGCCACCGCAGCCCCGAACATCCGTGCCGGCCGCCTGAAGGCACTGGCCGTGACCACGCCGCAGCGCAGCGCCGTCATGCCCGACCTGCCCACCGTGGCCGAAACGTATCCTGGTTTCGAGATCGATACCTGGTGGGGCCTGGTGGTACCTGCGGGTACGCCGCCTGCGCGCGTGGCCCAGCTCAACCAGGTGTTCACTGCGGCCTTGCGCAGTCCGGAGGTGAAGGCCCGCTTTGCCACGCTGATGGCAGAGCCCGCACCCACGACACCGGAAGCGTTTGGCGAATTCATGGCCCGTGAGCGGGCCAAATACGAACGCGCCGTGAAGCTCAGCGGCGCTACGGTGAACTGACGCGGCTGGGGGGCCGGGCGCCTGGGTAACTGGGCGGTACAGCCCTGCCGCTCAGCCCTCGGCCAGCAAGCGCTTCACATCACTCACCAAGCCCTCTACCCCGGTGCCATAGCGGTGGTACAGGCGCACGCGCCCCTGCGCGTCGTAGACATAGCTGCCGGCCGAGTGGTCCATGGTGTAGCTGGTGGGCGTGGCACCCTCCACCTTCTTGTAGTAAATCTTGAAGTGCTTGGCCACTTCGGGCAACTGGTTCTCCGGCGCATACAGCGCGAGGAAGGTGGGGTCGAAGTTGGCCATGTACTCGCGCATGATCTCGGGCGTATCGCGCTCGGGGTCTATGCTCACGAACAGGGCTTGCAGGCGGTCGCCGTCGGCGCCCAGCATCTGGCGGGCCTGCGCAATCTCGCTCATAGTGGTGGGGCACACATCGGGGCACTGGGTGAAGCCGAAGAAAATCACCACAGCCTTGCCCTTGAAGTCGGCCAGGGTGCGCATCTGGCCGTTGTGGTCCATCAACTGGAACTGGTTGGCGTAGTCGGCCCCGGTGATGTCTATGCCTACAAATGGCGGCTGCCCAGAACCGCACGCACTGAGCAAAGACACCGAAGCCAACGACACCAGAGAAGCCCCGGCACCTGCCAACCAGCGTCGGCGCTGTATGCCCGCAGAGGACAGCGTGGGGGAATAGAGGCAGCTGGCTGGTCGGGGTGCGGTCATGGCGGAAAAGTCGGGAAGCTGGGACGTGAGCTTGAAGCCCGTCAGAGAACGTAGTGGTCCACCAACATGGCAGCGAACAGCAAAGCCAGATGGTAGAGCGAGAAGCGGAAGGTCTTGCGAGCCAGTTCGTCCGAATAGTTGCGCCACAGCATCCAGGCATAACCCGTGAAACCGGCACTCAGAACCACGGCCACCAGCAGGTAGAGCCAGCCGTTCATGCCCAGCAGGTAGGGCAGCAGGCAGGCGGCAAAAAGCACCAGCGTGTACAGGAAGATGTGCAGCCGCGTGAATTCCGAGCCGTGGGTCACGGGCAGCATGGGCAGGCCCGACTTGCGGTAATCCTCCACCCGGTACAGCGCCAGCGCCCAGAAGTGCGGCGGTGTCCAGAGGAAGATGATGAGAAACAGAATGAGCGATTCCGCCGTCACTGCGTTGGCCATGGCGGCCCAGCCCAGCACAGGGGGCATGGCACCCGAGGCACCACCGATGACGATGTTTTGCGGTGTGAGCGGCTTGAGTACCACCGTGTAGATGACGGCATAGCCCACGAAGGTACCCAGCGTGAGCCACATGGTGAGCGGGTTCACCCAGAGGTACAGAATGGCGCTGCCCAGGCCGCAGAGCAACGCCGAAAAAGACAGTGTCTGCGTGTTGGTCAGCTCGCCCTTGGCGGTTGGGCGCCACGCCGTGCGGCGCATCTTGGCATCGATATGCTGCTCCACCACACAGTTGAATGCAGCGGCCGCACCAGACACCAGCCAGATACCCACACAGGCGATGGCGGCCAGAGCCAGTTGATTCCAGCTGGGCACGCCGGGCACGGCCAGAACCATGCCAATCAGCGCGCAGAAGACGATCAACTGGATCACGCGCGGCTTCATCAGCGCGTAGAACTGCCGCCACGTGGGCGGCAGATGGGGCACCGAAGCGGTTCCGACCGTCACAGTGTGGACCCCGTCATGGCGTTGACAGACTTGGGCGACGTCCCGGCTTTTGCCGCACTGGGCTCGGACTGACTGGCGTCTGCGCTGGACTGTGTGCGCAACGCCATCAGCCATCCGGTAAACACCACCACCATGGCCGCAGCCCCTCCGGTGTGGGACACCGCAGCCAGCAGCGGCCATTCGAGGACCACGTTGGTCAGACCGGTACCCAGTTGCCATGCACCCAGCAGCACGACCCAGCGGGCATGCCCGGCCAGGCCCTCCACGCGCCACAGGCGCCACGCCAGCCAGGCCAGGCTGGCCAGCACCACGTACGCGGCGAGGCGGTGCACGTAATGGATCGCGGTCAGCGCGGCGAACGGAATACCGTCGCCAGAGCGCTGCATGCCCAGTTCGCGCCAAATCTGGAAACCAGCAGCAAAGTCCATCTCCGGCCACCAGCTGCCCTGGCAGGTGGGGAAGTCCTGGCAGGCCAGCACAGCGTAGTTGGTGCTCACCCAGCCACCCAGTGCAATCTGCACCCAGAGCAGGCCAAATACCGCCCACAGGAGGCGCCGTGTGCCTTGGGTCCAGCGTTTTCCACCAGTCACCTCGGTATGCAGGTCGCGGAAATGCTCCTCATGGGACTGCGCGTAGCGCACCGACTGCGCGCGCAACAAGGCCAGCAAGGCCATACCACCCAGCAGGTGCAGAGTGACAATGGCAGGGAACAGTTTCATGGTCACCGTGAAGGCACCAAATGCCCCCTGCAGGCAGACCCAGAACAGGGTGACCATGGGCCACGCCAGCGACACCTTGATGCGCCGGCGCTCGATCCAGCTGGCTATGGCCATGACCAGAATAAGCACACCCACAGCCGTAGCGAGGTAGCGGTGGATCATCTCGATCCAGGCCTTGGGGAAGGTGACCGGCCCGGTGGGCATGGCCTCCTGAGCGGCCGAAATCTCTTCACGGGCCCCAATAGGGCTGGCACTGCCGTAGCAACCTGGCCAGTCCGGACATCCCAGGCCGGAATCGGTCAGGCGGGTGAACGCCCCGAAGAGCACCAGGTCAAAAGTGAGGAACAGCGTGAGCACGGTCAGGGCACGCAGACGCTGGGCAGGGCTGGCGTCTTTCTGGCGCAACCAGATCCAGGCCAGCGGCCCCAGCGCCAAAACGATGCCCATCACCATGAGGTGAAGGAGCGGGGAAAGGTCAACGAGCGCTTGTGTCTCTTGCATGATCAACGCCCAGGCTGGTCCCAGAAACTGGAGGCGCGCAGCAGCTTTTCCAGGTCACGCCGCATGCGCGGTGGCTCTGCGTCCACTGGAAAACGCATCATCCAGTTGCCCAGAGGATCGACCACGTAGAGGTGGTCACTCAGCGCGCGTCCGGGCTCCGGCTGCAACCATGTGGCCAGATCGGCTTCGTTCAGGTGCAACACGGTGGCGGTGGCAGTGGCTTCGCGCAAAGGTGCGGACAACTCGGACGAACCGGTACGCAGCCACACCCAGTCCACCCTGTCTTTGTTCTTGCCCAGGCCCTCGCGGATCTGGCGCTGCAGGTACAGATGGCGCTCGCACTGTGCATTGCAGGCGCTGTCGGCCACACTCACGAACAGCCACTGGTGCTTCAGGCTGTCCAGGCCCACACGGCTGCCGTCGCTGGCCGTGGCCGCAATGGCCGGTACGGGCACGGTAGGCACAATCAACTCACCGTAGTTGGTCCTGCCCTCAGGACGAATCACGTAGTACGTGAAATAAGACGCAATGACCGGAGACGCGCACACCAGCAGCAACGCCAGCATCTTCCAGCGCCCCGCCTTCACGTTGATGGCTTGCTGGGCACCTTGTGTGTCCAGACGCGGCAGGTCATAGACCGTCATGGTCAGGGGTTCCTGGGGAACAGCTTCGGACGACCGGGGCTCAGTGGCGCCGGCGTCGAGGGGCGATGAATTGGAACCAGACATACAAAATGATCAAGAGGGCACAAAGGCCAAACCATTGAAGGGCATACCCGTAGTGCTTGTGCACGTCATGGCCCACACGAGGCCAGTCGCGCAACAGGGCATCCGGAACAGACTCCGCGCGGTCGGCAGGCGAAACCTGTTGGAGGGTCAGGGGAATCAGCGGAAGCGACCATTCCTCGCGCAGCGCCGCCAGATCGATATTTTGCCGGATTTGCCCTCGGGCTCCGCCGTCAAACTCGTATAGCTTGCTGGGGGGTGGGGCCAATCTTCCAGCCAGCAGAACCGGCTCCGGGGGCGTGGCAACCGGTGGCAACGCAGTGCGGTCCTCGAACGAACGAGGAACCCATCCACGCTGTACCAAAAGCACTTCGGAAGTGCCTTCCAGTTGCAGCGGCGTCACCACCAGAAACCCTACTCTGCCCGCCATGGTCCGGTTCTCCAGGAACACGGTGTGTTCGGCCAGCCACTGGCCCCGAAGTTCCACGCGGCGGTCGTGCAGCGCATCTGGCGTGTCGGCGTTCAGGGCAGCCAGAAAATCGCGATGGCCCAGCACAGGCATGGCCTCGCGGGCATCCCGTTGGGCGGCCAGCTGGTTCTTCTGGTCGGCCCGGCCCAATTGCCATTGACCCAGCGAGGCGGTGAGCAGCACTGCCGTGGCAGCCGCTACCGTGACCACCCAGAAGCGTGCACCACGGCGGCGCCGGGCAGCACCGTCGCCGCTGTGAACTGCAGGGTCTGTGCTGTCCGGGTCTGGCAGCGAAAGTGGGCTCATCGGATAATGCGGGTTATGAAATACATGGTTTTTGGTGCGTTCGTCGCCATTGTGGGTAGTCTCGGGGCGGCTCTGGTGTTCATGATGCGGGGACAGTCTTCCGAAGGCGATAGTTCCAAATCTCGTCGCATGGCATGGGCGCTTGCGGCCAGGGTGGGGTTTTCGGTACTGCTCTTCCTGGCCATACTGCTGAGCTACCACATGGGCTGGATCCAGCCCACTGGGCTACCCGCCCGCTGAGCGCCTGGCTCTGCGCAAGAAAAAAGCGCCTGCAGGCGCTTTTTTCTTTCCGGACGCACCCGGGGCGCGCTGGCTTACATCCAGTACACCACCACGTACAGGCCGAGCCACACCACATCCACGAAGTGCCAGTACCAGGCGGCGCCTTCGAACCCGAAATGGCGATCCTTGGTGAAATGGCCCCTCTGTAGCCGCAGCGTGATGAACAGCAGCATCAGCATACCCACGAACACGTGGAAACCGTGAAAGCCGGTGAGCAGATAGAACGTAGAGCCGTAAATGCCCGAGGTGAGTTTCAGGTTCAGGGTGGTGTACGCATAGTAATACTCATACCCCTGTACACACAGAAAGATGGTGCCCAGCAGGACCGTGAGCCACATGAAGGCCACAGTCTTGGAGCGGTTGCCGTCTTGCAGGGCGTGGTGTGCAATGGTCAGCGTCACGCCGGAAGTCAGCAGCAGCGCGGTGTTGATGGTGGGCAGCCAGAACGGGCCCATCGTGTCAAACGGTTCCACAAAACCGGCGGGGGAGGTAGTGGCTCCTGGCTGCACGCTGGGCCACGCTGCGGCGAAATCGGGCCAGATCAGGGCGTTCTCAATGTCCCCCAGCGCCGGGACCGACTGGGAACGCGCCCACCACAGAGCCGTGAAGAAAGCGCCAAAGAACATCACCTCCGAAAAGATGAACCAGCTCATGCTCCAGCGGTAGGAGAGATCGATCTTGCGGCCGTACAAGCCGCCCTCGCTCTCCACCACGGCATCGCGGAACCACTGGTAGAGCACCACCAGCCACCACGCCATGCCAAACGCCACCGAGTAGGCGCCCCAGGCAGACCCGTTGATCCACTGCCCTGCACCCAGGATCAGGAAGAACAGACCAACGGCCGCCATGAACGGGTGCCGCGAGGGACCGGGCACAAAGTAATACGGCGTTGCGCCTTGTGTTGCTGCAGACATGCTCACTCCTAACTTCAGATCGCTTTTGATTTGTGTTGCTTGGCTGGTCTGCAGAGCAGACCAGCAAATTCTTTCATCCGGCCACCCAATGCACAAACCCCATCAGACCCAGTACGAACAGAAACGTCATGACAACCCCCGCAACCACCAGGTGCAGAGGATTGAGCCGGACCACATCCTGCGCAAAGTCCTGCCGCTGCCGGACACCGAGGAAGGCCCACAACACGGCCTTGATGGTGGTCCACAGAGGCGTACGCCGTTTCAAAGGCGCAGCAGGCTGCGGGTTGGGCTCCGAGGGGCTCACAGAGGCTGGACTCCGGTACTGGCCGGCACGGCCTGCGGTGCCATCACCTGGGTATTGGGAGGCATGGGCGTACGGCCACCCACCTCGAAGAAAGTGTAGGACAGGGTGATGGTGGTCACATCCTTGGGCAGACGCGGATCAATGACGAACGCCACCGGCCACTCCTTCTTCTCGCCGGGCTTGAGGTCGTACTGCGTGAAGCAGAAGCACTCGAGCTTGTTGAAGTGGTTCCCCGCCTGGCGCGGTGCGTAACTGGGAATGGCCTGCGCCGCCATGGCACGGTTCTGAATGTTCTGGAACTCGTACATCACCGTGGCCAGTTCACCGGGGTGCACCTGCATGGAGCGCACCGCAGGCTTGAAGTCCCAGATGCCACGCACGTTGGTGTCGAACTCGACTGTGATGAGCCGGGTTTTGTCTACCTGTGTGTTGATCGGCCGCGCCGCCGGGGTGAGGCCGGGCACGTTGCGCTCCGACAGCGCAAGAATGTTGATGCCCGTCGCCTCGCAGATGGCGCGGTAAATCGGCACCAGCGCATAACCGAATGCGAACATACCCATGGCGATCACCAGCAACTTGCCGGTCATCTTCACGTTTTCCTTGCGCAGTCCCATCTTCAACCACCCAGTAGTGTCAGTTTGCCTACGAAGCCCAGGAAGAACACCAGCACCACCGACAACAGGATGAGTGCGAGGCGAACGTTCTTCCTGCGCTGTTCCGGATCTGTCATGACCCAATCAGCCAATCACTTTGGTCGCGGTAGCGTCCAGCTTGGGAGGGGTCTCGAAGGTGTGGTGCGGAGCCGGCGACGGCACTTCCCACTCCAGACCTTCGGCGCCTTCCCAGGGCTTCTGGGGGGCTTTCTCGCCCTTGCCCATCATGGCAGGCAACACCACGAACAGGAAGAAGTAGACCTGCGCGATGCCGAAGGCAAAGGCGCCCACGGAAGCGATCATGTTGAAGTCGGCGAACTGCATGGGGTAGTCGGCGTAGCGGCGGGGCATGCCGGCCAGACCCAAGAAGTGCATCGGGAAGAAGGTGATGTTGAACGAAATCATCGACCACCAGAAGTGGATCTTGCCGCGGGTCTCGGAGTACATCACACCGGTCCACTTGGGCAGCCAGTAGTACACGCCTGCGAACATGGCAAACAGCGAGCCGGCCACCAGCACGTAGTGGAAGTGGGCCACCACGTAGTAGGTGTCCTGGAAGTTGATGTCCAGCGGGGCCACCGACAGGATCAGGCCGGTGAAACCACCCATGGTGAACACGAAGATGAAGCCCACGGACCACAGCATAGGGGTCTCGAAGGTCATGGAGCCCTTCCACATGGTCGCAATCCAGTTGAACACCTTCACGCCCGTGGGCACGGCAATCAACATGGTGGAGTACATGAAGAAAAGCTGCCCGGTCACCGGCATGCCGGTGGTGAACATGTGGTGCGCCCACACCACGAAGGACAGGATGGCGATGGAGCCGGTGGCGTACACCATGGAGGCGTAACCGAACAGCTTCTTGCGGCTGAACGCCGGAATCACTTGGCTGATGATGCCGAAGGCCGGCAAGATCATGATGTACACCTCGGGGTGACCGAAGAACCAGAAGATGTGCTGGTACATCACCGGGTCACCGCCGCCAGCGGGGTTGAAGAAGTTGGTACCGAAGTGGCGGTCGGTCAACGTCATGGTGATGGCGCCTGCCAGCACCGGCATCACGGCAATCAGCAGGTAGGCAGTGATCAGCCAGGTCCAGGCGAACATGGGCATCTTCATCAGCGTCATGCCGGGCGCGCGCATGTTCAGGATGGTGACGATGATGTTGATGGAGCCCATGATGGACGATGCGCCGAGGATGTGCATCGCGAAGATGGCGGCGTCCATAGAGGGGCCCATCTGCAGCGTCAGCGGCGCATAGAGCGTCCAGCCGGCGGCGGGGGCACCACCGGGCATGAAGAAGGACAGCATCAAGATGAGGCCGGCAGGCACCATCAGCCAGAAGCTGAAGTTGTTCATGCGGGCAAAGGCCATGTCCGAAGCGCCAATCTGCAGCGGCAGCATCCAGTTAGCAAAACCCACAAAGGCCGGCATGATGGCACCGAACACCATGATGATGCCGTGCATGGTGGTGAGCTGGTTGAACAGCCCCGGGTTCACCAGCTGCAGGCCTGGCTGGAACAGTTCGGCACGGATGCCGAGCGCCAGCACGCCACCGAACATGAGCATGGCAAAGCTGAACAGCAGGTACAAGGTGCCAATGTCCTTGTGGTTGGTGGCGTAGACCCAGCGCCTCCAGCCTGCAGGGGCGTGGTGGTGGTCGTGGTCATGCGCGTCGTGGTGGTCAAGAACTGCACTCATCGTCTTTACCTCGGGTAGTCAAATCAGAATTCTTTGCCGCGCCAGATCAGCGCGCAGCAGTCACGTCGGCGGGCTGCACCAGACGCTCGGTGTTGTTGGACCAGCTGTTTTTGGCGTAGGTCATGACTGCGGCCAGCTCGGTGTCGGACAGTTGCTTCCAGGCCGGCATGGCACCATTGCCCGCGCCGTTGAGCATGATGTTGAGGTACTGGCTGGTGTCGGCCGCGGTGACAATGGCCGAGCCGTCGAGAGCCTTGATGGGACCACCGCCCTTGCCGTTGGCCTGGTGACAGGCAATGCAGTTGGCAGCGTAGACAGATTCGCCGCGAGCGACGAGGTCGGCCAGGGTCCAGACCTTGGTGGGATCGTCCGCCTTGGCAGCCATGATCTCCATCTGCTCCTTCACCCAGGCGGTGTACTCTTCCTGCGTCACCACTCGCACGTGGATGGGCATGTAGGCATGCTCCTTGCCGCAAAGCTCGGCGCACTGACCATAGAAGTCACCGGTCTGGTCGGCACGGAACCAGGTGTCGCGCACGAAGCCGGGGATGGCATCCTGCTTGACGCCGAATGCCGGCACCATCCAGGCATGGATCACATCGTTGGCGGTGGTAATGACGCGCACCTTCTTGCCCACGGGAACCACCATGGGGTTGTCCACCTTGAGCAGGTAGTTGTCCACGGCTTCCGGTTTGCCGCTGTCCGACATCAGCCGGTGGGCGGGGTCCAGGGTGGACAGGAAGCTGATGCCCTGCCCTTCGCCGTTGATGTAGTCGTAGCCCCACTTCCACTGCATGCCAGTGACTTTCACAGTGAGGTCGCTGTTGGTGGTGTCCTTCTGGGCCACCAGCACCTTGGTGGCGGGCAGCGCCATGCCAATCACGATAAGCAACGGCACAATGGTCCAGCCCAGTTCCACCCACAGCGGCTCGGGCAGGGTCTGGGACTTGTGCCCCACCGACTTGCGGTGC
>JALOSG010000200.1 GCA_025458665.1 Serpentinimonas sp.
CCCGAGCCCTCGCGCATGGCCGGGGTGATGCCCATGAGGCGCGAATCGGCCGCAGCCATGTCGCACAGCCAGCGCCCGAACACCTGGCTGAAGGTCGGCTTGGGTGGCTGCGCGGGCTTCACCAGACCTACCTGCGGATCGAATTTGCCGGGGCCGTGGTAGGCAATAGGATCTGCCTCGGCCAGTTTGTAACCCTGGCCCTTGCGCGTCACCACATGCAGGAACTGCGGCCCTTCCAGACTGCGTATGTTCTCCAGCGTGGGGATGAGGGAATCGAGATCGTGCCCGTCGATAGGGCCGATGTAGTTGAAGCCGAACTTCTCGAACAAAGTGGCTGGAACCACCAGACCCTTGGCCTGCTCTTCCAGCCGCTTGGCGAGTTCGAACAGCGGCGGCGCCACGCTGAGCACCTGCTTGCCCATGGTTTTGGCCGCAGCAAAAAAGCGCCCGCTCATGAGCTGCGCGAGGTAGCGGTTCAGCGCGCCCACTGGCGGGCTGATGGACATGTCGTTGTCGTTCAGGATCACCAGCAGCTTGCAGTCGGACACACCGCCGTTGTTCAGAGCTTCAAAGGCCATGCCAGCAGACAAGGCGCCGTCGCCGATGATGGCCACGCTGTGGCGGCTCTCACCCTTGTGCTTGGCGGCCAGCGCCATGCCGAGCGCGGCCGAGATGCTGGTGGACGAGTGCGCCGTGCCAAACGCGTCGTATTCGCTTTCGGTTCGCACCGGAAAACCGCTCACGCCGCCAAGCTGGCGCAGGCTACCCATGCGGTCGCGCCGGCCCGTGAGGATTTTGTGCGGGTAGGTCTGGTGCCCCACGTCCCACACTAGGCGGTCTTCGGGGGTGTTGAACACGTAGTGCAGCGCTACGGTGAGTTCCACCGTACC
This sequence comes from Serpentinimonas sp., assembly GCA_025458665.1. Lineage (GTDB taxonomy): Bacteria > Pseudomonadota > Gammaproteobacteria > Burkholderiales > Burkholderiaceae_C > JALOSG01. The sequence goes on from JALOSG010000200.1 coordinate 891, forward strand.
CAGGTTGGAACTGAGGTGGCCGCCGGTGCGCGCCACGCTGTGCAGCAGGAACTCACGCAGCTCATCGGCCAGCGGACGCAGTTCTTGCCGGGAGAGGCGGCGCAGGTCGGCCGGGGATTGGATGGATGTCAACAGTGAGCTCATGAGAATGCAGTCTAAACCCTAGCCCACGCTCAGGGAAGTGTGAGGGATGTCGGGGCCAATGAAGAAGCGGGGTGTGTGAGGGCTCAGTGGGTGCGGCGGACCACCCAGTCGGCAATGGCATGGAGCGGGCCACGCGAAGGCAGTGCACTGCGCTCCAGCGCGGCATGGGCGGTGGCCAGCAGCGCATGGGCATACTCACGCGCAGGCTCCAGACCCATGAGGGAGACGAAGGTGGGCTTGTCGGCCGCGGCATCTTTGCCCGCCGTTTTGCCCAGGGTGGCCGAGTCGGCGGTCACATCCAGGATGTCGTCCATCACCTGAAAGGCCAGCCCCAGCGCGCGGCCATAGTCCTCCAGCGCGGCCAGGGCCGCCGGGGGCATAGGCACTGTGGCAGCGCCCATGCACACGCTGGCGAGCAGCAGCGCACCGGTCTTGCGGCGGTGCATGTCTTCCAGTTCGGGCTGGCTCAGGGCGCGGCCTACGCCCGCCAGGTCGATGGCCTGCCCCCCGGCCATGCCCATGGCGCCGGCCGCCACTGCCAGCAGTCGGCACAACCGCACCGATTGCGCGTCGGTCAGGCTGCCGTTGTCGGGCACCAGAAGCTCGAAGGCCAGCGCCTGCAGGGCATCTCCAGCCAGCAAGGCCTGGGCTTCACCGAACTGCACATGGGCGGTGGGCTTACCCCGGCGCAGCACGTCGTTGTCCATGCAGGGCAGGTCGTCATGCACCAGCGAGTAGGCGTGGATGAGCTCCACCGCACAGGCTGCGCGCAGCATGGCCTCTGTGGGAGCGGCCTGCACCGTTGCCGGGGAAGCCGCCTGGGCCGCGGCCAGCACCAGCAAGGGGCGCAGGCGTTTGCCGCCGTCCAGCACGGAGTAACGCATGGCCACGCCTAGCCCGGCGGGCATGTCGGCATGTACCCAGCGGTCCAGCGCGGTCTCTACCTGCGCCAGCTGCGCAACGCTCCAGCTCTGAAAATCCTCGGAGGCGAATGGGCTCGCGGACTCCATACTCATGCGCCACCCGCCCACGGGCGGCCCTCACCGTTCTCGAACACCTGTATCTGCTGCTCCACCGCCTCCAGCTTGCCCTGGCAGAAGCGCAGCAGCTCGGTGCCACGCTGGTACTGCCTGAGCAGATCTTCCAAGGGCAACTGGCCTGCATCCAGCCGGCTCACCAGGCTTTCCAGCTCCTGCAGGGCCGCTTCGTAAGTGGCTGGCAGGGGATTTGCTTGGGCATCAGGTGCCGCACCGGAGTCTGAGGCGGCTGGGGCATCGGCGTTTCGTTTGGCCATGTAGGAAGTGTTGGGACTGGGTATCGGGGCCGAGTGTCGGCCAGAGACCGTGCGCGTTGCATGCGACGGCATGGGCCCAATTTTAGAGTGCCCAAGCTACCAACCAAACAGCTTACAGCCACCCACGCCGGCAACCCCGGGAACCCCGGGCTAGAATTGCGGTCCTTTTTCAACTCCAGGAGTTGTTTCACCGTCCCGCGCTGATTCGTTCATTCGTCTCATCCAAGCGCTTCCCTGCCCCTTCATAGGGGGAGTCTCTAGGTCAGGATCGACATGTCTGATTTAAGTCTTCAACTGCAGCAGGCCGCAAGCCAATTGCCCGTTTCCAGCTATTTCGATGAGGCGCTGTTCCAACGCGAACGTGAAACACTCTTCCAGCACGGCCCCCGCTATGTGGGGCATGCCAACTCGGTGCCCGAGCTGGGCGATTACATGACCTTGGCCCACGAAGGCGAAGGGCGTGCACTCATCCGCACCGAGCGTGGCGTGGAGCTGGTCTCCAACGTCTGCCGCCACCGCCAGGCGGTCATGCTCAAGGGCCGGGGCAACCTCAACACGCAGGGCAGCGGGCATTCCAACGGGCACATCATCTGCCCGCTGCACCGCTGGACGTACAGCGGCGGCCAGCCACAGGGCAGCCACATTCCCGTGGTGCCTGCCGGCACACTGGTGGGCGCCCCACACTTCAGCCACGACCCCTGCCTGAACCTGCAGCGCTACCCGCTGCGCGAGTGGAACGGCCTGCTGTTCGAGGACAACGGCCGCGACATCGAGGCCGACCTGGCCCACATGGGTCCGCGCGAAGCCTTGTCGTTCGAGGGCATGGTGCTGAGCCATGTGGAACTGCACGAGTGCAACTACAACTGGAAGACCTTCATCGAGGTGTACCTGGAGGACTACCACGTGGGCCCCTTCCACCCCGGACTGGGCAACTTCGTGACCTGCGAGGACCTGCGCTGGGAGATGAAGCCCGAGTATTCGGTGCAGACCGTGGGCGCGCAAAACCTGCTGTCGCAGGCGGCGGGCAGCCCCACCTACCAGCGCTGGCACGAGGTGCTGATGCATTACCGCAACGGCGAACTGCCCGAGCACGGCGCCATCTGGCTCACCTACTACCCGCACATCATGGTGGAGTGGTACCCGCACGTGCTCACGGTGTCTACCCTGCACCCCATCAGCGTGGACAAGACGCTCAACCGCGTGGAGTTCTTCTACCCCGAAGACATTGCCGCGTTCGAGCCCGAGTTCATTGAAGCGCAGCGTGCCGCCTACATGGAAACCTGTGTGGAGGACGATGAAATTGCCGAGCGTATGGACGCCGGGCGCAAGGCCCTGCTGGCACGCGGCGACAACGAGGTGGGGCCCTACCAGAGCCCCATGGAAGACGGCATGCAGCACTTCCACGAGTGGTACCGCGCGCGCATGGGCGCGGCCCTGCGTGGTTGATCTTGGCCGACGCTAGCACCACCCACACCCCCAAGGTCCGGGAGATCGGTTCCATCCAGGCACTCTGGATGGTGCTGGGCGCCTTCCTGTTCGCCACCATGGGGGTGTTCATCAAGTTCGCCTCGGCACACTTCAACAGCTTCGAGATCGTGGCCTACCGTGGCCTCATCGGCTTGGTGTTCCTGGCAGTGGTCATGCGCATGCGCCGCGTGCCGCTGGCCACGCAGGTACCGGCCATGCATTTCTGGCGCAGCGTGGTGGGCGTGGTGGCGCTGGTCACCTGGTTCTACTCCATCTCGGTGCTGCCGCTGGCCACGGCCATGACGCTGAACTACATGAGCAGCATCTGGATCGCGGCCTTTTTGCTGGGCGCTGCCGTACTGATGCAGCAGCGCAAGGCGCCCATCAAACGACAGGGGCCACTGTTTCTCACGGTGCTGGTGGGCTTTGCCGGTGTGGCCATGATGCTGCGCCCCACGCTGGCCGATGACCAGATTGTGGGCGGCCTGGCCGGGCTGGTGTCCGGGCTGTTCTCGGCGTTTGCGTATTTGCAGGTGGCCGCACTGTCCCGCGCCGGCGAGCCGGAGAGCCGCACGGTGTTCTATTTCTCTCTGGGTGCCCTGGTAACCGGCCTGGGTGGCATGCTGGTGGTAGGCGCCAGCGCCTGGCACTGGCCCAGCGCCCTGTGGCTGCTGCCCATCGGGCTGCTGGCCGTGCTGGGGCAGTTGTGCATGACGCGTGCCTACGCCAGCGGCGCCACGCTGGTGGTGGCCAATTTG
>JALOSG010000201.1 GCA_025458665.1 Serpentinimonas sp.
GCCGCAGGCCCCAGGTCCATGGGGCTGCCGCCGTAGGCCGGGAGCTCGCGTTCGGTGCCTGACAAAGCCACGGCATCCACCCACACGGCGTGCACCTTGCCTTGGCAGATGTCGCAGTGCAGGCAGTTGTGTGCGCTCCCATCGCCGTTGGCGTGGTGCGCATCGCTGCCACCCTGGGCGTCATGGCCCTTGTGGTGAGCGCCGTGTTCCACGTGGACAGCAGGGCTGGAAGAGCCCGCGTGGCCCGGGCATTCTGCCTCGGCCACCGCTGGCGTCAAAACGCTGTGGGAAACGCCGTTCGATGCCATCTGCAAGGCCATCTGCACGGCCATGCCATCCCCCGCCCAGGCCCGCAGGGGCATGAGCGCGATCATGAGCCAGAAGCAGAATACCCTCATGCAGCAGATCATACCGCCGGCGCGCGGCATGTTCCAGGCCTGGGGTTAAGGCCGCGGGCTTCAGTCGGTCGCGGACCGGGCCTTGTCCAGCCACATCTGCAGGCTGGCAAACTGGTCGCGCTGGCTGAAGGAGCAACTTTCTTCGGTGAACAGGGCAGACGATTCCAGCCGGTCGAGCAGTGATTGCAACACGTCCAGGTAGCGTGGCGGCAAAGCGGCCAATGTCGGTACATCGGCCCGTACCTGCCGGCAAAAGTCCGCCGTGGTGATCTGGTGGTTCAGCGCAGCCAGCAGTGAGGTCTCGAGCCGGTCCAGGGCAGCATTCAGGGCTGCGGTAGCGTAGGTGTTCATGGTCTTGTCCAGCCAGCAATTCTCAGGGCATGGGCCGCCGCACGGGCGGTAGCGAGGGTCGCTGCACCAGCAGCAGTAGCAAGCCCACGGCGGCAAATACCATGCCGAGCCACGACAGCTTGGCAAAGCCCAGCCATGGGCTGCCCGCACCACCGATGGCGGCACCCAGTGCGGTGCCAAAGTACAGCATGGAGGTATTGATGCTGAGCAACAAAGGCGCCCGCGGTGGGTCGAACTGGGCGAGGCGGGCCTGCTGCGGCGTCATCATGCCAAAGCCGCACACGCCCCACACCATGAACACCGCCACGGTGAACCAGTAAATGCCCTGGGTGAGAGGGACCAGCAGCATCATGGTGCCCAGCACCGACAACTGCAGCACCAGCGTGCGCTGCGGGCCGAACCGGTCGCTGGCCCACCCGCCCGAAATGGTCCCCAGTACGCCTGCCACGCCAAAGAGCATGAGTGTGAAGGTCAGTTCGTTCGGGCTGAGCGGGTTGAGCGCCAGCTGCACCGGCCCGATGTAGGAGAACACCACAAAAATGGAGGTGAAATAGCACAGCGTGAGCAGCAGGGTCAGCACCACCTCGCGCTGGCGCAGCAGGGCGCCCAGGCCCTGGAAGCTGGCCCCAGGCGCCTGGATGTTGCGGGGCACCAGGCGGGCCACCAGCACAAACACGCCCACCGCCAGAACCGTGACGATGAGCATGGGCCAGCGCCAGCCAAAGCCTATGCCCAGCCACGCGCCAAAAGGCAGGCCGAACACATAGCTCAGGCTCATGCCCAGGAAGGTCAGGGACAGCGCCTTGCCGCGCTTCTCGGGCACAACCAGCGCCACCGCCACGCCGGCGGCCACCGGCGTGAACAGCGCACCCGCGCCCATGAGCACCCGACCCACCAGCAACATGCCCAGGTTCACCGCCAGAGCGCTGACCAGGGTGCCTGTGGCAAACAGGCCCAGGGCCAGCAGCATGGCGCCGCGCCGCGACCAGCGCCCGGTAGCCACCATCAGCAGAGGCGCCAGCAAGGCGGTCGCGAATGCGTAGGCCGTCATGGTCTGGCCCACCGCCCCCACGCTGCTGTTCAGTGCAGCAGCCACCTCCGACAGGATGCCGGTCAGGCCAAACGCGCCGGTACCGATGACGAAGTTGCAGAGCGCAAAAAGCAGCAGGAGTCTGGGCATACGGGGACGGGCAGGAAACAAACCCCGATGCTAGGGGCAAACCCACCGGCGGGTTGTCGCCGGTGTTGGGGTTGCCCTCCGTGGGCGCTTCAGAGGCCTCAGTGTCCCAGGATCTTGGACAGAAAGTCCTTGCTGCGCTCGTTCTGCGGGTGGTTGAAGAACTCGTGCGGCGTGTTCTGCTCCACGATCTGGCCCTGGTCCATGAAGATGACCCGGTCGGCCACCGCCTTGGCAAAGCCCATCTCGTGCGTCACGCACAGCATGGTGATGCCCTGGCCGGCCAGCTCGATCATCACGTCCAGCACTTCCTTGATCATCTCGGGGTCGAGGGCGGAGGTGGGCTCATCGAACAGCATGATCTTGGGCGTGAGGCACAGTGCGCGCGCAATGGCCACGCGCTGCTGCTGGCCGCCCGAGAGCTGCAGCGGGTACTTCTTGGCCTGCTCGGCAATGCGAACCCGCTCCAGCTGCTGCATGGCGCGTTCTTCGGCCTCTTTCTTGGGCATTTTGCCCACCCACATGGGCGACAGCGTCAGGTTCTCCAGCACCGTGAGGTGGGGGAACAGGTTGAACTGCTGGAACACCATGCCCACTTCCTTGCGGACGCGGTCGATGGCCTTGATGTCGTCGGTGAGCTCGGTGCCGTCCACAATGATGCGGCCCTGCTGGTGCTCTTCCAGCCGGTTGATACAGCGGATGAGTGTGGACTTGCCCGAGCCCGAGGGCCCGCAAATCACGATGCGCTCGCCGCGCGCCACGTCGAGGTCGATGTCGCGCAGCACGTGGAAGTCGTTGCCGTACCACTTGTTGGCTTTGTCGAATTGGATGATGGTGTCAGACATGGGATTTCCTGATGTCCTGAAAAATGATCGGAGGGTTCCGTGCGTTCGGTTTCAGTGCGTGCGGCTTCAGCGCGCCTTGCTCTTGACCAGCTGCTTCTCCACCCACAGGCTGTAGCGGGACATGGCGAAACAGAAGATGAAATAGAGCAGGGTGATGAAGAGGTAGGCTTCGATCTTGAACGGGCGCCAGGTCACGTCGGAGTTCAGCGCCAGCGCCAATGCGCCGGTGAGCTCGTACATGGACACGATGGTGACCAGCGAGGTGTCCTTGAACACCGCGATGAAGTTGTTCATCATGCTGGGCACCGTCATGGCCAGGGCCTGCGGCAGCACGATCTTGCGCTGTGTCTGCCAGTAGCTCAGGCCCAGCGTGTCCGCGGCTTCCAGCTGCCCCTTCGGAATCGCTTGCAGGCCTCCGCGCACGATCTCGGCCATGTAGGCAGCGGCAAACAGCGTAATGCCCACCACCACCCGCACCAGCACATCGATGGTCATGCCCTGCGGCATGAACAGCGGGAACATGAAGCTGGCCATGAACAGCACCGAAATCAGCGGCACACCGCGGATCAGCTCGATGTAGGTGATGCAGATGGACCGTATGGCCGGCAGCCGGCTGCGCCGGCCGAGTGCCACCACCACCGCCAGCGGAAAGGCCAGGAACAGCGACAGCGTGGCCAGCATCACGGTCAGCGGCAGGCCGCCCCACATGTCGGAGCGCACCTCGCTCAGCCCGAACATGCCGCCACCCATGAGGATGAAGAACGCGGCCAGCACGCCCACCCATACCAGCGCCAGCCATGGCTTCCAGAAGAAACGCATGCAGGACAGGATCAGGCCTCCCACCATGATGGACGTGGCCAGCAGTGGGCGCCAGTGCTCTTCGAACGGGTAACGCCCGAACAGGATGAGGCGGTATTTCTCGCCGATGACGCCCCAGCAGGCACCGCTGCCGCGTGCAGCCTGACAGGCCTGCGAGTCGGTGGCAAACACCGCGTTGATGACGCCCCACTTCAGGACGCCTGGCAGCATGTAGATCACCAGCCCCAGCAGGAACAGCGTGGTGAGCGTGTTGCCCGTGCTGCCGAAGAGGTTGGCCTTGATCCAGGGCACCAGCCCAGAGGTTTTCACCGGCGAAGGCCGGGGTGCGATGGGAGTGAAAGAGTAAGCCATGGTTCAGCGCTCCTTGATGGCCTTGCGGGCGTTGTACCAGTTCATGAATACCGAGGTGCTGAGGGACGTACTCAGGTACACCAGCATGATGATGGCGATACATTCCACCGCCCGGCCACTCTGGTTGATGGTGGTGTTGGCCACCGACACCACGTCGGGGTAGCCCACGGCCACCGCCAGGGAGGAGTTCTTGGTGAGGTTGAGGTACTGGTTGGTCAGGGGCGGGATGATCACGCGCAGGGCCTGGGGCAACACCACGAGGTTCATGGTCTGGCCGGGGTTCAGCCCAAGCGCCGACGCTGCCTCTACCTGACCACTGCTCACCGACTGGATGCCACCGCGCACCACTTCGGCCACAAAGGCAGCGGTGTAGATGGTCAGGCCAATCAGCACGGTGAGGAATTCTGGCGTGGCAGCCATGCCACCATCGACCATGAAGATGAGCTGTTCGGGTACATCGAACTGGGTGGGCATGCCACCAATGGCCCAGCCCACCAGGGCCAGCACCACCACCAGCGCAATGGGCGCCCAGATGCGGTCACCGATCTGGCCAGTGGCCTCGAAGCGCTTCTGCATGCGGTTGCGCCAGAGG
>JALOSG010000030.1 GCA_025458665.1 Serpentinimonas sp.
CCTGGTTGGGGAACACCACCCGCACTTTCTTCATCACGTCCTGGTCGGCCTGCTTGTCGGACTTCATCAAGCGGGCCAGGTAGTAGCTGTTGGTGATGGCCACGGCGCATTCGCCGGAAGCCACGGCACGCACCTGGTCGGTGTCCCCGCCCTTGGGTGCGCGGGCCATGTTGTCCACAATGCCTTTCAGCCAGGCTTCGCCTTTGGCGTCTCCCATGCGTTCCACCACGGTGGCAAACAAGGACAGGTTGTAGGGGTGCGAACCCGAACGGGTGCAGACCTTGCCCTTGAGCTTGGGGTCGGCCAGTTGCTCGTAGGTGGCCACATCGGCGGCGTTCACACGGGCTGGGTCGTACACGATGACGCGGGCGCGGGTGGAGAAGCCCGTCCAGGTCACGCCGTCGGGGGTGGCGGCTGCACGCAGGTTGGCGGGAATGGCGGCGTCCAGCTTGGCCGACTTGATGGGCTGGAACAGACCCTGTGCATCGGCGGTGGCCATGCGGGCGGCGTCTACCAGAAGGATCACGTCGGCGGGCGAAGCGGCGCCTTCGGCGCGCAGGCGGGCAATGATGCCGGCGTCGTCGGCGTCCACCCGGTTGATCTTGATGCCGGTGGTGCGGGTGAAGGTGTCGTACATCACCTCGTCGCTCTGGTAGTGGCGGGCCGAGTAGATGTTGAGCACCTGTTCCTGAGCGCTGGCGGGCACCGCGAGCAGGGAGGCGGAGGCCGCCAGCACGGCAGCGATGGTGTTGCGCAGAACGTGGTTCACAGGATGGAATGTCATGGCGTCTGGGGGTGTGCTGAAAAGTGGGCTAAAACTCCAGGCTGACCTGGCTGAAGCAATACTAACACAAACACGAATCAGTCGCAATAATATTGCTGTTGAGATTGGTACCGCGCCGGGCAAAAAAAAGGCCCAGCGTGTGCTGGGCCCTTAAAGGTCCTGGAATCTGATTTCGACGGGACCTGAGGAGACAACCTTACAAAAAAGGTTTGCGGCTTGGCGTGTCAGCGCTTGCGGCCGGCCGGCTTGGCGGCGGTGGTGGCAGCACTGGTCACGGAGTTGAAGTTGGCTTCGGCCAGATCCTGCGCCTGCTTCACGGCTTTTTGCACGTTTTCCATGGCGGTGGTGGCAGCAGCCACGGCATTCTTCATGGCCGCCACGGCTGACTCGGAGCCTGCGGGAGCGTTTTTGGCCACGTTGTCCACCACGCTCAGAAAGGCTTTGTGTGCATCGGCGGCCTTGGCTTCGGCCACTTGGCCGAACTCGGCGCCAGCGCCAGAGGCGATGTCGTACAGCTCGCGGCTGTAAGCGGCGGTCTTTTCGGCCAGGGGTTGCATCAGGCTGGCTTGCAGGGCAATCAGTTCCTGAGCGTCTTTCACGCTCATGGCCGCCTGGGTGTTGGAGGCGGTCTCGGCCAGCGCGGCCTTGGTAGCCTGCAGGTTCAGGTCTACCAGCTTCTCTACGCTCTCGAACGCCTTGTGGGTCAGACCAAACAGGGTTTCCATATTGGCTTTGTGTGCGGCCATCATTTGCTCAGCGGTCAACATATTCTGTTCTCCAGTGTGGGGTGTGCAGTTCATGGTGCAGAAATGCTGCCGCGGGGCTCTGCATTTTTTGTGCCCGACCTGCCGCACCACTGTGGTGATCGGTGGGCCAGCCCATGAGAGTCATCGCGGTTTGCTGCGCTGCAACATATCTGAATTATAGGGTTTCCCCCGGGGTTTGCAAGGGCTGAGTACAAAATTTTGCTGCATCGCAACAAAATGTTGCACCCGCCCCGTTTCCAGGCATCTGCAAGAATGCGGGCCGTGCAAGCCTTCTATGCCGATCATTTTGTGTTGCCTCTGCCACCCGGGCACCGCTTCCCCATGGCCAAGTACGCCCTGTTGCGCGAAGGCCTGGCCCGCGATTTGCCACAGGTGCGCCTGCAGCAGGCGCTGGCTGCCACAGACGGCGAGTTGGCGCTGGTCCACACGCCCGCTTACATAGAAGCCGTGGCCACCGGCACCCTGAGTCCGGCTGCCCAACGCGAGATCGGCTTTCCCTGGAGCCCCGCCATGGCCGAGCGCGCCCGCCGCTCTGTGGGTGCCACGCTGCAAGCCTGCCGCGCCGCTCTGGGAGGTGACGGCGTGGCGGCCAACCTGGCCGGTGGCACCCACCACGCCTATGCCGACAAAGGCAGCGGATTCTGCGTGTTCAACGACTTGGCCGTGGCGGCGCGCCTCATGCAGGCCGAGTGGGGCCGCCACCAGCCGCGTCCGCGCAAGCCTTTGCGGGTAGCGATCATCGACCTCGACGTGCACCAAGGCAACGGCACGGCCAGCATCTTCCGCCATGACGATTCGGTGTTCACGCTGTCTTTGCACGGCGAGCGCAACTTTCCCTTCCGCAAGGAGCCCAGCGACTGCGACATCGAACTGCCCGATGGCTGCACCGATGCCCCCTACCTGGAAGCGCTGGAGCAGGGCCTGCAGGAACTGGAGCGCCGCTTCGAGCCGGGGCTGGTTCTCTACCTGGCCGGCGCCGACCCGCACGAAGGCGACCGGCTGGGCCGCCTGAAGCTCACCGACGACGGCATGGAGGCCCGTGACCGCCGCGTGTTCGACTGGGCCTGGCAGCGCGGCCTGCCGGTGGCCATGAGCATGGGCGGCGGCTACGGACACGACATGGCCACCACCGTGCGGGTGCAGCTCAACACCTACCGCGTAGCGGCCGCCTACGCCCAGCGCTGGCACAATCGGCGGGCATGAACGCGCCCCGACCCCAACCCGAAAACCGCGACCAGTTCCGCGTATTCCGGCCCATCGGCACCCGCTGGGCCGACAACGACGTGTACGGCCACGTGAACAACGTGGTGTATTACAGCTGGTTCGACACGGCGGTGAACGCCTACCTCATTGAACAGGGCGCGCTGGACATACACGCCGGCGCCGTGATCGGGCTGGTGGTGGAAACGCAGTGCCACTACTTTGCACCGCTGGCTTTCCCGCAAACGGTGTACGCCGGCCTGCGGGTGGCGCACCTGGGTCGTTCCAGCGTGCGCTACGAGATCGGACTGTTTGCCGGCAACGGTGCCCAGCCCGAAGGCCCCGCCGAGCAGTGCGCGGCCCTGGGCCATTTTGTCCATGTGTATGTGGACCGCGAAACCCGCCGACCGGTGGCCCTGCCGCCGGCCCTGAAGCAGACCCTGGAGACCTTGCTGTGAACCTTCCCGCCCACACGGACACTGCCATAGACCCCGCCAGCGTGGACCACGCCATCACCAGCCGGATGTCGGCACGCGCCTTCCTGCCGCAGCCCGTGCCGCGCGATCTGCTCACCCATCTGCTGGAGGTGGCCAGCCGGGCGCCCTCGGGCACCAACACCCAGCCCTGGAAGGTCTATGTACTGCAAGGCGCCAGCCGCAACCAGCTGGTGGACAAGGTGTGCGCTGCGCACGACGCCCTGCGCACCGACCCGTCGCTGGCCGAGGTGTACAAGGAAGAGTACGACTACTACCCGCGCCAGTGGGTCAGCCCCTACATAGACCGCCGCCGCGAGAACGGCTGGAGCCTGTACGGCCTGTTGGGTATTGCCAAGGGCGACAAAGACCGCATGCACCAGCAGCACCAGCGAAACTACCGCTTCTTCGATGCGCCGGTGGGCCTCATGTTCACGGTGGACAAGATCATGGGCGCCGGGTCGCTGGTGGACATGGGCATGTTCCTGCAGAACATCATGGTGGCCGCGCGTGGCCACGGTCTGCACACCTGCCCGCAGGCCGCCTGGAACGGATTTGCGAAAATCATCCTGCCCCATGTGGGCGCCGGCGACAACGAAATGCTGGTGTGCGGTATGGCCCTGGGCTATGCCGATCCGGCCGATCCGGTCAACAGCTTCCACACCCCGCGCGAGCCGGTGGCGTCTTTCACCACCTGGCTGGAGTGACCCGCCAGCCCTGCCGACTTTCTTTTTTTCACACTAGGACAATTTCATGATCACCACCGCCTCTGGCCTGCAGTACGAAGACATCAAAACCGGCGAAGGCGCCGTGGCCGCCATGGGCCAGCGCGTATCGGTGCACTACACCGGCTGGCTCTACACCAACGGCCAGGCCGGCGCCAAGTTCGATTCCAGCAAAGACCGTGGCCAGCCTTTCCAGTTTCCGCTGGGCGCGGGTCACGTCATCAAGGGTTGGGACGAGGGCGTGCAGGGCATGGCCGTGGGCGGTACCCGCCACCTGGTGATTCCGCCCGAGCTGGGCTACGGCGCACGCGGCGCTGGAGGCGTGATTCCCCCCAACGCCACTTTGCTGTTCGAAGTGGAACTGCTGGGCGTCTGAGCCCCATGCCCGAAACGGCTGTTGCCACCGCCGCAGGCACCCCCGGTATGGCTGGCATGGTGTGGCTGCTCGTGCTGCTGGCCGCCGCCGCCGTGCTGCTGGGGCTGGCCTGCGCGTGGATGCTGTGGCAGCAGCGGCAGGCCAGCCTGGCTGGGGAGAGCGACGCCGCGCGCGCTGAGGCGGAAGCCAACGCCGCCTTCCGCGAGCGCCAGCTGGCAGCTTCCCAGCAGCAGACGCAGTGGAACCAGCAAACCGCCGCTCGCCTGGAGAGGCTGGAGAGGCTGGAGACCGACCTGCGGCGCGAGTTGACGGACAGTTCCCGCCACCTGCGCCAGGAAGTGCTGCAAACGCTGGCCACCTTCCAGGAGGCCTTGCTCAAGCAGGGCGCGGAAACCGCCCGCACCCAGAACACCCAGATTGACGCTTTTGCCCAGCAACTGGTGCAGCTGCGCGGCACGCTGGGCGACACGCTGACCCAGCAACTGCAGGCCCTGAATGAGGCCAACCAGCGCCGCATGGCCGAAGTGCGCGCCACGCTGGAAGCACAGCTGCAGCAGCTGCAGCAGAGCAATGCCGCCAAGCTCGATGAAATGCGCGCCACGGTGGACGAAAAGCTGCACAAGACGCTGGAAACCCGCCTGACGGAAAGTTTCCAGCATGTGGCGCAGCGGCTGGAGCAGGTGCACAAAGGCCTGGGCGAGATGCAGACCCTGGCCGCCGGCGTGGGCGACCTGAAACACCTGCTGAGCAATGTGAAAACCCGCGGCATGTTCGGCGAGGCGCAACTGGGCGCGCTGCTGGAGCAGGTGCTGGCCCCCGACCAGTACGCCACGCAGATCAGTACCCGCCCGGGCAGCCGCGAGGTGGTGGACTTTGCCGTGCGCCTGCCGGGCAAGTCGGTGGACGGCCAGCCGGTGTGGCTGCCCATCGATGCCAAATTCCCCAACGAGGACTACGCCCGCCTGCTCGATGCGCAGGGCCGCGCCGACCCGGTAGCGGCCGAAGCGGCGGCCAAAGCCCTGGAACAGGCCATACGGCGCGAAGCCAAGTCCATCGCCGAGAAATACCTGGAGCCGCCCCACACCACCGACTTCGCGCTCATGTTCCTGCCCACCGAAGGGCTGTACGCCGAAGTGCTGCGCCGCCCGGGTCTGGTGGAAAGCCTTCAGCGCGACCACCGTATTTCGCTGGCTGGCCCCACCACGCTCATGGCCATGCTCAATGCGCTGCAGATGGGCTTCCGCACCCTGGCGCTGGAGAAACGCTCCAGCGAGGTGTGGCAGGTGCTGGGAGCCGTGAAAACCGAATTCACCAAGTTCGGCGATGTGTTGGCCCGCATCAAGACCCAGACCCAGACCGTGCTCAACACCCTGGACACCGCCGAGGTGCGTAGCCGGGCCATGGGCCGGGCTTTGCGTCAGGTCGAGGCCATTCCAAGCGAACAAGTTGAAACTATTTTGCCCAAACCCGATCAGTACGGAGATTGAGCGGCGCCACCAGACCCTGTTACCGCAAGGAGCCAAGGGCGGGCGCATAAGAACAACAAGCTTTACTTCACTTTTTTATGGCTCAACTGCCTCAAGACGCCCATGGCGCCCCAGACGGAATGGCCATCTGGGCCAAAGCCGCCTTTGTGCTGGCACCACTGTCCGCCCTGATAGCCGTTCTCTGGCTGGTCACCACATCGGAACTGCCGGTGTCGCTGAACGTGGCGTGGATCCCCGCCCTCGATATCGACCTGGCCTTCCACATCGACGGTCTGGCCGTGCTCATGCTCCTCATGATCACTGGCGTGGGCACTGCGGTGTTCATCTACGCGGGTGGCTACCTCGCGGGGCATCCGCAGCAGAACCGGCTCTACATCTCGCTGGTGCTGTTCATGCTGGCCATGATCGGCTGCGTCACGGCCGACAACGTCTACCTGCTGTTCCTGTTCTGGGAGGCCACCAGCCTCATTTCTTTCCTGCTGGTGGGCTTCAACCACGAGCAGGTGGGCAGCCGCAAATCGGCGCAGCAGGCGCTGCTGGTCACGGGTACCGGTGGGCTGGCGCTGCTGGCCGGTCTGATCGTGATTTCGCAGTCGGTGGGCAGTACCTCCATCCAGACCATCGTGTCGGTGGTACCCACCATGGAGCCGACGCCCGCGCTGTATGCGGGTCTGGCGCTGGTCCTGGTGGGCGCCTTCACCAAGAGCGCACAGTTTCCCTTCCACTTCTGGTTGCCCAACGCCATGTCGGCGCCCACGCCGGTCTCGGCCTACCTGCATTCGGCCACCATGGTGAAGCTGGGCGTGTACCTGCTGGCCCGTCTGGACCCTGGCTTTGGCGAGTGGGCCATGTGGGAGTGGGCGCTCAAAACGGCAGGTAGCATCACCGCCGCCTGGGGCATGGTGCTGGCCCTGCGCGAGCGGGACTTGAAGCGCATTCTGGCCTGGTCCACCGTGGCTACCCTCGGTACGCTGGTCACGCTGGTGGGTCTGCGCGGGGAGGGCGCCACCGTGGCCGTGGGTGCGCTGCTGCTGGCGCACGCGCTGTACAAGGCACCGCTGTTCTTCGTGGCCGGCAACGTAGACCACGGCACGGGCACCCGCGTCATTGACAAGCTGGGCGGGCTGCGCAAGGCCATGCCCTGGACGGCTGCTGCCGCGGTGCTGGCTGGCGCTTCCATGGCGGGCATGCCGCTGTCCTTTGGCTACATCGTGAAGGACATCATTCTGGAAGCCAAGAGCGCCGAGGATGTGTTCGCCTTTGCCAAAGCCGCCAACACCGTGTTCGGTGCCATTGCGGTGGCGGTGGCGGGGGTGGCGACCGTGCGGGTGTTCTGGCGACACCCTGGTCAGAATGAAACGCCGGCCGATGCCCACGAGGGTGGCCCGTCGCTCATTGGCCCGCCGCTGGGCCTGGCCATCGTTGGTATTCTGCTCGGGCTGTTCCCGTTCTTCGTACAAGACCTGATTGCCCAGGCTTCGGTGGCCATGACCCCAGGCACGGAAGCGGTGATCGTGGGTCTGGCGCTGGAGGTGGGACCTGCGCTCACATCACTGGCCATCACCTTCGCCATTGGCGCGCTGGTGTACTGGTTCTGGGACCCGCTGCACCGGCTTTTTGAGCGCATGGCCGAGCGCACCGGGCGCATCGGCATGGCGTCGCACTACGAGCGCGTGCTGGCCGGTATTCCCAAGGTGGCTGCTGGTGCCACCCGCTGGCTCCAGCACGGCAATCTGCCGGGTTACGGGCTCGCCTTGCTGGGCACCGTGACCGTGGCCATGCTGCTGGTGCTGCTTTCCGGCGTGGATGTGTGGTTGTTGCCGGGCTGGGAACTGCCGTCGGCGGGCTTCGTGGGCGGCTGCCTGCTGGTGGTGGTGGGCGCGGTGCTGGCGCTCGGCCAGCGGGACCGGCTGGTGCTGCTGCTGTGCGCTGGTCTGGTGGGCTACGGTAGTGCGGTCATTTTCCTGTTCACCGGCGCGCCCGACGTGGCCTACACCCAGTTTGTGGTGGAGTCGGTGTTCGTGATTGTGGTGGCCTCTGTGCTCCTGAAGCTGAAGCTGCAAGGCAGGGCAAAGGGCACGCCAGAGGCGGCTGTGCGCCCGGGCGCACTGGCGGTGTCGCTGGGGTTTGGCGGCGGGGTGGCGTTGCTGCTGCTGGTGTCGGTGGCCGTGCCTTTCGACCCCCCGCTCTCGCAGTTTTTTGCTGAGCAGAGTGTTCCCACGGCCTACGGCCGCAACGTGGTGAACGTGGTGCTGGTGGATTTCCGCGCCCTTGACACCCTGGGTGAAATCACCGTGGTGATGCTGTCATTCCTGGCGGCACTGCCGCTGTTGCAGGCGGTGCGTCAGCACCGCTCCACGCAGCGGGACAAGCAAAAGAACACACTGGGGGAGAGCGCAGCATGAAACAGCGCATCGTGATTCTGGAGGTGCTGGCCAGCCCCTTGTATGTGGCCATATTGGTGTCTTCCGTCTGGGTGCTGCTGCGCGGCCATAACGAGCCGGGTGGCGGATTCATTGGCGGGCTGGTGGCCGTGAGTGCCTCCATCCTCTGGGCAGTGGCACGCGGAAGTCAGGCTGCCGCGCGCCGTCTGCCGCTGGGCTCGCCCAGCCGGCTGGCTGCGGTGGGCGTGGGGCTGGGCGCTGTGGCCGGCGTACCCGCGTTCTTCCTTGGCGACCCCTTCCTTACCCACATCTGGGGCGTGTTGCCGCTGGGTTTCACGGAAGTGAAGGTGTCCACCGTGCTGGTGTTCGACCTGGGCGTGTACCTGTGTGTTTGGGGCGCCTTGGCGGGCTACGCTCTGGCGCTGCTGGGGCTGGACGACCCCGACGCAGAACCCGAGGCAGCGACCACCCCATCGATAGGTGCTGTGCGGCCCGGGCAGGGAGGCCAGCCATGATCTGGGTACTCGCTGCCACCGTCTGGGTGACGGTTTCCGTCGGGGTGTATCTGTCTCTGTCCCGCGACGTTTTCAGGAACGTGCTGGGCCTGGCGATTCTGGGCGCTGGCGCCAACCTGGTTCTGTTTGCTTCGGGGCGGCTCGGCTCCGATTTGCCGGCGGTGGTTCCGCTGGGCGATACCGTGCTGGAGAATGCCGCCAACCCGCTGCCGCAGGCGCTGGTGCTCACCGCCATCGTCATCGGCTTTGCGCTGGTGTGCTTCTCTCTGGCGCTGGTGCTGCGCCTCATTCAGCGTGCCGACACCGACGATGCCACCACCCTGCGCGAGGCCGAACCGGTTCCCGGTGCCGACCCCAAGCCGCCGTACACCCCCGCTGCCCATGAGCCGCCGTGGCCCCCGGTGGGTGCAGGGACTGAAGCCTCGCAGGCCCGCGCTGCAGGAGGCCAGGCATGAGCTTGCTGGCCACCTCTCCCGTTCTGGTGCCGCTCGCTACCGTGGTAGCTACCACGCTGGCGCAAAAGCACCCGCGTTTGCAGGCACTTTTGAGCTTCATCGGCATTGGCGTGTTCTTCGTTTGTGCCGTGCTGCTGGTAGCCGCGGCGCACAGCGATCAGCCCGCCCAGGCCGCGTTCGGTGGCTGGGGCGTGCCGTTCGGCATCGAGTTCCAGCTCGACCGCACCAGCGCAGCCCTGGTACTCATCACTGCCCTCATGGGGCTGGCCAGTCTGGTTTTCATGGCCAGCGACGCCGACCCCTTCCACCACCCGCTGCTGCTGCCGCTGGTGCATGGCCTGCTGGTGGGCGTGGGTGGCTCTTTTGCCACCGCCGACCTGTTCAACCTCTACGTGTGGTTCGAGGTCATGCTGATCTGTGCGGTGGGCTTGATGGCCATAGGTGGGCGGCTGGACCAGCTCGATGGCACCTTCAAGTACTTTGTGCTCAACCTGTTCGGCACGCTGTTGCTGCTCATGGCAGTGGGCATGGTGTATGCCGTGACGGGCCACCTGAACTACGGCGCCATGGCGCAGGCCTACGCCGCGTCGGGCAGCGCGCAGTTCATGCTCTACGTGCTGGTACTCAGTACGCTCAGCCTGTCCTTCCTCATCAAGGCCGGTGCATTCCCGCTGTTCGCATGGCTGCCGGCGTCCTACCACACGCTGCCGGCGGCGGTACTGGCACTGTTTGCCGGTCTGCTGACCAAGGTGGGGGTGTATGCGGTGCTGCGCTCCCTGGGCGATGTGTTTGCCCCCGCGCCGGCCGTGCTTTATGAAGCGCTGGGCTGGGTGGCCGCGGCCACCATGCTGTTTGGCGTGCTGGGCGCCGCCTACCACTGGGACATGCGGCGTATTCTGGCCTTCCACATCGTGAGCCAGATTGGCTACATCCTGCTGGGCATTGCGCTGGCCAGCGAGGCGGGGAACGCCGCCACGCTGTTCTACACGCTGCACCACATCGTGGTGAAGGCCAACCTGTTCCTCATTGCCGCCATCATCTGGCGCTATACCGGCAGTTACGACCTGCGACACACGGGCGGGCTCTACAAGCTGCACCCGGGTCTGGCCATTCTGTTCCTGGTGCCCGCGCTGTCGCTGGTGGGCATTCCGCCGCTGTCGGGTTTCTGGTCCAAGCTGCTGGTGCTGCAGGAAGCCATTGCACAGGGCCGGGTGGTCTGGACGGCTGTGGCCCTGGCAGTCAGCGTGCTCACGCTGTACTCCATGATGAAAATCTGGATGGAGGCCTTCTGGAAGCCGCACCCCCGCGCCGACTGGACCCTGCCCACCAGTACCCGCCTGGGCTGGGCCTGGGTAGCCACCATCGGGCTGGCGCTGGTGACGGGGGCCATCAGCCTGTACCCGCAGTGGCTCATTGAATACAGCCTGGCTGCTGCGGCCACGCTGGGAGGACGCTGACATGAACCGCAACCCCTTCATCCGTTTTCTGGCCGCCTTGCTGTTGCTGTTGCGCTTCCTCAAGGCGGTGGTGGTGTCGGGCTTCCAGACGGTGGCCGTCATCGTGCGTGGCAGCCTGGGCACGCGCACGCCGCCACCTGCCGCTTACGTGCGGGTGCACTTTGCGCCCATGAGCGAGGCTGGCGCCGCTTTGCTGGGTTGCATGGTGACCCTCACCCCGGGCACCACCACCCTGGATATAGACATGGAGCGGCGTGAGCTGCTGCTTCATGTACTGGACGCCTCCGACCCGGAGGGTGTGGTGCGTGGCATTCGCGAAGATTTCGAACCCGGCCTGATTGCGTTGTTCGGGAGGAAGCTGAAATGACTGTCTTGCAGGGGGCTACCGTGGCCCTGGTGGTGTTGTCATTGCTGGCCACCGGGCTGGCTACCTGGCGTCTGCTGGCTGGCCCCACGAACGCCGACCGCGTGGTGGCGCTGGACATTTTTCTGGCCGCTGCCGTGGCGCTCTGCATTGCCGCTTCGCTGGCCACCGGGCGCACCGTATTCATGGACGTGGGCATAGGCCTGGCGCTGGTGGGTTTTGTGGCCACCATCGGCTGGGCGCGTCTGGTGGACCGCAGTCCCCGCGGTGCCGACGCCAGCACCCCGCAACCGGGCGAGGAGCGCGCATGATGACTGAACTTCTGTCACCTCTGGCTGCGCTACTGCTGGTGGCGGGTGGCGCCTTGCTGCTGCTGGCGGCCTGGGGCGTCATCATGCTGCCCGACGCACTGGCCCGCCAGCACGCGGCCACCAAGGCGGGCACGCTGTCGCTGGCCATGGTGTGTGTGGGCGGCATGCTGGCCATGCAGGACAGCGGGTGGACCTGGCGACTCGGCCTCATTCTCGTGTTCCTGCTGGGTACCCTGCCAGTAGCTTCGCACCTGCTGGCCCGCGCGGCTGTACGGGAGGCGGGCCACGAGGCCGCACTGGCACGGGCGCCACTGCTGGGGGACGATCCCGCAGCCTGACCTGCGACCCGGACCACCGCAAGCCCCACGGGTTCGCGGCTTCACTACAATCACGGCTCCCGGCAGGCCTCTGCCGCATGGAGCCTTTCTGGCTTGGTGCGGTGCAGGCCTGAACCTGCATAACAACCAACAACCACTGCCGTGCTACTGCTGATTGTTTTATTGCCACTGGTGTTGGGCACCTTGCTCACCTGGTGGCTAGGACCCCGCTCGCGCCTGCTGACCGCGCTGGCAGCGGGCGCTGTCACTGCCACCAGTCTGGGGCTGCTGCTCTCGCAGGCACCGGCTGTCATGGCGGGGCAAACCCTCATCGAGTTCACGCCCTGGGTGCCCCAGATCGGCCTGAACCTGGGTTTCCGGCTCGACGGGTTGTCGCTCATGTTCGCCGGGCTGATCATGGGCATCGGGCTGCTCATCATCCTGTATGCGCACTATTACCTGAGTGCCAAGGACTCGGCGGCCAAGTTCTATGCGGTCATGATGCTGTTCATGGCGGCCATGCTCGGCATCGTGCTGTCGGACAACATCCTCATGCTGGTGGTGTTCTGGGAACTGACCAGCGTGTCCTCCTTCCTGCTGGTGGGCTACTGGAGCCACCGCCCCGACGCCCGTGCCGGTGCACGCCAGGCGCTGGCCGTCACCGGCGGTGGCGGGCTGGCCATGCTGGGCGGCTTTGTGCTGCTGGGCATGATTGCCGGTACGTTCGAGCTGAGCCAGATGATGGGCCGTGCCGCCGAAATCCAGGCCGACCCCATGTTCCTGCCGGCCCTGCTGCTCATTTTGCTGGGTGCCTTCACCAAGAGCGCGCAGTTCCCCTTCCACTTCTGGCTGCCCGACGCCATGGCTGCGCCCACCCCGGTGTCGGCCTACCTGCACTCGGCCACCATGGTGAAGGCGGGCGTGTTCCTGCTGATGCGGCTCTACCCCATCCTGGCGGGTTCGGGTTGGTTCGAGGCCATCGTCTCCACCGCAGGCCTGGTCACCGTGCTGTTTGCAGCGTTCATCGCCATCTTTAAGCACGACCTGAAAGGCCTGCTGGCGTACTCCACCGTGAGCCACCTGGGCCTGATCACTTTCCTGGTGGGCTGGGGTTCGCCGCTGGCGGCCGTGGCAGCGGTGTTCCATGTGCTCAACCACGCCACTTTCAAGGCGTCGCTGTTCATGATCGCCGGCATCGTGGACCACGAGACCCACTCCCGCGATATGCGTAAATTGGGTGGGCTGTGGTCGCTCATGCCCTGGACGGCCACGTTGTCCATGGTGGCCGCGGCCTCCATGGCGGGGGTGCCGCTCACCAACGGTTTCCTCTCTAAGGAAATGTTCTTCACCGAAGCCGTGACTGGTTCGGCCGGGCTGGGCGGGCTGGTCTGGGTGGTACCTGTGGTGGTGACGCTGGCGGGCATATGCAGTGTCGCGTACTCGCTGCGCTTTGTGCACGACACCTATTTCAACGGTCCGCTGGGGGATGTGCCCAACACCCACCCCCATGAGCCGCCGCTGGGCATGAAGTTGCCGGCCATATTCCTGGTCACGCTGTGCATCCTGGTTGGGCTGTTGCCTGCCATTACCTTTGGGCCGCTGGTGCATGTGGCCGCCACCGCACTGGCGGGACAACCGCTGCCCGAATACCACCTCTCCATCTGGCACGGCTTCAACCTGCCGCTGCTCATGAGTGCCGTGGCACTGGTGGTGGGCATTGCGCTGTACTTCTGGCTGGCGCGTGGCCGATGGCTGCACCGCATCAGTTCGGAGGAGTGGTTCGGCCGCACCACCGGCCGTCAGATCTTTGAAGCCACCATAGACGGTCTGTTCGCTTTTGCCGGGAAGATTTCCGTGGCGCTGGAGAACGGCTCCCTGCAGCGCTACGTGGCGTGGCTGATCGGTTCGGCCATTGCCGTGGCTGCCGTGCCGCTGATGGGCAAGCACCTGAGCACCGGCATGCGCGAACTGCTGCCTGCCAACCCCCTGGCTGTGGCCGTGTGGCTGCTGTTGCTGGCCACCTGCCTGGCGCTGGTGCTGACACACCACAAGCGCTTCCAGTCGGTGGTGCTGGTGGGGGTGGTCGGCCTGGCCACCGCACTGTCGTTCGTGGCGCTGTCTGCGCCCGATCTGGCCATGACCCAGCTCTCGGTGGAGTTGGTGTCTACCGTGCTGCTGCTCATGGGCCTGGCCTTGCTGCCCGCCTACAGCCCCAAGGAATCGAGCAGCACCCGCAAGGTGCGCGATGCGGCGCTGGCCATTGCCGGCGGTGCGGGCATGGCGTGGGTGGCCTGGCTCATCATCACCCGCGACCACAGTTCCATCTCCTGGTATTTCCTGCAGCAGGCGGTGCCGCTGGGAGGCGGCTCCAACGTGGTGAACGTGATCCTGGTGGACTTCCGCGGTTACGACACTTTTGGCGAGATCACCGTGCTGGGCATTGCCGCCATTGGAGTGCTGGCGCTCATGGAAGGCATGCGCCAGCGCCGGCCGCTGACCGACCCGGATGGCCTGCCCTGGACCTTTGCGCAACGGCCTGTGCTGCTGCGTGTGGCCGCCTCGGTGGTGCTGCCCGTGGCCTTGGTGTTCACTGTCTACATCTTCATGCGCGGACACAACATGCCGGGCGGCGGCTTCATTGCAGGCCTGATCACCTCGGTGGCGCTGGTGCTGCAGTTCATGTCCATGGGGCAGTCCCAGGCAGAGAGTTATCTGCGTGCCGAGGGCGGGCGCCGTTTTGTGCGCTGGATAGGCTCTGGCCTCGGCGTGGCTGGCCTGACCGGTGTGGCCGCTTTTGTCCTGGGGCGGCCCTTCCTCACCAGCGCGCACGGCTACCCGGAAATCCCGTTACTGGGCAAGCTGCCGTTCGCATCGGCGGCGCTGTTCGATCTGGGGGTTTACCTCACGGTGGTGGGCGCCACGCTGCTGACCATCTCGGTGCTGGGCTCGGTCAGCCCTGAAACGCCGGTGGCTTCGGCCGAGGGCGCCCGCAACAACGCCGCATCTGAAGGGAGCGCCGCATGATCAGCATGGAATTCCTCATGGCCAGCGGCATCGGTTTCGTGACCGCCTGCGGCATTTACCTGCTGTTGCGCGGCCGCACTTTCCCCGTGGTGCTGGGCCTGTCTCTGGTGGGTTATGCCGTCAACGTGTTCATCTTCCTCATGGGCCGGCTCTGGTCCGATGCACACCCCATTCTGGTGAACGCCGACGCCGTGGCCGACCCCTTGCCCCAGGCGCTGGTGCTGACGGCCATCGTGATTGGTTTTGCCACCACCGGCTTTGTCATTGAACTGGCGCTGCGCAGCCGCCACGAGAACGGCAGCGACCACGTGGACGGGCACGAACCCGGCCACAAGCCCGGCCAGGGAGGGCAGTACTGATGCCTGCCTTCCTGTTTGATTTCTGGTGGCAGCACGCGCCGGTGCTGTCGGTGCTGCTGCCCATTTTCACGGCGGTGGCCTTGTTGCTGTTGGGAGACCACGGGGGTCTGGCTGCGGTGGGCGGTGGCCACTCTGGTTCCCGCATGCGCTGGCGGCGCCTTATCAGCGTGGCCTCGGTGGCGCTCGGGCTGCTCATGGCGGTGGGGCTGGTGGTGCAGGCCAGCAGTGGCACGCTCATGGTCTACGAGCTGGGCGAATGGCCCGCGCCGTTTGGCATCGTCATGGTGGTGGACCGCCTTTCTGCGCTGATGGTGCTGCTCACGCAGCTGGTGGCGCTGCCTGCGCTGTGGTACGCCACAGGCGGCTGGGACACCCGCGGCCGGCACTTCCACGCGGTGTTCCAGTTCCAGCTCATGGGGCTGTGTGGCGCTTTCCTCACCGGAGACCTGTTCAACCTCTTCGTGTTCTTCGAGGTGCTGCTGATTGCCTCGTACGTGCTGCTGCTGCACGGCCTGGGCAAGGACAGGCTGCGCATGGGCGTGCACTACGTGGTGCTCAACCTCACGGCGTCGGCGCTGTTCCTCATCGGGCTGGCCATGCTGTATGCCACCACCGGCACGCTCAACATGGCCGATGTGGCCCTGCACGTGGCCCGCCTCGAGGGCGATGTGCTCTGGCTGGCGCAATCGGCGGCGTTCATCCTGCTGGTGGTGTTTGGCCTGAAGGCGGCGCTGGTGCCGCTGTACTTCTGGCTGCCCGGTACCTACGCCTCGGCCAGTGCGCCGGTGGCCGCGCTGTTTGCCATCATGACCAAGGTGGGGGTGTACAGCATCATCCGCGTGCACTGGGTCATCTTCGGGCTCGATGCGGGCAACGCCAGCTACACCGTGCAAGGCTGGCTGTTGCCGCTGGCGCTCACTACCAGCGTACTGGGGGTGCTGGGTGCGCTCTCGGCGCACACGCTAGGCCGTCTGGTGGCCTACCTCACCGTGTCTTCGGTGGGCACCATCATGGCGGGTGTGGGCCTGTTCACGCCGGAAACGCTGTCGGCGGCGCTGTACTACACGCTGCACAGCACCGTGGTGATTGCTGGCCTGTTCCTGTTTGTGGAACTGAT
>JALOSG010000031.1 GCA_025458665.1 Serpentinimonas sp.
TTTCGACGCCGAGCAGGTGGCCACCCAGGCGCTGGGTGACTCCATCTACACCAACCCGCTGCTGCTGGGTTATGCCTGGCAGAAGGGCCGCGTGCCGCTGTCCCGCGAAGCCATTCTGCGGGCCATGGAATTGAACGGCGTGCAGGTGAAGAACAACCAGGCGGCCTTCGAGTGGGGCCGGCACTGCGCCGAGCATCTGGCGGCCGTGCAGGCGCTGTTCCGTACCGCACAGGTCATCCAGTTCGCCAAGAAAACCAGCCTGCCCGACATGCTGGCCACCCGGGTGGAATTCCTCACCGGTTACCAGAACGCCGCGTACGCCGAGACCTACCGCGCCTTCGTGGAGCGGGTGCGCGCTGCCGAAGCCCCGCTGAATTCCACCCGCCTGACCGAAGCCGTGGCGCGCTACCTGTTCAAGCTCATGGCCTACAAGGACGAGTACGAAGTGGCCCGCCTGCACACCGACCCGGCCTTCACCCGGAAAGTGGCCGACATGTTCGAGGGCGACTACAAGCTGGTGCACCACCTGGCGCCGCCCGGTATTGCGCGCAAAAACGACAAGGGCGAACTGGTGAAGCGTCCGTTCGGCCCCTGGATGCGCAGCGCCTTCACCGTGCTGGCCAGGCTCAAAGGCCTGCGTGGTACCGCATTCGATCTATTTGGCCGCACTGAGGAACGCCGCGGCGAGCGCGCACTCATAACCCAGTACCGCGCCACCATCGAGGAGTTGCTCCAGGGCCTGACCGCCGAGCGGTTGCCCCTGGCCGTGGAAATAGCCCGCCTGCCCGAGCAGATCCGGGGCTACGGCCACGTGAAGGAGCGCCATCTGGCCACGGTGCGTCCCCGCTGGGATGCCCTGTTGCAGCGTTGGCGGGCGGGTGAAGGCGCTTAAGGCTTAAGCATTAGGCGCTTAAAATGCCGAGTTGCCGATTTTTCACCTACAGGAAACCACACCGTGTTCATCTCCTCTGCCTACGCCCAAGCCGCCGGTGGCGACACCGCATCGAGCCTGTTCAGCCTGCTGCCGCTGGTGCTCATGTTCGTGGTGCTGTACTTCGTCATGATCCGCCCGCAAATGAAACGCCAGAAGGAGCACAAGCTCATGGTGGAAGCCCTGACCAAGGGCGACGAGATCATTTCCGCAGGCGGTATCCTGGGCAAGATCAGCAAGGTGGGTGACATCTACATCGGCGTGGAACTGGCCGATGGCGTGGAAATCCAGATGCAGCGCTCGGCTGTGATCCAGGTGCTGCCCAAGGGCACCATCAAGTAAGTCGCAGGGCGGACGCGTTCCTCCCTCCAGCCGGCTGGGCACCGTCCCGGCCGTTTGCCTTTTTTGCGGAGCCTGCAGCTCATGAACCGATACCCGCTCTGGAAGTACGTGGTGATCGTCGCCGCGCTTCTGATCGCCACCATCTACGCCCTGCCCAACTTCTACGGCGAGGCGCCAGCGGTGCAGGTGTCGGCGGCCCGCACAGCCACGGTCGTGGACACCGCCACGGTGGCCCGCGTGGAGCAGGTGCTGGCGGCGGAAAACCTCACCGCAGCGGGTATCCAGTTCGACGGTCTGTCCATCCGCGCGCGCTTCGAAACCACCGATGCGCAGCTGCAGGCCCGCGACGCCATCGACCGCGCGCTGAACCCCGACCCGGCCGATCTGGGCTATGTGGTGGCGCTGAACCTGCTGCCGCGCACCCCCGCCTGGCTCCAGGCGCTCTACGCCAGCCCCATGTATCTGGGCCTTGACCTGCGGGGTGGCGTGCATTTCATGCTTGAAGTGGACATGGCCGCAGCGCTGGAGCGCCGCGCCGATGCCGCCACCGGCGAGCTGCGTGCGGCACTGCGCGACGCCAATATCCGCCATGCGGGGATTCGCCGCGATGGGCAGGCGGTAGAGATCCGCTTCCGGGAGGCCGAGGCGCTGGCCGCCGCCGAGCAGCTGATCCAGACCGACTTTCTCGATTTCGAGGCCCAGGCCGCCGGGACCGGCACCGAGCTGCGCCTGACCGCCGCCCTGCGCCCCGACGCCGCGCGCCGCATTCAGGAGCAGGCGCTGCGCCAGAACATCACCACGCTGAACAACCGCATCAACGAACTGGGCGTGGCCGAGCCGGTGATTCAACAGCAGGGAGCCAGCCGCATCGTGGTCCAGCTGCCCGGCGTGCAAGACACCGCCAAGGCCAAGGACATCCTGGGCCGCACCGCCACGCTGGAACTGCGCATGGTGGATGAGAGCCCTGAAGGCGTGACCGCGGAGCGGGGGCAGGGCCCTGTGCCTTTCGGCTCAGAACGTCACCTGGACCGGGCTGGCCAGCCCGTCATCACCCGCCGCGATGTGCTGCTCACCGGTGAGAACCTGACCGACGCGCAGGCCGGCTTTGACAGCCAGACCCAGGAGCCTGCAGTGCACCTGACCCTGGACGCCAAAGGCTCGCGCATATTCCGCGACGTGACCCGCGAGAACGTGGGCAAGCGCATGGCCATTCTGCTGTTCGAGAAAGGCCGCGGCGAGGTCGTCACCGCCCCCGTCATTCGCACCGAGATTGGTGGTGGCCGGGTACAGATTTCCGGCGCCATGACCACGGTGGAAGCCAACGATATTGCACTGTTGCTGCGCGCAGGCTCGCTGGCCGCTCCCATGGAAATCATCGAGGAGCGCACCATCGGCCCGAGCCTGGGGCGCGAGAACATCGAGAAAGGCTTCAACAGCGTGATGTGGGGCTTCATCGTCGTGGTGGCCTTCATCAGCGTGTACTACATGCTGTTTGGCGTGTTCTCCAGCATCGCGCTGGCCTTCAACCTGACCTTGCTGGTGGCGGTGCTGTCCATGCTGCAGGCCACACTCACGCTGCCGGGCATGGCCGCCATGGCGCTGGCGCTGGGTATGGCCATCGATGCCAACGTGCTCATCAACGAGCGCATCCGCGAGGAACTGCGCAACGGCGCCGCGCCGCAAACGGCCATCAATACCGGCTACGACAACGCCTGGGGCACCATCCTGGACTCCAACATCACCTCCCTGCTGGCGGGTCTGGCGCTGCTGGTGTTTGGCTCTGGCCCGGTGCGCGGCTTTGCGGTGGTGCACTGCATCGGCATTCTCACCAGCATGTTCTCGGCGGTGTTCTTCTCCCGCGGCATTGTGAACTTCTGGTACGGCCGCCAGAAGAAGCTCAAGAGCATCTCCATCGGTACGGTCTGGAAAGACGGTATCACGGCTGGCAAGGCAAACTGAAAGAACCGCCATGGATTTTTTCCGCATACGCAATGACATCCCGTTCATGCGGCACGCCAAGCTGCTGAACGCGATTTCCTTCACCGCCTTCGTCCTGGCTGTGTTTTTCCTGGTTACGCGCGGCCTGAACCTGTCGGTGGAGTTCACCGGCGGCACGGTCATGGAGGTGGCCTACGAGCAACCCGCCGACCTCGCTGCCGTGCGCGAGGTCATCACCGGGCTGGGTTACGCCGATGTGCCGGTGCAGAACTTCGGTACCTCGCGCGAAGTGCTGATGCGCCTGCCCATTCTGGAAGGCCAGACCTCAGGGCAGCAAAGCGAGGTGGTTCTGGCCGCCCTGCGTGCCCAGAACCCGGACGTGGAATTGCGCCGCACCGAGTTCGTCGGTCCCCAGGTGGGGCAGGAACTCGTGACCGACGGCCTCATGGCGCTGGCCTTCGTGATCCTGGGCATCATGGTCTACCTCGCCTTCCGCTTCGAGTGGAAGTTCGCGGTCGCCGCCATCGTGGCCAACCTGCACGACGTCATCATCATCCTGGGCTTCTTTGCCTTTTTCCAGTGGGAATTCTCTCTGGCCGTGCTGGCGGCCGTGCTGGCCGTGCTGGGTTATTCGGTGAACGAGTCGGTGGTGATCTTTGACCGCATCCGCGAGGTGTTCCGGCGCCACCGCAAGATGACGACCGAGCAGGTCATCGACCGCGCCATCACCTCCACCATGAGCCGCACCATCATCACCCACGGCTCCACGGAAGTCATGGTGGTCTCCATGCTGTTGTTTGGCGGCCCCACACTGTTCTACTTTGCGCTGGCCCTCACCATCGGCATCATGTTCGGCATCTACTCTTCGGTGTTCGTGGCCACCGGCATGGCGATGTGGCTGGGCATCAAGCGCGAAGACCTGGTGCAGCCGCCGCCGCCAAAGTCTGGCGACCCGGACGATCCCAACGCGGGCGCCATGGTCTGACGTTTCCGGGCAGCAGCCTCACAAGGCTTTTGCTGTTCGCTGTTCGCTGTTTGCCACATGCTTCGGCGGTACGCAACCCTGCGGCGTGGCTTTTCTTGTTCAGGCTGGCATACTGGCGCTCGTGGCTGCTTCTCCAAGTCAATTGCTCCTTGCCAAGCAGGCGCGCCTGCTGTTTCTGAGGCACCTTGTGGCCTCAGTGCCGGCGTTTGCCCAGCGCCTGGAGCAGCAACTGTTCGATGCGGTGGACAAAGCCCGCAGTCCACCGCCCAAAACCGGTGCCGAGGTGGAGCAGTTTCTGGCCAAGGAAGAGGCCTCTCTGCAACTGCGTCGGCTGGGGCCCGCCTGGGTAGAGCGCAGTACCACCCTGTTGCGCGAACTGCTGGAGCAGACCGAGCGCGGCGGCTACAGCCGCAGCCGGGTGGGTTCAGTGCCGCCCACCCCGTCCGAGCTCTCGCTCATGACCGACGAAATGGTCGAGGCGCGCATCCTGGCGTCCCGAACCGCTCTGGTGGTGTCCGACAAGGGCACCGATGAGTTCAAGGATCTCCGGCTGCGCATTCAACACCTGGAGCAGGTCGACCTGGAGGAAGACGACCCGGTGCGTGCGGGTGTGTTCGTGCACACCCTCGTGCAAAGCTGGCTGGACGCTGGGCTGACGCGGCCCCAGTGGCAGATTTGCCAGCCCTTGCTGCAGGCCGGCCTGGTTCCGTTGGTGATCGAGGGCTGGCACGACACCAACCATTTCCTCCTGGAGCAGGGTGTATTGCCACACATTGACCTGCGCCAGTTGGTGCGGCGAAGCGGCTTCAGTCAGCGCATACCGCTGAACTCGGCCCCGGTGCCTGTGCAGCCCGAGGGGCCGACCCAATCGGGCATGCCCGGTTTGTCTACCCAGTCCTCCCGTCCCGGATTTCTTCCCTCGGGCACCTTGCCCATGGGGCGCGTCTCGGTGTCGCAGGCGGCTGCAGCTTCCGTCGAGGTGGCCAACCGGCTCATGCGCTTCCTGAGCGAGCACCTGCCCGCTCCGGTGCGGCGCGCTCCCGCAGCCACCCCGACGGAGACACGCCAGGACACCTCACACCGACCCACCCTGCACGCCGAGATGCCTGGAGGCGCTCCCGGGGCTGGTGGTTACCAGAGCGCCGGTGCCCGCGGAGCGGATGGGCCCCGCGAGCCCCACTACCCGGGTAACCCCGGTGCAGATCCCGCCGCCACCGAAGCCGCGTTTGCGCCTACCGAAATCTTCAATCTGCCCACCATCACGGTCGACTGGACCTCCCCGGCCACCAGTGCGCTGGGCGTGCGCGAGCAGGCACGGGTGCTCAAGGCCGCCAGCCGCTCCGACCACGAGAAGGCGGTCATTGAGGTGGTGGCCCTGATCTTTGAAAACATCCTTGCTGAAGAGCGCATCCCGCCGTCCATCCGGGTGTGGTTTGCCCGACTTCAGATGCCCGTGCTGCGCATTGCGGTGGTGGACCCCGAGTTCCTGTCCTCGCCCGAGCATCCGGCCCGCCTGCTCATCGACCGTATGGGTTCTTGCGTGCTGGGTTTCGATTCCGCGGTATCGCTGGACCCGCTGGAGCAGGAAATCCGGCGGGTGGTTCAGGTGATCGAGCAGTACCCCGAAACCGGACGGCGCGTGTTCGAGCTGATGCACAAGGAGTTCCTGGACTTTCTCACTCGCCACCTGCACACCGACGACCACGTTGGCAAGGTGGTGAATGTGGCGCGCCAGGTGGAGCAGAAGGAAACGCTCACGGTGAAGTACACCATCGAATTGCGCAAGCTCCTGAGCGAGGTGTCGGTGCGCGACGAGGTGCGGGATTTCCTGTTCCAGGTCTGGGTGGAGGTGCTGGCTTTCGCGTCGGTCAAGCTGGGCGCCCAGCATGAGCGCTCCGTGGCGCTGCGCAGCGCAGCGTCCGAGTTGCTCTGGGCGGCCAGCGCCAAGCCCAACCGGGGCGAGCGCGCCAAAGTCATTGCCCGCCTGCCGGGCCTGCTGGCTCAGTTGCGGGAGGGCATGCAACTGCTGGGGTACGACGCCGCACGCCAGGACGCACACGTCCAGCGGTTGAGCGACGCGTTGACAGATGCCTTCATGTCGCGCACCCAGCCCATCGATGCCGGCTGGCTTCAGGGGCTGACCCGCGCGCTCGCGGGGCTGGAGGATTACCTCGGCGACAAGGACGGAGACGACGACGGCGCGCTGGAGGGTCACTTTGAACTCAGCGCGGACAGCATTGAACTCATCACCGGGGTGGACGCATCGGCCATTACGGTGCTGGCAGACACGCCGCAGTCGCGCGAGGCAGTCACCCCGCAGGCGGCGGCAGCAGCCCGTCAACTGGTGCTGGGCGCCTGGTATGACCTGGAACACAACGGCCAGCGCCTGGTGGCACAACTGGTCTGGCGCAGTCGCGGGCAGCGGCTCTACCTGCTGGCTCGCCCGCCCGAGCAGTCCTTCCTCATGCAGGCTGGCCGGTTGGCCCACTACCTGCAGGCCGGGCTGCTCCGTTCTTGCGAGGCGGAGCCGCTCACCACACGTGCCACCCGCGAGGCGCTGGACAAGCTCAGCGCCAACCCGGAACGTCTGCTGGCCTGAGCCACGCTGGGCTGCGCCCTGCAAGGGTCTGGTGGCGTCAGGCCCGCACCAGCTGCACGAACAGCCCGCCGGGCTGCCGCACCACCCGCCCTTCCAGCTCCAGCTCCAGCAAGGCCGCCTGCAGCGGCGGTGTGGGCAGGCCTGTACGGGCCTGCAAGGCATCGAAATCGGTGGCGTCATGGCCCAGCGCCTGCAGCACCGCGGCGTGCGGCCCGCTGTAGCGGGCAGGCTCGGGCCCGGGTTGGGAGCTGGCGTGCGTCACCCCCGGCCACACCGGCTGCAGGTCTTCCAGAATGTCCTGCGCCGACTCCACCAGTTTGGCCCCCTGCCGGATGAGTGCGTGGCAGCCCTTGTACTGCGTGGCATGGATGGAGCCTGGTATGGCAAATACCTCCCGCCCTTGTTCTATGGCCAGCCGGGCCGTGATGAGCGAGCCCGAAGGCAGGGCAGCCTCCACCACCAGCGTCCCATGAGCCAGGCCGGCAATGATGCGGTTGCGTTTGGGAAAGTTGGGCGCTATGGGGGGCGTGCCCAGCAGCAGTTCGCTGATGATCGCACCCCTCTCTGCCATGGCGGCGGCCAGGCCGGCGTGCCGCTTGGGATAGACGCTGTCCAGGCCAGTACCGACAACCGCCAGGGTGGGCCCCGCCGCCGCCAGCGCTCCCTCGTGGGCGGCCCCGTCTATGCCCAGCGCCAGCCCGGACACAATTTCCACGCCGGCCTCTGCCAGGGCGCGCGCGAAGTGCCGGGCGTTTTCCAGGCCCTGGGGTGTGGGGTTGCGGCTGCCCACCACCGCCAGGCGGCGCGGGTGTGCCAGCGCCGCCAACTGCCCCTGCACCCACAGCAGCAGGGGTGGGTCTTCGGTGGTCAGCAACTCTCGGGGGTAGGCCGCATCGGCCAGCGTGATGACATGGTGGTCCCCCGAGGCCGCCAGCCACTGCAGGGTCAGGTCGCACTGCGAGCGCCACTCCGCCGGGGTATCGCGCAGCGCGGCTGCCGTGCGCTGACCTACCAGCGCCTCCACCGCAGCCGGTTCGTTCAGCGCAGCCTCGAAAACACGCTGCGGCAAACCGAAACGCGCCAGCAGTTTGCGGGCGGTGGCGGGCCCGACCGAGGGAGTCAGCACCAGGCGCAACCAGTGCGCCAGATCTTCGGGCGAACCCGTCCGGGGGGCCGAGGCCCCTGTCGGGTTCAAGGATTGATGAAGCGGTCGCCTACCTTCACGCCATCGGTGATCTGCAGCACCAGGGCGTAAGAGACGCGGTCATAGGCCAGAAACACCATCATCAGGCCATTGCGCTCGTTGGGTAGCACGAGGTTGGGCCGGGCGGAATCGGTTGTGTCTGGCAGCACGGTACCGTCTTTCAGCACGGCCAGCACATGCCCGGTTTCTATGCCGTCGCGCAGGCCCCGGTTGATGATCACCACCTGGTTCTGCCCGGCGTTGCGCACGGCAGAGCCATGCACCGCCACGATCTGGCCACGTTGCTCGGTCTGGGGTGCGCGGGGCACATAGGCGGGAACCACCCTCGGTGGCTCCGGAATCAGCCGGTCGCCCACCCGGATTTCCTCCTTGGCCAGCGAAATGTCGATGGTGGCGGGTTCCAGCTCCCGGGTGACTGTACCGTCCGGGTTCTGGCGGTCGCGCAGCACTTCTCCCCGCACCAGGTTGGCCTTGCCCACGAACTGGGCCTCATAACCGAGGATTTCCCGCGTGGTGGGGTCCCGCAGTTCCACGGTGTTGCGGAACACCCTGAAATCACGCTGGGCACCGCGCTCAGCGCTCAAGGCGGAGCCTTCGAGTTCGGCCGGGGTGCCATACTGGCCGCGGGCGTAGGCGCGGTCGCCCCGGCTGAGCAGCACGCGGTTTTCCTGGGTCGCCACGATGCGGGGCGCCTTGGCCAGTGCCTCGGCATCGACCACCAGGGGCTCGGTCAGGAAGGGCAGGATGTCCTGGAGCGGGATGGGCGGAATCGAGCCGTCGTCCAGCATTTCCGAGCGCACGCGCGGAGACAGCTTGACGGTGGGCACATCTCCCGGCGCGGTGCTCAGGAAGGCGCGGTCTCCCACACGGGTGAGGTAGAGCACCTGGCCGGGGAAAATCAGGTGCGGATTGCGGATTTGCTCCAGGTTCATGCCCCACAACTCGGGCCAGCGCCACTGCCTTGTGAGGAAGATGCCCGAAATGTCCCACAGCGTGTCTCCCCGCTTGACGGTGTAGCTGTCGGGTGCGTTGGGGGCCAGCTCGCTCAAGGGAACGCCGCGCTGAGCCACGTCCTGCGCAGTGCTGCGCTGCCCGGCAGTGATAGGGAAATTGGGTTCCCGCTGGGCGAACGATGTGCTGGTGGTGGCCAGCAGTGCCAGACCCAGACCAACCCCGGCGGTGCGGTGGAGCCAGCGCGTGGCCAGGGAGGCGTGTGGTACCGGGGGGTTGGGGAACAAGTTGGCGTGCATCGGGTCGGTGTTATGGGTGTTCATAGGCATGCGTTGGGCCCCAAGGTATCGGCGAAAACGCCGGCCTGGCTGGGCACTCTCCCTCCCAGCGTGTCTCTACTGGCAATCGATACTTTGCTTTAG
The DNA here is from genome assembly GCA_025458665.1 of Serpentinimonas sp. GTDB lineage: Bacteria > Pseudomonadota > Gammaproteobacteria > Burkholderiales > Burkholderiaceae_C > JALOSG01. Next base: position 9,373 of record JALOSG010000031.1, read on the forward strand.
ATTTTGCGTCCAAGCCCCATTTATGGCAATGATAAAACGTCCGTCGGGACCGCCACTGTGCCAAAAGTGGCGAAAATAGCCACATCAGCCCCTGAATCTGCCATGACCGAGACCGATACCCTCACCATCCTGCGCTACCCCGATCCGCGCCTGCACACCGTGGCCCGCCCGGTGAAGGCGGTGGATGAGCGCATCCGTGGCCTCATTCAGCGCATGCTGGCCACCATGTACGAGGCCAATGGCATCGGTCTGGCAGCCACGCAGGTGGACGTGCACGAGCGCCTGATCGTGGTGGATGTGAGCGAAGAGCGCAACCAGCCCATGGTGCTCATCAACCCCGAGATTGAGTGGGCCAGCCCGGAAACCCGCAAGGGCGAAGAGGGTTGCCTGTCGGTACCCGGCATTTACGACGGTGTGGAGCGCTCCGTGGCAGTGCGCGTGCGCGCCCAGGACGGCGACGGCAACGCCCGGACCATCGAGGCCGAAGGGCTGCTGGCCGTGTGCATTCAGCACGAGATGGACCACCTCATGGGCAAGGTGTTCGTGGAATACCTCTCGCCGCTCAAGCGCAACCGCATCAAGACCAAGCTGCTGAAAGCGGAGCGGGAGCACACCCGGTGAGGCTTGGCCGCCCAAGCTCCGCGCTGGTGCGGTGGGGCCTGCTGTGCGCGGCGCTGTGGTTGCAGGGTTGTGCCACTGCGCCCCAGTTTATGGAGCTGGGCACCGAGCGCGCCGTGGTGGAGCAGCGCCTGGGCAAGCCCACGCAAGTGCACCCGCTGTCCAACGGCACGCGGCTGCAGTATTCGGGGCAGCCCATGGGGCCGGAGGTCTACAACATCGACCTGGACGCCCAGGGGCGCGTGACGAAGATCACCCAGGCGCTGGTGCCCGGACACTTTCTGCAGGCCCTTCAGGTGGGCGTCACCACCCAGGCCGAGGTGTTCCGCGAGCTCGGCACGCCGGCTCTGGTGGAGCGGGTGGCCCGCTTCGATGGCGATATCTGGACCTACCGTTACCGGGACTTCGGGACCAGCTGGTTTCTGCACGTCCACCTCGACCCGCAGGGCGTGTTGCGCCAGATCATCACCCTGGAAGAGTTTTCCGGTCCTTCCGACCTGGGCGCTTTCCATTAAGCTACTTGCGGTTGGAGCGGGGCCCTCAGCCCCGGCCTAGGTCTCCTGCCTTCTCTGCACTTCCCCATGAACGTGATTTTTGCCGGCACGCCGGAATTTGCTGCTGTGGCGCTGCGCTCTTTGCTGCGCGCCGGCTTTGGCGTGCCGCTGGTGCTGACCCAGCCCGACCGGCCCGCCGGCCGCGGCATGAAGCTGCAGCCGTCCGCGGTAAAGCAGGTGGCGCTGGAACACGGCCTGCCGGTGTGCCAGCCGCGCAGCCTCAAGCTCGATGGCCGCTACCCCGAAGACGCCGCCGAAGCGCAGGCAGCGCTGCAACGGGCCGTGGCCGACGGTGGCGCCACCGTCATGGTGGTGGCTGCTTACGGCCTCATCCTGCCGCAGTGGGTGCTCAGCCTGCCCCGGCTGGGCTGCCTGAACATCCACGCTTCCCTGCTGCCGCGCTGGCGGGGGGCGGCCCCCATACACCGCGCCATAGAGGCGGGCGACGCCGAAACCGGCATCACCCTCATGCAGATGGACGCTGGCCTGGACACCGGCGACATGCTGCTGGTGGAGCGGCTGCCTATTGCGCCGCAAGACACCACCGGAACCCTGCACGACCGCCTGGCCCTGCTGGGTGGGCGGCTGGTGGTGGAAGCGCTGGAACTGGCCGCCTGCGGGGGCCTGAAGCCGGTACCGCAGCCTGCCGAAGGCGTGACCTACGCGCACAAGATAGAGAAAGCCGAAGCCCTGCTGGACTGGAGCCAGCCCGCCGCACTGCTGGAACGCCGCGTGCGCGCCTTCAACCCCTTCCCGGGTGCCAGCACGCTGTGGGGCGGGGAGGCGCTGAAGGTGTGGGCCGCCGAGGTGGAGGCCCGCACGGAGCCCGCTGAGCCTATCGAGCCAGCTATTGGCGCAGGCGCAACGCAGTCTGCCCAGCCCGCTCTGCCCGGCACGGTGCTGGGCGCCGATGCGCAAGCCATCCGCGTGCAGACCGGCCAGGGCGTGTTGCGCCTGCTGGAAGTGCAGCGCGCGGGCGGCAAACGCCTGCCCGTGGCCGACTTCCTGCGCGGGCAGCCGCTGGTGACTGCCCTGGGCCACTGATGTACTTCCTCAAACGCTCCTACCGCGCGCTGCCCGAATACCGGGAAGGCATCCAGGACCAGATTTCGGTGGCCACCGGCATTGGCGCCTGGGGCCTCATGACGGGCGTGGCCATGGTGAAGTCGGGCATGTCGGTGTTCGAGGCGGTGTTCATGACGCTGGTGGTGTACGCCGGCAGCGCCCAGCTGGCCGCCATTCCCATGATCACGGCCGGCGCGCCCATGTGGGTGATTCTGGCGGCGGCCTTCTGTGTGAACCTGCGCTTTGTGGTGTTTTCGGCGCATTTGCGGCCTTATGTCATGCATTTGCCGCTGGCCGAGCGCCTGGCCACCGGCTACGTGACGGCCGATCTGAGCTATGTGTTCTTTGCCAAGCGCTACCCCCAACCCGGCCAGACACCCGACGAACTCCACCGGCAGCAGGCCTACCTGGCGGGCAACTGCGCCATCAATTACGGTTCCTGGATGCTGGCCAGCCTGGTGGGCATAGGACTGGCCAATGTGGTACCTACCGAATGGGGGCTGGGTTTTGCCGGCATTCTGGCGCTGCTGGGCGTGAGCTGTTCCCTGGCCACCACCAAGCTGCGCGTGCTGTCGGCGGGCGTATCCGGAGCGGCGGCGGTGGCTGCGTGGGCGCTGCCGCTCAAGCTCAACATCGTGGTGGCCATTGCGGCGGCGGTGGCGGTGTGTCTGGTGGCCGAAGCGCATGGCCCGCGCTGGCTGCGTGGCCGGCCGGCCAGTCACTGAGCCGGGCGCCAGAAAGTACAAGCATGGGCGATACCTCTCTCTGGACCCTCCTCACCATCGTGCTGCTGGGCTGCATCACGGTCATCACGCGCGGGTTCTTCTTCATTTCCAGCAAGCCCTGGCACTTGCCGCGCTGGGCCGAGCGTGGGCTGCAGTACGCGCCCATTGCCGCGCTGGCGGCCGTGGTCATTCCGGAAATCGTGACCGATCAAGGGCAGCTCATTGCCACCATCTTGGATGCACGGGTCTTTGCCGCCGTGGCGGGCGCCGCGTGGTTCTTCTGGCGCGGTGGCGTGCTGGGCACCATCCTCTCGGGCATGGCGGTGTATTTGCCGCTGCGCCTGGGGCTGGGCTGGTGAGCACAGCGCCGTAACCCGGGGTCAGGCTGCCGGCTTGCCCTCGGCAGCGCGGCGTGCAAATTCCTCGCGCAGGGCACGCAGCTTTTCCCGCGGGTCTTCGCGCACGGTGGCCTGGTCCAGCGCCATTTCGGCAATGAAGCGGCTGGGCTGGCCGGGCACCATCTCGCGGCCTTTCTTGCGCCGCTTCAGCCAGCTCACCAGCAGCGTGCGCTGCGCCCGCGTGATGCCCACGTACATGAGGCGCCGCTCCTCCTGAATGCGCAACTCCAGCGCGTCGGCGGGGCCGTCGTCGTCGGGGCGGAAAGGCAGCAGGCCTTCGTTCACGCCAGCCAGCACCACATGCGGCCATTCCAGCCCCTTGGCCGCGTGCAGGGTGGACAGCGTCACCACGTCCTGGTCTTGCTCGCGCTCTGAAATGGTGGAAATCAGGGCTATGGTCTGCGCCACTTCCAGCATGGAGCGGGGCTCGCGCTCGGTGGTCGTGCCACCCGTATTGGCGCCGCTGTCGTCTATCTGCCCGCCGCAGCGCTGTGCCATCCAGTCGCAAAAATCGGTCACGTTGTTCCAGCGCGCGGCGGCCACTTTGTCGCTCTCTTCGTTGTCGTAAAGGTGCTTTTCGTAGCCTATGTCTCTCAGCCAGTCGGTCAGGAAGGTGCGGGCGGCTTCTTCCCCGGTGGTGTGGCGGGCGCGGTACTCCAGGTCGTTCACCAGCCGGCCAAACTCGTGCAGGCCGCCCACGGCACGCGCGCTCACCGCCGCCCCCAGGGAGTGCGAGAACAGCGCCTCGAACAGGCTGAGCCGGTACTGCGTGGCAAAGCCACCCAGCTGCTGCAGCGTCTGGTGGCCGATGCCGCGCTTGGGCGTGGTCACGGCGCGCAGGAAGGCCGGATCGTCGTTGTTGTTCACCATGAGGCGCAGCCAGGCGCACAGGTCCTTGATTTCGGCGCGGTCAAAAAAACTGGTGCCGCCCGACACCTTGTACGGAATCTGCGCCCGGCGCAGCGCAGTTTCCAGCGCGCGCGCCTGGTGGTTGGCACGGTAGAGCACCGCAAAGTCCCGGAATGCGGCGGCGTGGCTGGACCGCAGGCTCTGTATGCGCGCCACCACGCGCTCGGCCTCGTGGTCTTCGTGGTCGGCCGCCAGTACGCGCACGGGCTCGCCCTCGCCCAGCTCGCTCCACAGGGTCTTGGGGAACAGCTTGGGGTTGGGGCCAATCACGGCATTGGCCGCCCGCAATATGCCGGTGGTGGACCGGTAGTTCTGCTCCAGCTTCACCACCTTCAGTTCGGGGAAGTCTTGCGGCAGGCGCTTCAGGTTGTCCAGCGTGGCGCCGCGCCAGCCGTAAATGCTCTGGTCGTCGTCGCCCACGGCAGTGAAGCGGGCGCGCTCGCCCACCAGCAGTTTCAGCAACTCGTACTGCGTGGCGTTGGTGTCCTGGTACTCGTCAACCAGCACATGGCCCAACTGCTTCTGCCAGCGCTCGCGGGCTTCGGGGTGTTGCTTCAGCAGCTTCAGGGGCAGCGCAATCAGGTCGTCAAAGTCCACGCTCTGGTAGGCGCTCAGCCGCTCCTCGTAGCGCGCCATGACCAGCGCAATCTGGCGGGCTATCTCGTCGTTCTTGCTCTCGGCGTGGGCCAGGGCTTCGGCGGCCGTCAGCCCGGCACTCTTCCAGCCGCTGATGGTCCATTGCCAGCTGCGGGCGGTGGCCGCGTCGGTGGTGCCACCGATGTCTTTCAGGATGGAGGTGATGTCGTCCGTGTCCAGAATGGAGAACTGGCTTTTCAGGCCCAGCAATGCACCATCCTGGCGCAGCAGCCGCACCCCGAGGGAGTGGAAGGTGCAGATGAGCACCTCCCGCGCCGGCTTGCCCACCAGCTGCCGGGCACGCTCGCGCATTTCGGCGGCGGCCTTGTTGGTGAAGGTGATGGCGGCTATGCGCTGCGGCTCCAGCCCCACATCAATGAGCCGGCCAATCTTGTGCGTGATGACGCGCGTTTTCCCCGAACCCGCGCCCGCCAGTACCAGGCAAGGCCCGCTCAGGTGGTACACCGCCTCCAGCTGCGCCGGGTTCAGGCCGGGGGCGGGCTTGGGGGCAGATTGCGGACCGCGCGGGGCGGTGGAAGACGGAGCAGAGGCCATGCACGGCCGATGATACTGTCCGGGAAAACCCGCATAAACCGCCCGCCGGGCTGCGACAATACGCGCCGTGCTGAATATCCTGCTTGTCACCCTACCGTTCTTTGCGCTGGTCGCCATGGGCTTTGTGGCCGCGCGCCGCGGCATGCTCCCGCTGGCCGCCATTCCCGGCCTCAACAGTTTCGTCCTGTTCTTTGCGCTGCCCTGCCTGCTGTACCGTTTTGGCTCGGAAACCCCCATTGCCCAGCTGCTCGATGCTTCGGTACTGGGCGTGTACCTGGTCTCGGCGCTTATCGTGGTGGCGTTGGCGGTGGCGTTCACGTTCAGCCGGCGCATCCGCTGGAACGACGCCTCCATGGGCGCGCTGGTGGCGGCCTTTCCCAACACCGGCTTCATGGGCGTGCCGCTGCTGGCTGCGCTCATAGGCCCAGCCGCCATCGGCCCCACCATCGTCACCATCGTGGTGGACATGCTGGTCACCACCTCGCTGTGCGTGGCTCTTTCGCGGCTCGATGGGGCAGGCGGCGGAAAGAACGGCGCCAAGGCCAGCGTGTGGGCCGCTGCGGGCATGGCGCTCAAGGGGGTGGCCTCCAACCCCATGCCCTGGGCCATTCTGCTGGGCGCCGTGGCGTCGGCGTTCCAGTTCCAGCTGCCCAGCCCCGTCAAAACCACCGTGTGGCTGCTCGCCGATGCCGCTTCCCCGGTAGCCCTGTTCACCATTGGCGCGGTGCTGGCCCGCTCCCAGATGCAGGCCGACCACCCCATGCCCCTGAGCGACTACGTGCCGGTGGCCCTCATCAAGCTGTTCATCCACCCGCTGGTGGTGCTGGCCGTGGGTGCCACTGCCGTGCAGCTGGGCGTGCCGCTGGACCCCTTTGCCCTGACCGTGCTGGTGCTCATTGCTGCCCTGCCGAGTGCCAGCAACGTGAGCCTGCTGGCCGAACGCTATGGCGCCGACAACGGCCGCATTGCCCGCATCATTCTGGTGTCCACCGTGCTGGCGTTTTTCACGTTCTCCGGGGCGGTGGCGGTGCTGTGGGGGTAAACCCTAGGCCATCTGTGGGCCGGGGTTCTATGCACCGAAATTGTGCATTTTTTGTGGCGTGGGTGCGACAGACCACGCTGCTGAAGCGCTGAAAGTTTTGCCCTGAAGGGATGGTTCTGGTGCAATACCAGAAGCTTCTGACAAGAAGTCGGACGGCTCCTGAATACGGGCCGCCAGATTCATCAACCCTTGGAGATTTCCTAAATGAAAAAGACTCTGATTGCTCTGGC
>JALOSG010000032.1 GCA_025458665.1 Serpentinimonas sp.
ACCACCAGGAAAGGCCACCTGCCCGGAATGGGTGGAGAGGTGCTGGGTACGCCGCGTCAGCAATAGGGTGGGCGACTCGCGGGTGACTACGGGAATGAGGACGGCAGCATCGGCCGGCGCGCGTTCCGTGAAGCGGGACTCCTGCCGCAACTCGGGTTGCCACGCGGCCTGCTGCCGGAACCGCTCCCTCAAGCCTTCCGGCGTGAGCCAGCGCCCGGCCACCGGCGGAAGGTGGTAGTCGATGGAGACCACCGGAGCCTGTGCAGGATCGATCAACGGTACACCTTTTATTGCCAGACGGGAGCCGCAGCGGGCCACAGCGCAGACTGGCTGTGACAGGATGGTTCTGCCAACCCCCAACCCAAACTGCCAACCCGCCACGGCCCCAACATGCATGGATTGTGCCGCCAAACCGCCTTGCCACTGGCATACCACGCCGCCCACCGCACTGGAGCGCGTCCTTTGCCGCGCTCTCTGGCTCCCCGCCAGGCTGGCCTGCCGGGGGTGCGCCTGCATCTTTCAAGCATGCTGTGGCTTCTGCGGCTGGCCTTGGTGTGTTGTGCTGTCTGGGTGCTGCCTGTGTACGGCATGGTGGAAGCGAACAGCGCGCCGGCTGCAGATCTCATGGCCATCAAGGGCATAGGCCCGGCCACCAGCCAGAAAATGCTGGAGGCTCGGGCGCAGGCGCCTTTCTCCGACTGGTCCGATCTGGTGCGGCGCGTGAAGGGGGTGGGCGCCAAGACCGCGATAAAAATGTCAGACAGCGGCCTGCGGGTCAATGGCCATGCGTGGCCGACGGGGCAGGTGTCAGGCACCCGGCCCGTGCCTCTCGCAGTGCCCGCTGCGCCCGCCGCACCCGCCGCAGCCGCACAGCGCCCGCCTGCGCCGCCCCACCTGCCTGCCGCTCCCCGCTGGAACCCGCACTAGGCGCCCGACAGCGGGCGCCGCGCAGCCCATGCAAGGCGCGCATGCCGTCATCGCGCTTAAGCCTTGGACAGCGCAGAACGCGGGGACTAAGCTGGCGCTTTCATCAACGAGGCACCCGCACCCCATGGCCACACCGCTGCCCCACCCCCACGTTCAGGCACACACCCACCTGCCGCCCTCCTTCCTGGACCCCCACCACCTGGGGCCCTGGGGCATCTTTCTGCAGCAGGTCGACCGCGTGACGCCCTACCTGGGCGAACTCGGGCGTTGGGTGGAAACGCTCAAGCGCCCCAAACGTCTGCTCATCGTCGATGTGCCCATCCATATGGACGACGGTTCCGTGGCCCACTTCGAGGGCTACCGCGTGCAGCACAACACCTCGCGGGGGCCAGGCAAGGGCGGCGTGCGCTTTCACCAGGACGTGACCCTGTCGGAAGTGATGGCGCTATCGGCCTGGATGTCGGTGAAGAACGCCGCGGTGAACGTACCTTTTGGCGGCGCCAAAGGAGGCATACGCGTGGACCCCCGGCGACTGTCCAGGGGCGAGCTGGAGCGGGTGACGCGGCGCTACACCAGCGAAATCGGCCTGATCATCGGCCCCAACAAGGACATTCCCGCCCCCGACGTGAACACCAACGAACAGGTCATGGCCTGGATGATGGACACCTACTCCATGAATGTGGGCGAGGCTTCGCTGGGCGTGGTGACCGGCAAGCCAGTGGACATAGGCGGCTCACTCGGACGGCGCGAAGCCACCGGGCGCGGCGTGTACACGGTGGCCGTGGAAGCCGCCCACCGCATAGGGCTCAAGCTGCTCGGCGCGCGGGTGGCCATCCAAGGATTCGGCAATGTGGGCAGCGTCACAGCCCGGCTGTTCGCCGAGTCCGGCGCGCATGTGGTGGCCGTTCAGGACCACGGCGGTGCGGTGTACCAGCCTGCCGGCCTGGACATCACCGCGCTGCTGGCTCATGTGGCGGCACAAGGTAGCGTGGCAGGTTTCCCGGGCGCCGAAGCCGTGCCCCCCGATGCGTTCTGGGATGTGCCCTGCGACATTCTGGTGCCCGCCGCGCTGGAGCAACAGATCACGGCCTCCAATGCCGGGCGCATCCAGGCCCGGCTGATTGTGGAAGGTGCCAACGGTCCCACCACCCCGGAAGCCGATGACCTGCTGCAGGAGCGCGGCGTGCTGGTGGTCCCCGACGTGATTGCCAACGCCGGCGGCGTGACTGTGAGCTATTTCGAGTGGGTGCAGGACTTCTCCAGCTTCTTCTGGAGCGAGGAAGAAATCAACGAGCGGCTGGTGAAGATCATGCGCGGCGCGCTAACCACCATCTGGCAAGTGGCCGACGAGCACAAGGTCACGCTGCGAACGGCCACGTTCATCGTGGCGTGCCAGCGCATTCTGCATGCCCGCGACTTGCGCGGCCTGTATCCGTAAAGGGCAGCAGGCAGCTACTGCAAAGGGCCTTCGATAGCATCGACCCGGGGAAGCGGTAGCACCGCAATCCCTTCCTCCAGCAGTTCGATGGCTTCTTCGCGGCTGGCCTGCCCGCGGATATTGCGCTCCTCGGTCTCGCCGTAGTGCATACGGCGGGCTTCAGAGGCAAAGCGTTCGCCCACATCTTCGGTGCGCGCCATCACCTCGCGCAGCGCGCGCAGCCACTGGGCTTGCAAGGCTTGTGCAGCATCCGCCTGGCGGACGCCGTCCGTACCCTGTGCGGAAGGCGAACCCGCCCGTTCTGTGGACTTGGCCTGCCGGGCTGGCGGCTGTGGCTCGCCGAGGTTGAGCCTGGGCGCGCTCAGGCGCTTTTCCACGGTGGTGTCGCCACACACCGGGCACTGAAGCAGGCCCGACGCACGCTGGCCCAGGTAGTCGTCTTCGGAGGCAAACCAGCCCTCAAACACGTGCCCGTGGGTGCAGGACAGATCGAGAACTTTCATGGCCGGATTATCGTTCGGCCGCCCAGACAGCGGTGTCTTTCCAGACCAAACTCCAGTGCCCTGCCAGCATATTCTGCAGCCACAGAGTACCGGTCAGCGTCTTCGCATCCGTTACAGTTCCATCGCAGCAAGCAGCCAGCAACTCGGCGGGTGTGGCGGTGATCACATCAAGAAACTCTTCGGCATCCAGTTGCCGCGCACCCAGGCTCAAGCCGCGTGCAAACCAGATCTCAATGGCTTCGGTAGCGTAGGAGATGACGGGGTGTAGCACCCCGGCGCGTGCCCACTCCCGGGCGGTGTAGCCAGTCTCTTCCAGCAATTCCCGCTGCGCACAGGCGAAGACGCTTTCACCGGGATCCAGCTTCCCGGCAGGAAACTCGATCATGGCGCGGTGAAGCGGATAGCGGTACTGCCGCTCCAGCACCACCTGTCCGTCGTCCAGCAAGGCAATGACCATGACCGCCCCGGGATGAACAATGTATTCGCGGGTGGCCTCTGCCCCGTTGGGAAGGCGCACCACGTCGCGGCGGGCATGCAGGAAGTGCCCACGGTACACATCTTCCGAGCGGAGCGTGCTTTCCCTCAGGTGCGAGGGTTGCAGTTCAGGGAGCAGGCGCGAGACCACAGCAGAACACTCAAGTACGCAGCCCCAATGGGTACAGCCACTTCAACGCCGTTGCGCCAGATAACGGTAGACGAACCCGGGGAAGGCAAACGTGAGGAAAAGCGCTGCCGTGATGGCGTAGAACTCCCAGCCCTGAGGCGCAATCTGCCCAGCGTGTTGCTCCAGCGCCAGGCCAATACCGCCCACCAGGACATACAGAATGGCCAGTTCCAGAAGGCGCAGCCACAAGCTCTTGTCGCCGGCTCTTGGCCAGACCGCCAGCAGCCTTTCGTTCAGAAAAGGCAGATTGGCAGCCAGAAAAGCCAGGCCCAATACCAGCCAGACTGACGTGGTTTGCGTCATGCCCTCTTGCTCCGCCTCAGACCAGCATGGCCTGTATGGCCTGCACGCAAATGGCCATGAGGCCACCGGGCAGCAGGCCCAGCAACAGCACCAGTGCGCCGTTGGCAGAAAGCACGGCACGTACATCCAGAGGGGCCGAAATCTCGGCGGTCTGGGTCGGCGCATCGAAGTACATGACCTTCACCACCCGCAGGTAGTAGAACGCCCCCACCAGCGACATGAGCACAGCAAACACCGCCAAGCCCACGTAGAGCGCGTCACCAGCGTTCAGCAGGGCCTGCAACACCGACAACTTGGCATAGAAGCCCACCAGCGGCGGCACCCCGGCCAGGGAGAACATGCAGGCCGCCATGACGCCCGCGTACAGCGGGCTGCGCTGGTTCAATCCAGCCAGATCGGCAATCTCCTCCGATTCGTGGCCCTGGCGGCTGAGCAGCAGAATCACACCAAACGTGGCCAACGTGGTCAGCACGTAGGTGGTCACGTAAAACATGCCTGCGCTGTAGGCGGCGGCCATGTTGCTGCCGTCGGGGCCACCCGCGTCGGTGCGCACCACACCGGCCACCAGCGCCAGCAGCATGAAGCCCATCTGCGCCACCGTGGAGAAAGCCAGCATGCGCTTGAGGTTGGTCTGCGCCACCGCAGCGAGGTTACCCACCAGCAGGGAGCCCACCGCCAGCACGGCCAGCATCTGCTGCCAGTCAATAGCCAGCGGAATCAGGCCGTCCACCAGCAGCCGCATGACAATGGCAAAAGCCGCCAGTTTGGGCGCGCCACCAATCATGAGCGTAACGGCCGTGGGCGCGCCATGGTACACGTCGGGCACCCACATATGGAAGGGCACCACACCGAGCTTGAACGCCAGGCCAGCGACCACGAACACCAGACCCAGCACCAGCACCTGCTGGTAGTCGGTGCCTGCAGCAATGGCTTGCGCCACCTGCGCCACATCCAGAGAGCCCGTGGCGCCATAAACCAAGGACAGACCGTACAGCAGGAAACCACTGGCCAGCGCACCCAGCACAAAGTACTTCATGGCGGCTTCGGTGGCCGCCACGTCATCGCGGCGCAGGGCCACCAGCGCGTAGCTGGAGAGTGTGAGCAGTTCCAGACCCATGTAGATGACCAGGAAGTTCTGCCCGGAAATCATCACGAACATGCCCAGCAGCGCAAACATGGACAAGGTGAACATCTCACCGCCGCGCAGCATGTCCCGCGCGCCGGCGTAAGGGCGGCTGTACACCAGAGTCACCAGCATGGCGACAGCGGCGAAGCTCTTGAGCCAGCCGCCCATGGGGTCGCTCACGATCATGCCGCCAAAGCCGGTAGCGGTGATCCCGGTGCTGGCAGCGTAAGCGTGCAGCGCAGCCACCACCGCCAGCGTCAGGAGCGTGAGGCGGTAGGTGGCATCACGCAGGGGCGTGGTGACGAACAGGTCGTACAGGGCAATGGCGCAGGCCATTACCAGCAGGATCAGTTCCGGGGTGACGATGGCCCAACTTTGGCTGTCTATCATGGCTTGGTTCTCGGGGTTGCTGGGGCAGCGTTCAGGGCATCAGGGCAGCTTGGAAACGGCAATGTGCTGCAGCAGTTGCGCTACCGACAGGTCCATGGCGTCGGTAAAGGGCTTGGGGTGGATACCGAGGTACAGCACCATGACCGCCAGCAGGCACATGACCAGAAACTCGCGTTTGTTCAGGTCGAGCAGGCCCTTGACGTTGTCGTTGGTGACTGGCCCCAGGTACACGCGCTTGAACATCCACAGCGAATACGATGCGCCCAGGATGAGCGCCAGCGCGGCCACCATACCCACCCAGAAGTTGGCCTTCACGGCACCCAGAATCACCATCCACTCGCCCACGAAACCCGCTGTGCCGGGCAGGCCGGCGTTGGCCATGGTGAAGAGCAGCGCGAACGCGGCGAAGTTGGGCATGGTGTTGACCACGCCGCCATAGCTGGCAATCTCGCGGGAATGCACGCGGTCGTACAGCACGCCTATGCCCAGGAACATGGCGGCCGACACGAAGCCGTGCGCGATCATCTGCACAATGGCGCCGGCCATGCCCAGGTCGTTGAAGATGAAGAAGCCCAGGGACACAAAACCCATGTGCGCCACCGACGAATAGGCCACCAGCTTCTTCATGTCCTGCTGCACCATGGCCACCAGGCCCACGTACACCACGGCAATGAGAGACAGCACGATCATGAGCCAGGCCCACTCCTGCGATGCGTCCGGGAGGATAGGCAGGGAAAAGCGCAGGAAGCCGTAGGCACCCAGCTTGAGCATGATGGCCGCCAGTACGGCAGAGCCGCCGGTGGGGGCTTCCACGTGCACATCGGGCAACCAGGTGTGCACCGGCCACATGGGCACCTTCACGGCGAAGGCCGCGAAGAAGGCGAAGAACAGCAGCGTCTGCGCGGTGGCACCCAGCGGCAGCGCGTGCCAGGTGGCCAGGTCGAAACTGCCGCCCGAAACGTTGTACAGGTACACCAGCGCCACCAGCATGAGCAGCGAGCCCAGCAGCGTGTAGAGGAAGAACTTGAACGCCGCATAGATGCGGTTCGGCCCCCCCCAGATGCCGATGATCAGGTACATGGGGATGAGCGTGGCCTCGAAGAAGATGAAGAACAGCATCGCGTCCAGGGCCGCGAACACGCCAATCATCACCCCCGACAGCACCAGGAAGGCGCCCATGTACTGGTGCACCCGCTCGGTGATGGACTCCCAGCTCGCCACCACCACAATCACCGTGATGAACGCGGTGAGCGGAATGAGCCACAAGGAAATGCCGTCCACACCCAGGTGGTAGTGGATGTTGAAGGCTTCAATCCAGACCGCCTTCTCCACAAACTGCATGGCGGCGGTGCCGTTGTCGAATCCCGTGACCAGAGGCACGGTGACCAGCAAACCCAGCAGCGCGCCCACCAGTGCGGTCCAGCGCACCATGTTCGCCTGCTCATCGCGGCCCAGGGCCAGCAGGACAATGCCGAAGAAGATCGGCGTCCAGATCGCAAGGCTCAGCAAACCCATTCTTCTTGTCTCCTGTTCAGGCGAGCCATACGAAATACGACATGAAGGCGATCAAGCCCACAATCATCACAAAGGCATAGTGGTAGAGGAAGCCGGTCTGGCCGCGGCGCACCACGCCCGAAATCAGCCCGATGATCTTCCAGCTCAGGTTCACCACACCGGCCTCGATCACACCGCGGTCACCGCCCTTCCAAAGGCCCACGCCCAGCGCGCGCGCGCCGCGGGCGATGATGTTCTCGTTGATCCAGTCCATGTAGTACTTGTTTTCCATGACCACCACCAGCGGGCGCAACGCCGCACCAATGGCTTTGGGCAGGGCCGGGTTCTTCATGTACATGTACCAGGCAGTCAACGCACCCGCCGCAGCCAGATACAGCGGAGGCGTGAAGAAGGCGTGCGCAATCATGCCCAGCGGGCCGGTGTAGATGGCGGCGAAAGAGGCCATGGCCGGGTGGGCTTCGCTGTTGACGGTGATGGCGTCGGCCAGGAACTCCCCGAACACCATGGAGCCGATGGTCATGTAACCAATCACCACGGAAGGCACGGCCAGCAGCAGCAGCGGTACCGTCACCACCCAGGGAGACTCGTGCGGCTTGCCGCCATGAGCGTCATCGTGGCCGTGGTCCTGATCGTTGCCCTGGGCGTGGCCCTTGGCGTGCTCATCGTGGTGGTCATCGTCGTGGTGCCCGTGGTGCGCGTCGGGGTTCAGGTGGTAGCGTTCCTGGCCGTGGAACACCAGGAAGTAGAGCCGGAACGAATAGAACGAGGTGACGAACACACCCGCCAGCACAGCGAAGTAGGCAAATCCCGAAGCCGGTAGATTGCTGAAGTGCACCGCCTCGATGATGCTGTCCTTGGAGTAAAAACCCGAGAAGAACGGCGTGCCGATGAGCGCCAGCGTACCCAGCAGAGACGTGATCCAGGTGATGGGCATGTACTTGCGCAAGCCACCCATCCAGCGGATGTCCTGATTGTGGTGCATGCCGATGATGACCGAACCCGCCGCCAGGAACAGCAGCGCCTTGAAGAAGGCGTGCGTCATGAGGTGGAACACCGCAATCGAGTAAGCCGACGCGCCCAGCGCCACGGTCATGTAGCCCAACTGCGACAGCGTCGAGTACGCCACCACCCGCTTGATGTCGTTCTGGATGATGCCCAGAAAACCCATGAACAGCGCTGTGACGGCACCCGTGATCAGAATGAAGTTCAGCGCGGTATCGGACTGCTCGAACACCGGCGACATGCGCGCGACCATGAAGATGCCCGCCGTCACCATGGTGGCGGCGTGGATGAGCGCCGAAATGGGGGTGGGACCCTCCATGGAATCGGGCAGCCAGACGTGCAGCGGGAACTGTGCCGACTTGCCCATGGCGCCAATGAACAGGCAGATGGCGATGACGGTGACCAGCATGGCCTCCTGGCCCATGATGTACCAGGGGAACTCGATCTGGGCCAGCTCGTCCACCTTGGCAAAAATCTCGGTGTAGTTGAGCGAGCCGGTGTAGGCCACGATGAGGCCGATGCCCAGAATGAAACCAAAGTCGCCTACCCGGTTCACTAGGAAGGCCTTCATGTTGGCGAAGATGGCCGTCGGCTTGTTGTACCAGAAGCCAATCAACAGATAAGACACCAGGCCCACCGCTTCCCAGCCAAAGAACAGCTGCAGCAGGTTGTTGCTCATGACCAGCATGAGCATGGAGAAGGTGAACAGCGAAATGTAGGCAAAGAAGCGGTTGTAGCCGGCGTCTTCCTCCATGTAGCCGATGGTGTAGATGTGCACCATGAGGGAAACGAAGGTCACCACGCACATCATCATGGCGGTGAGGCCGTCCACCAGGAAACCGATCTCCATCTTCAGGCCACCCACCACCATCCAGGTGTAGATGGTCTCGTTGAAGCGGGCGCCGTCCATGGCCACACTCTTGAGCACCGAGGCCGACAGGATGAAGGACACCAGCACGCCCAGAATGGTGAATACGTGCGAGGCACGGCGGCCCAGCCAGTTACCGCCCAGCGTGGTGCCCAGGATGCCGGCCAGCGCGGCGCCCACCAGCGGGGCCAGCGGCACCGCCAGCAGCGTGCTTGCAGAGAGACTGGTACTCATAGTTGTCTTTTTTCTAGGGTTCTTGTCCGGGTGTCAGGGTGAGCATGAAACTCTGCCCGTCAACCCTTGAGCGTGTTGAGCTCATCCACATTGATGGAGCGCTTGTTGCGGAACAGCAGGACCAGAATGGCCAGACCGATGGCCGATTCGGCCGCCGCCACCGTCAGGATGAAGAACACGAACACCTGCCCCTGCATATCGCCGAGGTAGTAGGAGAAAGCGATGAAGTTCATGTTCACGGCCAGCAGCATGAGCTCGATGGCCATGAGCAGCACGATGAGGTTCTTCCGGTTGAGAAAGATGCCCACCACCGAAATGGCAAACAGAATGGCACCCACCGCGAGGAAGTGGCCCAGGCCTAGTGTGCTCATGACTGGCCTCCTTGCTGGGGTTGGGCATCGGCCTGTGGAGCGGCGTTGCTGCCTTTCTGGGTGGCCGGCATGGCCACCACGGAGAGCCGATCTGCGGCGCGCACTTTCACTTGCAGTCCGGGGTTGATGGCCTTGCTGTCCTTGCGCTCGCGCAGCGTCAGGGCGATGGCGGCAATCATGGCCACCAGCAGCAGCACGGCCGCCACCTGAATGGGATAGAGGTACTTGGTGTAGAGCAGCAGGCCCAGTTCGTAGGTATTGTTGTGGCCCGGCGCATGCATGGCGCGGCCACCTGCCTCCGCACTGACCGTGAGTTCAGGGAAGCCCGCCCACAGCACCGCGACCAGCTGCGCGCTGACGATGGCGCCCAGGGTGGCAGCCAGTGGAAAGTGGCGCCAGAATCCCTTGCGGATGGCGTCGGTGTTGATGTCGAGCATCATCACCACGAACAGGAACAGCACCATGACCGCGCCCAGGTACACCAGCACCAGCGTGATGCCCAGGAACTCGGCCTTGAGCAGCAGCCACAACGCAGCGGCCTGGGAAAACGCCAGCATGAGATAGAGCACGGCGTGCACCGGGTTGCGCGCGGTCACCACGCGCAGCGCCGCGAACAGCAGCACCGCCGCGAAGAGGTAGAAGAAACCGGTCTGGAAGGCCATAAAGGTAGGTGGGTGCTTGGGCTGTATTCAGCGGTGTTCGGCTGGTTCGGCTTGATCGGCGCTGGTTTCAGCGGTACTTCGCATCGGCGGCCTTGGCGGCAGCGATCTCTTTCTCGTAACGGTCGCCCACGGCCAGCAGCATCTCTTTGGTGAAGTACAGGTCGCCGCGCTTTTCGCCGTGGTATTCCAGAATGTGCGTCTCCACGATGGCGTCCACCGGGCAGGCTTCTTCGCAGAAGCCGCAGAAGATGCACTTGGTCAGATCGATGTCGTAGCGGGTGGTGCGGCGGGTGCCGTCGTTGCGCACGTCGGACTCGATGGTGATGGCCATGGCCGGGCACACGGCCTCGCAGAGCTTGCAGGCAATGCAGCGCTCTTCGCCGTTGTCGTAGCGGCGCTGCGCATGAAGCCCACGGAAGCGTGGCGACAGGGGCGTCTTCTCTTCAGGGAACTGCACCGTGACCTTGCGGCGCAAGGCGTAGCGGCCCGTCAGGGCCATGCCCTTGAACAGTTCCACGAGCAGAAAGCTCTTGAAGAAGTCGCCCAGAGAGAACGGAGCAACAGCGGTAGCAGACATGTCTAAACCTTCCTTACTTGCCTAAGGGCCGCAGGCGGCCCGTTGAAGTGCCAGATCAAGCCCAGATATTCCAGGAGGTTTGCATCAAGCCCCCCACCAGCACCAGCCAGATGAGGGTCACGGGAATGAAAATCTTCCAGCCCAGACGCATGATCTGGTCGTAGCGGAAGCGCGGGAACGTGGCGCGTATCCAGATGAACAGCGAGACCACGAAGAAGGTCTTGATGCCCAACCAGATCCAGCCTGGTATGAGGTTGAACGGCGCAATGTCCACCGGCGGCAGCCAACCACCCAGGAACATGAGCACCGCCAGAATGGAGATGAGCCACATGCTGGCGTATTCGGCCAGGAAGAAGATGGCAAAGCCCATGCCGGAATATTCCACCATGTGGCCAGCGACGATCTCGGCTTCGCCCTCCACCACGTCGAAGGGATGGCGGTTGGTTTCGGCCACACCCGAAATCACGTACACCACGAAGATGGGCAGCAGCGGGAGCCAGTTCCAGGACAGGAAATTGAGGCCGTTCTCGGCCCCTATGCCGCGCGCCTGCGAGTTCACGATGTCCACCAGGTTCAGGCTGCCCGCAGTCATGACGACCACCAGGAAACAGAATCCGATGGCAATCTCGTAGCTCACCATCTGGGCAGACGCACGCAACGCGCCCAGGAAGGCGTACTTGGAGTTGGAGGCCCATCCGGCAATGATGACGCCATACACCTCGATGGAGGTGATGGCGAGAATGACCAGCAGACCGGCGTTCACGTTGGCCAGCACCGCTTCGGGCCCAAAAGGCACCGCCACCCATGCGGCCAGCGCCGGCATGATGGCCATGATGGGCCCCAGACGGAACAGGCCCTGGCTGGCTGCACTGGGGCTGATCAATTCCTTGCTCAGCAGCTTGATGGCATCGGCAATAGGTTGCAGCAGGCCAAACGGGCCTACGCGGTTGGGGCCCAGCCGCACCTGCATGAAGCCCAGCAACTTGCGCTCCCACAGCGTGAGGTAGGCCACTGCGCCCATGAGCGGAGCCAGCACCGCCACGATCTTGATGAGGATCCAGAGCACCGGCCACACGGCCAGACTCCACCAGGGCGCGGCAATCAGGTTCAGGCCGCCGTTGTAGATGGCGTCGATCATGCGCCGGCCCCTTCCATGGTGAGCACCACGTCACCGGACGAATGCAGCGCCTGGGCAGCGCGCGCATCGGCGGTTTGTTGCAGCGCAGGCGCACGCCGCACCAGGCCATCGAGTTGGTAGATGCTGGCCACGCAGGGCTGTGCACCTGCGGGGGTCAGGTCTACGGTGGCAACGGTGGTGTTGTTCAGGCGTGCGGCATCCACACACTGGCCAGATGCCACACCCGGCAGCGCTGCTTCCAGCACGGCCTGTGAGCTGTCCTGTGCAAAGCCGGGCAGGCCCAGCAAATTGCCCAGAACGCGCAGGATCTTCCAGCCTGGCCGGGTTTCACCCAGCGGCTTGACCACAGCGTGGAAGCTCTGCAGCCGGCCTTCGGCGTTCACGAAGGAGCCCGAAGTCTCGGTGAAAGGCGCCAACGGCAACAGCACGTCGCTGATGTCGGTGTTGCAGCGGAACGGGCTGAGCGTGACCACCATGTCGGCCTTGGGGAAAGCCAGCGCGCTGCCCGCGCCGCCGGCGGTGTCCTGACCTGGCTCCACGTTGAGCAGCAGCAGCGCCTTGGCGCGGCCTGCCAGCATGTCGCCCGCGTTCAGGCCCCCGGCTTGCGGCACAGCGCCCACCAGCTGTGCGCCCACGGTATTGGCGGCCTCAGTGAGGTAGCCTACGGAAGCGCCAGTCTGCGCACCCAGCCACTGCGCCAGCGCCAGCAGGCTGGAGGCGCGCTCGTGGTGGGCGGCGGCATTGCCCAGCAAAATGGCCTTGCGCTCACCCGAAAGCAGCGCGCGCGCCATTTCCTGCGCCACCTGCTTCTGTTCGGCCGATACGCCAGCCAACTGGGACGCCTCCACCGGGGGCGAGACTTGCTGTTGCTCGGCCACAGCCAGGGCTACAGCCGCCAGCGCCTGCACCCAGTGGGTGGCGGCGCTTTCGAGCGTGTGGCGTACCGGCATGGCCCACTCGGGCGCCTGTTCGTTCAAGGCCATGACCACAGCGCCGTGGCGCTGCGCCTGCCGAATGCGTTGGGCAAACAGCGGGTGGTCCTTGCGCAGGTTGGAGCCCACCACCAGCACGCGCTGCAGCGTGGAGAGCGCCGCAACCGGCATACCCAGCCAGCGTGCCGAGCCGTTTGGCGCGGCGTGGCTGAAATCGGCCGCGCGCAGGCGGCAGTCGATGTTGTCACTGCCCAGACCACGCACCAACGCGCCGGCCAGAGCCAGTTCTTCCACCGTGGAGTGCGGGCTGGCCAGCACGCCGATGGCCTGTGCGCCGTGTTCGGTACGGATTTGCTTCAAACCGTTGGCCACGTATTCCAGGGCGGTTTGCCAATCCACCGTGATCCACTCGCCGCCCTGCTTCAGCATGGGCTGGGTCAGGCGCTCGGGGCCGTTCAGGGCTTCGTAGGAGTAGCGGTCGCGGTCGGCAATCCAGCACTCGTTCACCGCTTCGTTCTCCAGCGGCACCACGCGCATGACCTTGTTCGCCTTGACCTGCACAATGAGGTTGGCACCCGTGGAATCGTGCGGGCTCACGCTCTTGCGGCGGCTCAGTTCCCAGGTGCGGGCCTGGTAGCGGAACGGCTTGCTGGTGAGCGCGCCCACCGGGCAGATATCGATCATGTTGCCCGACAGTTCGCTGTCCACCGACTGGCCCACGAAGGTCTCGATCTCGGCGTGCTCGCCGCGGTGGCTCATGCCGAGTTCCATGACGCCGGCAATTTCCTGGCCAAAGCGCACGCAGCGGGTGCAATGGATGCAGCGGCTCATTTCCTCCATGGAAATGAGCGGGCCCACGTCCTTGTGGAATACCACGCGCTTTTCTTCTTCGTAGCGCGAGCCAGAACCACCGTATCCCACCGCCAGGTCTTGCAGTTGGCATTCGCCGCCCTGGTCGCAAATCGGGCAATCCAGCGGGTGGTTGATGAGCAGAAACTCCATCACCGACTGCTGGGCCTTGATGGCTTTGTCGCTCTTGGTGCGCACGATCATGCCCTGCGTCACCGGTGTGGCACAGGCGGGCATGGGCTTGGGGGCCTTCTCCACCTCCACGAGGCACATGCGGCAGTTGGCCGCTATGGACAATTTCTTGTGGTAGCAGAAGTGCGGGATGTAGGTGCCCGCTTTTTCGGCGGCATGCATGACCATGCTGCCGGCGGGAACTTCCACCTTCTTGCCGTCGAGTTCTATTTCAACCATACCTTGTGCCTCAGACGTAGGCCGGAACCATGCAGGTCTTGTGTTCGATGTGGTGCTCGAACTCGTGCCGGAAATGCTTGATCATGCCGCGCACCGGCATGGCCGCGGCGTCGCCCAGCGCGCAGATGGTGCGGCCCATGATGTTCTCGGCCACGTTGTCCAGCAGCGCCAGATCGCTGGGCTTGCCTTCGCCACGCTCGATGCGGTCCACCATGCGGAACAGCCAGCCTGTGCCTTCGCGGCAGGGCGTGCACTGGCCGCAGGACTCGTGCATATAGAAGTAGGACAGGCGCTGCAGAGACTTCACCATGCAGCGGGTTTCGTCCATGACGATGACCGCACCCGACCCCAGCATGGAGCCGGCCTTGCTGATGGAGTCGTAGTCCATGGTGCAGTCCATCATGATGTGCGCGGGCAGCACCGGCGCCGAAGAACCACCCGGAATCACGGCCTTGAGTTTCTTGCCGTCGCGCATGCCACCGGCCAGTTCCAGCAGCTTCGCGAAAGGCGTTCCCAGCGGGATCTCGTAGTTGCCGGGGCGCTCCACGTCGCCACTGACCGAGAAGATTTTGGTGCCGCCGTTGTTGGGCTTGCCGATGTTCAGGTAGGCCTGTCCGCCGTTGCGGATGATCCAGGGCACCGCAGCAAAGGTCTCGGTGTTGTTGATGGTGGTGGGCTTGCCGTACAGACCGAAGCTGGCAGGGAAAGGCGGCTTGAAGCGCGGCTGGCCCTTCTTGCCCTCCAGGGACTCCAGCAGCGCCGTTTCCTCGCCGCAGATGTAGGCGCCAAAGCCGTGGAAGGCATGCAGTTGGAAGCTGAAATCGCTGCCCAGAATGCGGTCGCCCAGCAGGCCCGCAGCGCGCGCCTCTTCCAGTGCTTCCTCGAAGCGCTCGTAGACCTGAAAAATTTCGCCGTGGATGTAGTTGTAGCCCACGGAAATCCCCATCGCGTAGGCGGCAATGGCCATGCCCTCGATCACGATATGGGGGTTGTACATGAGGATGTCGCGGTCCTTGCAGGTACCGGGTTCGCCCTCGTCGGAGTTGCACACCAGGTACTTCTGGCCCGGGAACTGGCGCGGCATGAAGCTCCACTTCAGGCCGGTGGGGAAGCCCGCGCCGCCGCGGCCGCGCAAGGCCGACTCTTTCACCGTGGCAATGACTTCGTCCTGCGTCATGCCGGTGCTGCCGTCCTTGCCCAGGATGCGGCGCAGCGCCTGGTAGCCGCCGCGTGCCTCGTAGTCCTTCAGGGACCAGTTGGCGCCGTTCAGGCCGGCGTAAATCTGGGGTTCGATGTGGCGGTCGTGGAAGCAGGTCTCCAGACCCTTGGCCTGGAACTGTTCGAGCAACTGGTTCACGTTCATGACTGTCCCTCGGCGGAGCGCAGGCCATCGATGAGCTGATCGATCTTGTCCCGGCTCATGAAACTGCACATGTGGCGGTCGTTGACCAGCAGCACGGGCGAGTCGGCGCAGGCGCCCAGGCACTCGCTCTGCTGCAGGGTGAACAGGCCGTCGGGGGTGGTGCCGCCCATAGGCACACCCAGCTTGTTCTCGATGTACTCCAGCGTCTTGGCGCCATCGCGCAGCACGCACGGCAGGTTGGTGCACACGTTGAGCTTGAAGCGGCCCACCGGACGCGTGTTGTACATGTTGTAGAAGGTGCTGACTTCGTGCACGGCCATGGCGGCCATGCCCAGATAGTCGGCAATGCCCTGCTCTGCCTCCACGCTCACGTGGCCCTGCTCCTGCTGCACGATGGACAGGCAGGCCATGACGGCCGACTGCTTCTGGTCGTCGGGGTACTTGGCCACTTCGCGGGCAAAGCGCGCCAGCGTGCTGTCGGAAAAGCGCATGGGCTGCAGCTTGCCGGCGGCGGGTGTATGCGTGTGGGGGCTGCTCATCGGTCGATCTCTCCGAACACAATGTCCATGGTGCCGATGATGGCCACCGCATCGGCCAGCATGTGGCCACGCGCCATCTCGTCCATGGTGGCCAGGTGCGCAAAACCGGGCGCACGGATCTTCAGGCGGTAGGGCTTGTTGGCGCCGTCGCTCACCAGGTAAATGCCGAACTCGCCCTTGGGGTGTTCCACCGCCGCGTAGGCTTCGCCTTCGGGCACGTGGAAGCCTTCGGTGAAGAGCTTGAAGTGGTGGATCAGCTCTTCCATGTTGGACTTCATGGA
>JALOSG010000033.1 GCA_025458665.1 Serpentinimonas sp.
ATGGCAATGCCCGCTGGCTGCAGGAGCGCGGCGTGACCATCTGGGACGAATGGGCTGCCCCCAACGGCGACCTGGGCCCCGTGTACGGCGTGCAGTGGCGCAGTTGGCCCAAGCCCGATGGCGGCCACATCGACCAGATGGCCGAGGTGGTGAAGACGCTGCGCAGCAACCCGGATTCGCGCCGCATCATCGTGAGTGCCTGGAACGTGGCCGACCTGCCGCAGATGGCCCTCATGCCCTGCCACGCCTTCTTCCAGTTCTACGTGGCGCCCGCGCAGGAGCCGGGCGGGCGCGGGAAGCTCAGCTGCCAGCTCTACCAGCGCAGTGCCGACATATTCCTCGGCGTGCCCTTCAACATTGCCAGCTACGCGCTGCTCACCCACATGCTGGCGCAGCAGTGCGACCTCGATGTGGGCGATTTCATCTGGACCGGCGGGGACTGCCACATCTACAGCAACCACCATGAACAGGTGGAACTGCAGCTGAGCCGCACGCCTTACCCCTACCCCACACTGCACATCGCGCGCCGCCCGGAGTCCATCTTCGACTATGCGTTCGAGGACTTCGTGGTGCAGGACTACCAGCACCACCCCGCCATCAAAGCGCCGGTGGCGGTTTGAACGCCGTTACGTGGGTGCGAGTGGGGATGCGGTTGGGGGTGCGGGCATGGGCCTGAGCGCCCGCCAATGGTGGGGCCTGGTGGCGCTGACCCTGATGTGGGGCGTCAACTGGCCGGTGATGAAGCTCTCCCTGCAGGAGCTTTCCCCGCTGTATTTCCGCGCGCTCACCATGAGTGCCGGGGCCTTGCTGCTTTACGCCTTCTTCGTGCGCCAGGGCATCCGCATGCTGCCACGGGGCAAGGAGTGGCGCAGCGTGGCCTATCTGGGCGCCCCCAACATTCTGGGCTGGCACACGTTCGCCATTCTGGGCGTGTCGGAACTGGCCTCCGGGCGGGCCGCCATTCTGGGCTTCACCATGCCTGTATGGACCGTGCTGCTGGGCGCCTTGCTGTTTGGCCACCCCCTTACCCGCCGCTCCACCTTTGCCGCCGTGGCGGTGCTGCTGGCGGTGGGCCTGCTGCTGGTGGACGAGTGGACGGGCTTGAGCGGGCGCCCCCTGGGCATTGTGTGGATGGAGCTGGCGGCGGTATCGTGGGCGGTGGGTACATTGCTCATGCGCCGGGCCCAACTCACGCTCAGCGTGGAAGCCCTCACGGTGTGGATGATGCTGCTCAGCAGCGCCTGCCTCTGGGCCATAGCCTTTGTGCTGGAACCCCTGCCCAGCTGGCAGTTCAGCACCACCATGTGGGTGGCGCTGGCCTATGGCGTGGCCATCAACAACGGGTTTGCCCAGGTCATCTGGTTTTCTCTGGCGCGCCATTTGCCGCCCGCCACCAGCGCCATGAGCATCATGATGGTGCCCATGATCGGCACGGCAAGTGCCACCCTGATTGTGGGCGAATGGCCGCGCTGGCAGGACGGCGTGGCGGTGGTGTGCGTCATGGCCGCCATCGCCGCGGTGTTGCTCACACCCCGGCCTACTCCAGAATCACGTACGCCTTCGTGACCGTTTCCAGCACCTCGAAGGAGCCGGTGAAGCCCGCCGGGATGTAGATGGACTGGCCTGCGGCTGCCTCCTGAAATCCGCCTGCGTCGCTGTGCACGCGGCAGCGACCGGCCAGCACCGTGAACACTTCCTGCTCCGTGGCGCCCATGGCAATGCGCCAGTGCCCGGGCTCGCAGCGCCACAGGCCAGCATACAGCGCCTGCGCACCGCCCACCGGAGACTCCACACAGTTCCAGGTTTCGCGCAGCGGGTTGCCCTGCAGCAGGCGGTCGGGCTGCGGGTGCGAGAGTTCCGGGGTGGCCAGCGTGCTTTCGGGCAGGCCGAAACGGGTGAGCGGGTGGCTGTGGGGCGCAGTCATTCGGGGTTCTCCGTAGAGGGCGTTCAGGCGCGCGGCAGCGTCACGCCATGCTGGCCCTGGTACTTACCGCCACGGTCCTTGTAGCTGGTCTCGCAGACCTCGTCGCTCTCGAAGAACAGCACCTGCGCGCAGCCTTCGCCGGCGTAAATCTTGGCGGGCCAGCGTCACGAAGCCTTCCCACTCGGGCTCGAACGGTGTCACGTTCACGATGATGCCGCAGCGCGCGTAGGTGCTCTTGCCCAGACAGATGGTGAGCACGTTGCGCGGTATGCGGAAGTACTCCACCGTGCGCGCGAGTGCGAAGCTGTTGGGCGGGATGATGCAGTGGTCGCCGTGGAAATCCACGAAGCTTTTCTCGTCGAAATTCTTCGGGTCCACCACCGTGCTGTGGATGTTGGTGAACACCTTGAATTCGGGCGCGCAGCGGATGTCGTAGCCGTAGCTGCTGGTGCCGTAGCTGATGACTTTCTTGCCCTCCACCTGCCGCACCTGGCCGGGCTCGAACGGCTCGATCATGCCGTGCTGTTCGGCCATGCGGCGTATCCACTTGTCGCTCTTGATGCTCATGCGTGCGCTCCTGTTGCGCGGATTGTAGGGTCTTGCCTGCAGGGGGCTGGCCGGTGGGGGCGGCAGCGTCACTCGTGGCGCAGCGCCTCTATCGGGTCCAGCCGGGCGGCACGTCGTGCCGGGAAGAAACCAAACACCACCCCGATGACGGCCGAGAACAGGAAGGACAGCAGGTTCACGCCCGGGTTGAACACATAGGGCACGTTCATCAGCACCGACAGCCCGATACTGGCCCCGGTGGCCAGCGCCACACCAATCAATCCACCTATGGCGGCCAGCACCACGGCCTCAATCAGGAACTGCAGCAGCACCTCGCGTTCCAGCGCGCCTATGGCCAGCCGCAGGCCAATCTCGCGGGTGCGTTCGGTCACGCTCACCAGCATGATGTTCATGATGCCGATGCCCCCCACCAGCAGGCTCACCGCCGCCACCGCACCCAGCAGCGTGGTGAGAATGCGCGTGGTGCCCGAAAGCGTCTCGCCCAGCTGTTTGGTATCGAGCACGTTGAAGTTGTCTTCGTCGGTGGGCGAGAGCTTGCGCAATTCCCGCAGCACCTCGGTGATGCCGGCCTTCACCCGCTCGGGGTCGGCCCCATCGTTCATGGACACCAGCAGCGTATTCACACGGGTGTTGCCGGTGATGCGGCGCTGCAAGGTGTTGAGAGGCATGAGCACCAGGTCGTCCTGGTCGTTGCCAAAAGCGCCCTGCCCCTTGGAGCCCAGCACGCCAATCACCTCGCAGGACATCTGCCGCACCCGCAGCGGACTGCCCAGGGCGAGGTTGGCGCCAAACAGCTCGCGCCGCACGGTTTCACCGATCAGACACACCGCCGCGCCAGCGCGCACTTCTTCCGGCGTGAAGATGCGGCCCTCGGCCACCTGCCAGTTGCCGGTGGTGAACCAGTCGTTGGTGCTGCCGATGATGCTGCTGCCCCAGTTGCGCCCTGCCGCCACCACCGTGGCGCCGGTGCGCGATTCGGGCGCCACGGCGAGTACGCCGCCCACCTGTGCGGCCAGGGCGGCAGCGTCGGTATCGCGGAAAGCGGGCCCACCGGTGCCACCGCCCGGCCCCAGCCGCTGGCCGGGCCGCACCTGCAGCAGGTTGGTGCCCAGGCCGGCAATCTGCGTCTGTATGGCCACCGTGGCGCCATTGCCCAGCGTCACCATGGTGATCACGGCGGCTACGCCAATCACGATGCCCAGCACCGTGAGGAAGGAACGCAGCAGGTTGCGGCGGATGGAGCGCAGCGCCAGGATGAGGGTGTTGAGCAGCATCAGCCCCTCCCCGCCACGTTCGGGTTGGCATGGTCGCTGGCCACGTGGCCGTCCACAAACCGCACCATGCGGCTGGTGTAGGCCGCCATGTCGGGCTCGTGCGTCACCATGAGCACAGTGATGCCGTGGTCGCGGTTCAGGCCCTGGAGCAGTTCCATGATCTCCACGCTGCGCTGGCTGTCCAGGTTGCCGGTGGGTTCGTCGGCCAGCAGCACCTGCGGCTGCGTCACGATGGCGCGCGCAATGGCCACGCGCTGCTGCTGCCCGCCCGAGAGTTCGGCCGGTGTGTGGCCCGCGCGGTCGGACAGGCCCACCAGTTCCAGCGCGGCAGCGGCGGCCTTCTTGCGGCTGGCGGCAGGCTCGCCGCGGTACACCAGCGGCAACTCCACGTTTTCCTGCGCGGTGGTGCGCGCCAGCAAATGGAAACCCTGGAACACAAAGCCGAAGTAGCGCCGGCGCAGCAAGGCGCGCTCGTCGCGGTCCAGGGACTGCAAGGGCACGCCACGGAAGCGGTACTCGCCCGATGTGGGCGTGTCCAGGCAGCCCAGGATGTTCATGGCGGTGGACTTGCCCGAGCCACTGGGGCCCATGATGGCCACGAACTCCCCGGCATGGATGTCCAGGTCCACCCCGCGCAGGGCCATGAGCGCCGTGCCGCCTTCGCCATAGGTGCGGGTGATGCCGCGCAGGCGAATCAGGGGCGGATCCTCCCGGCTGGGGTGGGCCACCTCGGCAGGCATGGCGCTCATCGGCCCGCAGCCCCGCTGCGCAGTTCGGTGATGATGGGCAGGCCCTCGCGCAGGCCTTCGCCCGAAATTTCGGTACGGCGCCCATCGCTGATGCCGGCCGTGACCTGGAGCGGCACCGGCTGGCCGGCCTCCAGCACATACAGCGTGCGCGTGAGGTTGCCTGCCGTGGGGGTGGCGCTGCGCGGAGGCCGCGGGCGGGAGCCGAACATGCGGCCCAGCACCGTGGGCGCGGCGGCGTCTTGCTGTACCGGCGGGCGGAAGCGCAGCGCCGTGTTGGGCACCACCCACACATCCTTGCGCTCGGTGGCCACGATGGAGGCCGACGCCGTCATGCCGGGGCGCAGGCTCAGGTCGTCGTTCTGCACGTCGAGGATGGTCGTGTAGGTCACCACGTTGTCGGTCTTGGTGGAGCCGAAGTCCACGCGCCGTATGGCCGCCGGGTAGTTGCGCGCCGGGTAGGCGCTCACGGTGAAGGTGGCGCGCTGCCCGGCTTCGATCACGCCCACATCGGCCTCGTCCACGGCCACATCCAGCCGCAGGCGCGTCAGGTCTTCGGCAATGGTGAACAGGGTCACGGCCTGCAAGGACGCGGCCACCGCGTTGCCGGGGTCTACCGTACGCGTAAGCACCACCCCGTTGATGGGTGAGCGGATGGAGGCTTTGGACAAGCTCGTTTCGTTGCTGGCCAGCGTGGCCTCGGCCTGCGCCACCGCGGCGCGGGCACTGGTTTCGGCGGCGCGGGCGCGTTCCACCGCCGCCTTGGCGGTGTCGAGTTCGGCCGCCGAAGGCACCTTGCCGCCCGAGAGCCGGAACACCTCTTCCAGCCGGGCCAGCGCCGAGCGCGCCTCGGCCAGGCTGGCCTCGGCCGAGGCCACCTGGGCGCGGGTGGACGCCACACCAGCACGGGCGTTGGCCACCTGGTCGCGCAGGCGGGCCGTGTCCAGCACCACCAGCACCTGCCCGGCGCGCACGCGGTCGTTCACATCCACCAGCACCTCGGCCACAGTCCCGGACAGCTCGCTGCCTATGTTCACCGAGCGCGTGGGCTGCAGCGTGCCGTTGGCCTGCACGGTGAGCGTGATGTCGCCACGGCCCAACTCGTGCGTGAGGTAGACCGGCGCGGCGTTGCGCGCCTGCGCCTGCAAATAAAAGTAGCCCCCTGCCCCGGCGGCGGCCAGCAGCACCAGCCCGCCCCAGAGCCACAGGCTTTGCCACCAGCGGCGGCGGCTGGCAGGCCCCAGCAGCGCAGCCACGGCCGCGCTGTCGGAAGCATTCTCCCGCGAATGTTGGGGTGGGTTGGTTCTAGGGGATGACGGGGACATGGTGGGCAATCTGGTTCGGTCGGCAGTGAGGACGGTAGCTGGTTCGGCAATTCAGTTGCCGTTGGCGTCGGGCGTCCAGCCGCCGCCCAGCGCCTTGTACAGGCGCACATGGTCGGCACTCAGTGCGGCGCGGGTGGATGCCAGGTCGCTCTGCACGGCAATCAGGGAGCGCTGGGTGTCCAGCACGGTGCGGTAATCGATCAGCCCGCTGGCGTAGCGCTGCGCGGCCAGCAGCGCGGCGTTGCTGGCAGACACCTCGGCGGCTTCCAGGCGCTGCAGGCGCTCGCGGCTGGAAGACAGAGCGCGCAACGCGTCCTCCACCTCGCGCAGGGCCGCCAGCACGGCGGCTTCGTAGCTGGTTTGCGCCTGCGCCAGCCCGGCTTCCTGCACCCGCAGCTGGGCCTCGCGGGCGCCGCCATCGAACACCGCCGCGCTCACGTTGGCCGCCAGGGTGCGGGTGAAGGCCGCTGCGTCGAACAGGCTACCCAGCGTGGCCGCGCCCCACCCCAGAGATCCACTCAGGCTGAAGCTGGGATAGCGGGCGGCACTGGCCTGCTGCACACGCGCCAGCGCCGCGCGGATACGGTCTTCGCTGGCGCGCACATCGGGGCGCTGGCGCAGTGTGTCGGCCGGAAAACTGAAACCCAGTTGCCCCGAGGGCTGAGGAACAGTGGGGAGGGTTTGCAAGCTGGGGGCCGCCAGTTGCGCCTGCAGCGTACCCGGCGCCTGCCCGGTCAGCACCGCCAGCTGGTTGATGACCTGGTTGATGCTGTTGTCCAGCGCCGGCAGCTGCGCCAGCGTCTGCTGCGTGGCGGTGCGTGCCTGTTCCAGGTCGATGGAAGAAGCCAGCCCAGCCTGCACCCGCCATTCCGTAATTTGCAGGGTTTCCTGCTGCGCCAGCAGGTTCTGCGCGGCCAGGGCGCGGCGCAGTTGCAAGCCTCGCAGATCAATCAGGTTCAGTGCCACCTCGGCGGCCAGACTCACCCGAGCGTTGCCCAGGCTGGCTTCTGCGGCAGCGGCATCGGCATCGGCGGCCTGCTGTCCACTGCGGCGGGCACCAAAGACATCGGGCTCCCAGCTGGCGTCCAGCCCGGCACGGAAGGTGTCGCGCGAGGAAGCGCCCTGGGTGTCGGTGTTCTGCGCGCCAGCACTGGCGCCCACGGCGGGCAGGTTGCCGGCGCGGCTCAGGTCTTGCTGGGCGCGGGCCTGTTGCAGTGCAATCTGCGCGCTGCGCACCGTGGTATTGGCCTGCAACGCCTGCCCCACCAAGGCGGTGAGCGTGGGGTCGTTGAAGCTGCGCCACCAGGCTTGCAGCTGCTCGGTGCCAGCGGGCACCGCAGCTGCTCCGGCTGCCTGCCAGCTCTCGGGCAGGTTCAACCCGCGTGCGGCCAGTCCCTCGGCCCCGAGCGGTTCGGTACTGCGCTGGGCCAGTCCGGCACAACCTGTCAGTAATGTGGCCGCCAACACCACACAGAACGTTCGGTTCAAATTCATACCGAATAGTAATCTTTCTGGCTCATGGATGCTGGGCGGGGGCATAGGGTTCCCCGCCCGCCACCATCACCCGCTCCACCACCCGGTCGTCTCCCAGCACGATGAGCGAAAACAGCAGCTCTTCCAGCGACTCCGCCAGCGCGGTCTTGCGCGCCAGCAGCGGCGTGGCACGGGGATTGAGCAGCAAAAAATCGGCCTCTGATCCTGGCGCCAGCGTACCCACCACCTGCCCCAGGCCCAGCGCCTGCGCCGCGCCGGCCGTGTGCTGCCACCACAACTGGCTGGGCTTCAAACTCAAGCCGCGCTTGGCAGTACCACCGCCAGTGACGCTGGCGCGGCCCACGTGGTAGGCCGCCAGCATGGTCTGGAAGGGGCTGAAGCTGGTGCCACCGCCCACATCGCTGGCCAGCCCGTAGCGGAAGCCCGCTTCGTTCGCGCTGGCGTAATCGAAAAAGCCACTGCCCAGAAACAGGTTGCTGGTGGGGCTGACGGCCGCCGCCGTGCCGGTATCGCGCATCAGGGCGCGGTCTTCGGCGTCCAGATGGATGCAATGCGCATAGATGGCGCGCTCGCGCAACAGACCAAACTGACCGTACACGCTCAGGTAGCTGCGCGCCTGCGGGTAGAGCTGCTGCACCCAGCGCACCTCGTCGAGGTTTTCCGCCACATGCGACTGGATCCACACGCTGGGGTACTTTGCAGCCAGTTCACCAGCGCCGCGCAACTGGGCTTCGCTGCTGGTGGGCACGAAACGCGGCGTGATGGCGTACCCCAGCCGGCCGCGGCTGTGCCAGCGCTGGATGAGCGCCTCGGTGTCCCGCAGGCTCTGCTCGGTCTCGTCGCGCACGCCGTCGGGGGAATGCCGGTCCTGCAGCACCTTGCCGGCGATCATGCGCAAACCGCGCGCCTCGGCCTGCCCCAGCAAGGCGTCCACCGAAGCGGGGTGCGAGGTGGCGAAGGTGAGTGCGGTGGTCACGCCGTGGCGTTGCAGTTCGTCCAGAAACACATCGGCCACGGCCAACGCATAGGCAGGGTCGGCAAAGCGCGACTCGTGCGGGAAGGTGTAGTGCTCCAGCCAGGGCAGCAGCCCATCGGCGGGGGAACCGATCACATCGGTCTGCGGGTAATGGATGTGCAGATCGATAAAGCCCGGCGCCAGCAGGTGCTGAGGACAGTGCTCGGTGGGCACGTGGGCGTAGGTATGCTGCAGCGCGCTGAAGGCGCCGGCGGCCACCACACGGCCCTGGTCCACCACCAGCAGGCCATCGGACTCGTACAGAGGCAGGGGCGCCGTGGCGGTGCCGGCGGGATCGAAACGCAACAGGGCGGCGCGGTAAGCTTTCATCAGGTTAGGAAGCTTAACCGCGACAGCGCCCGGCCCACGGAAGGCAGGAGAGCGGGTTTGTTTCGGAAGGTTTCCCGCTCAACGCGCCTGGATCGCAGCCACCATCTGGCGGGTGTTGTAGCGCATGAGAGTCAGGTAGTCCGGCGCGGGCCCACCGGCTGGCGTGAGCGCGTCCGAGTAAAGCTTCCCGGCGGGCTTGAGGCCGGTCTCGCGGCCAATCTGCTCCAGCAGCCTGGGATCCGACACGTTCTCCACAAACAACGCGGTGGCTTTCTCCCGCTGAATCTGTCGGACCAACTGTGCAATGCCGCGGGCCGATGCCTCGCTTTCGGTGCTCACCCCCTGTGCGGCCAGAAACTTCACCCCATAGGCGCGGGCATAGTAGGCAAAGGCATCGTGCGATGTGACGATGGTGCGCTGGTCCTGTGGAATGCTGGCCCATGCAGAGCGGATCTCGGTGTCCAGTTGGCGCAGTTCGGCGGTGTAGGCGGCGGCATTCCGGCGGAAATCCGGGCAGCGCACGCTGTCGGCCTGACACAGCCCGTCGGCAATGCGCTGCACCATGGTCTGCACGTTGGCCACGTCCTGCCAGATGTGCGGGTCGGCCTCGGCCTTGGCGCCATGACCGTGGCTGTGACCGTGGCTGTGTCCGTGGCTGTGGCCGTGGCTGTGCCCACCACCTTCCACCATGAGCGGCTTCACCCCTTCGCTGGCGCTCACCTTGAGACCCCGGTAGCCAGCATTCTGCAGAAGGCGCTCCATCCAGCCTTCAAAACCCATGCCGTTGTACACGATGACGCGGGCGCTGGCCACTTGCCTCGCGTGTCCCGGTGTGGGCTGGAAAACGTGCGCGTCGCTCCCCGGCGCCACCAGCGTGGTCACCTGGACATGCGCTCCACCCACACGGGACACCAGGTCGCCCAGGATACTGAAGCT
The DNA here is from genome assembly GCA_025458665.1 of Serpentinimonas sp. Lineage (GTDB taxonomy): Bacteria > Pseudomonadota > Gammaproteobacteria > Burkholderiales > Burkholderiaceae_C > JALOSG01. The sequence goes on from JALOSG010000033.1 coordinate 9,612, forward strand.
GGCCACCACGGGCAGCAACTGGCCCGCGGGCGAAGCAGGTTCCGCAGGCACCGCCTGCGCCTGCGCGCTCCAGGGCCAGAGCGCCAGAGTCGACGCACTGGCCATGGCAGCCGCGAGTACGGCAGCCTTGGCCCACAGGCGCCGTGTCGTTGGACCAGACGCGCTGCAGTTAGCCCGCGCAGCAAAAGAAACATCAGCAACCATGGCGTTTCATCCTTTCAAGTGAACGGCAGAAGACCGGTTCTGGCGGATCAGCCCGAACCTACCCAGCAACAGGGACAGCGCATACCAGCTTCCCAGCACCAGAACGATGGCCGGGCTGGTGGGCCAGTCGGCGTAATAAGACAGCAACAGCCCAGCCCAGCAAGCCAACACCGCGGCCAGCAGGGCCAGCGCCAGAAGCGGCTGAATGCGGCGCACCCAGAAGCGGGCGCTGGCCGCCGGCAGGATCATGATGCCGACCGCCATGAGCGTGCCCAGGGCGTGAAAGCCAGCCACCAGATTGATGACCAGCAGGACCAGGAATCCGTAATGCGCCACCGGACTCCAGCGGCTTACCGAGCGCAGGAAGTCCGGGTCCAGGCATTCCGCCACCAGCGGGCGGAACAGCAGCGCCAGCCCCACCACCGAGGCCAGACCTATGCCCGCCAGCAGCCACAACGCCTCCGGGCTGAGAGACAGCGCGGTTCCGAACAGCACATGCAGCAAATCGACGCTGTTGCCGCGCACGGACACGATCAACACCCCAAGCGCCAGGGATACGAGATAGAAGGCGGCCAGCGCGGCATCCTCCTTCTGTACCGTGCTGCGCGCCACCAACCCGGACGCCACCGCCACCATCAGTCCGGCCACAATACCCCCCAGCGTCATGGCGCCCAGCGACAAACCCGCCACCAGGTAGCCAATGGCTGCACCGGGCAGCACCGCATGTGCCATGGCGTCGCCGGTCAGGCTCATGCGGCGCAGCATGAGAAACACGCCAATGGGCGCCGCGCCCATAGACAGCACCACACAGCCGAGCAGTGCGCGCTGCATGAAGGCAAATTCCGTGAAGGGCGCCCAGGCCCACTCCAGCCATGGCATCAGACAGCCGCCTCTTCGTGCGGCCCGCACACCGGAGCGCGGTCATCGAAGGCTTCCTGCAACCCGCGCGCGCGCAGAAGGTTTTCTGGTGTCAGCACTTGCTCAGTGGGGCCGCTGGCCACCAGTTCGCGCGCCAGCAGGGTGGCGGTCGGGAACTCGTGGCGTACCAGTTCCATGTCGTGCAGCACCGCCACCACGGTGCGGCCTTCGGCGTGCCAGCCATGCATCACGTGCAGGAGGTCGTGGGTGGTGCGGCTGTCCACGGCGGCAAAAGGCTCATCGAGCAGCACCACTTCCGCATCCTGCAGCATGAGGCGGGCGAACAGGGCGCGCTGGAATTGCCCGCCGGACAGGGTGTCCAGGGTGCGGCGCTCGAAGCCTTGCAGGCCCACGGTGGCCAGCGCCTCGTGGCACCGCTGGCGGTGGGCACTGCGGCGCCAGCCCAGAGCGCCCAGTTCCTGCCACAGGCCCATCAGCACCATTTCCTCCACCGTCACCGGAAAGCTGCGGTCCATGCCCGCCGCCTGCGGCAGGTAGGCCACGCGCTTGCCCTGCAGGCCCTGCACGCTGCCTTCCATGGGCCGTACCAGCCCCATGAGCGTCTTGAGCAGGGTCGATTTGCCCGCCCCGTTGGGTCCCACGACGGCCACACGGTCGCCGTAAGCCCACTGCAGCGTGACGTGGTGCAGGGCCGGGTGGCGCTCGTAACCGGCAGTGAGGTGGCGAACTTCGATCATGGAAGTGGGTCCTGGGTGGAAAGAGTCCACCGGCGAACGCGTGCCGCCCGAGTGGTTCGCCGCCATCATAACGCAACTGGGTTGCGTTATGATCCGGTCATTGCTTGCTTCACCATGCCCAGCCACCTCCAACGCCCCACACCTGTCCTGCCTGCAGCCTGGCGTGCGCGCATGCAAGTTGCGGGCCTGCGACAAACCCAGGCCACCCGCCGGGTACTGGCGCTGTTCCTGGAAGACCCCCAGTGGTCACCCACCCACGCCGAGGTGAAGGACCGGCTGGAACAGGGGCCGGGCGCCACCGCTGCCCAGGCCCCGGTGAACCGCGTCACGCTCTACCGCCTGCTGGAGCGCCTGTCTGAATGCGGCATTCTGGAGCGCCACGCCGACGCCAGCGCCCGCAGCTGGCGCTTCACGCTGCGCCCTGCTCAGGACGCAGACGGCACCAGCCCTGCCTTGCTTCCCCGCTTCGAGTGCGATGCCTGCCACCGACAGTTTCGGCTGAACGAAGCCAGCGAACCCACCCGCGACGTGGCCGACCAACTGCTGAAGTCCCTGGAAGCACTGGGACACCATGGCCAACGCATAGACCTGGCCATACACGGTACCTGCGCCGGCTGCACACCCGGTTGAATCCGGGCGCTGCCGTCAGCGCGGCAAGCGGGCCATCACCCCTTCAGCGAACCAGTTCATATTCAGTATCTCTGTGTCGCTCAGGGCCTGCCCGGGCGGCACCATCAGCGTACCCTCGTTGCTGCGGATACCCTGGGCGCCGGCGCGGAACGGCTGCAACCGGCCTTGTGCCATCTCGGCCTGGCGCAGCATGACCTCCTCGCGCACATCGGCGGGCGTTCGGGGGCCGAACGCGTCCACGCGGATCATGCCCTCCTTCACGCCGCCCCACAGGGCCTCGCTCTTCCACTGACCGGTGCGCACCGCCTGCACCCGGCTGGTGTAGTAGTCCGCCCACTGGTGGGTGATGGCCAGCAACTGGGCATCCGGGGCGAAGGCGCGCATGTCGGAGTGGTAGGCCACCGCCAGCTTGCCGCGCTCCTGGGCGGCACTCATGACGGCGGTGGAGCCGGTGTGGAAGGCCAGTACCTCGGCGCCCTGGTTCATGAGGGTCATGGCCGCGTCACGCTCGCGGGCCGGGTTGAACCACTCGCCCAGGAACACCACACGCACCTGCGCCTGCGGGTTCACCGAGCGCATGCCCAGCGTGAACGCATTGATGCCCTGCACCACCTCCGGAATGGGAAAACCCGCCACATAGCCGGCTTGCGTGGCCAGACGCCCCGCCGCAATCCCTGCCAGATAGCGCCCTTCGTAATAGCGGGCGTTGGCCACGGCCACGTTGTCGGCCTGCTTGTAGCCGGTGATGGATTCGAACTTCACCTGGGGAAAATCGCGCGCCACCCGCAGGGTGGGCTCCATGTAACCAAAGCTCGGGGTGAAGATGATCTGGTGGCCCGTGGCGGCAAGGTCCCGGATCACGCGCTCGGCATCCGGCCCCTCGGGCACGTTCTCCACATAGGTGGTGCGCACCTGTGGCGGCTGGCCGGGGCGGTTCAGCCGCGCCTCCACGGCCTGGCGGGCGTCCTCGTGCTGGCGGGTCCAGCCGGCGGGGGTGATGGGGGATACGTACACGAAGGCGGCGCGCACGGGGTCCCCCACGGGGGGCTGGGCCTGGGCGCTGGACTCCGCCGGTGCGCCAAGCCCAAGGGCGGCTAGCAAGAAAAGGCCAACGCAGGCCGCCCGGGGCGCGACACGGCCCGGATTGGCGAGGTTTTTGTACATGGTGTTCCTCTACATGGCCCCGAAACAACAAAAAACGCGCCCACCTGTCGGGGCGGCAGGTGGGCGCGGGAGGCATTGTAGCGCCGCCACCGCAGCGGCCTGGCGCCGTATCATTTCGATTGACATCACCGGCCTTTTCTGAAAAAGTCGGTGCACCCATCGGGGGGCGCCAGCAAAAAACCGCCGCCTGATGACAAGGCACGCCAGATCGAGGGATCTGGCCACTCGGGGAAGCTCTGAGGCCTTGCAATGCAGGAACACAAGCACACATGGAAGCGATCCAACAGCGGCAGGCTTACCAGGACGACCTGGCACGCCAGCATATCGTCGAATTCCTGGGCGCCGACGACCCGGCTGCGGTGCAACTGCTGCTCGATCATCTTGACTGGGTGGAACTGGCGGGGGGGGAGACCCTGATGCGGGAAGGGGACCCGGGAGACTCCCTGTACCTTTCGCTCAGCGGGCGCCTGCGTGCCTACAAGCAGGGGCCAGACGGGCAAACCATGGTCCTGAGAGACCTCGGTCGCGGGCAGATCATCGGGGAGATGAGCCTCTACACCGGTGAGCCCCGCTCCGCCACCGTGGTGGCCGTGCGCGATTCGGTGGTGGTGCGCATTGGCAAGGACGCCTTCCACAAACTGCTCGCCAGCAGCACCACGGCTTCCATTGCACTGACGCGCCAGTTGATTGGCCGCCTCCAGACCCAGGGGCAGGCCAAGAACCAGCCAACGGCGCGGCCCGTGACCATGGCCCTGATGGCGGTGACGCCTGGCGTGGACGCCAACGAACTGGGCGCCGACCTGGCAGGGCACATGGCACGCGCGGGCCGGGTCATGGCGGTAGATTCGCACCTGATCCGCAAACGCTTGCTGGCCCAGGGGCTGGACCTCGCGCAGGCCGTGCTGTCTGACGGTGCACCAGCGCCTGCCGCGCAACACATCAGCCAACAGGTGGCACGCGTACTCGATCAGGTGGAGGCCGAGCACGATTTCGTGCTGCTGATTGCCGATCCCGAAGACACCTTCTGGACCCGGCGCTGCCTGGCCAGCGCCGACGAGATTCTCCTCCTGGCCCACGCGCAGGCCCCGCGCCAGTTGCACCCGCTGGAAAGCGAGGTGCTGCTGCAGCGTTCCTCGCAGGCTGCCGTACCGCAAATTCTGGTGCTGCTGCACGACCCCGCCACCCGCATGCCCCAACACACTGCGCAATGGCTGGAGCGCAGACCTGTGGCCGACCACGTGCACCTGCGCATGGGTAACCCGAAAGACATGGCCCGGCTGGCCCGCATCCAGAGCGGCACCGCCGTAGGACTGGTACTGGCAGGCGGCGGCGCCCGTGGGTTGGCGCACCTGGGGGTCTACCGCGCCCTACAGGAAAAAGGCATCGAGGTGGATTGCGTGGGCGGCACCAGCATCGGCGGCATCATGGCCCTGCTGCTGGCCTCCGGCCGTCCTTTCGATGAAATCATGGCCATAGCCAGCCGGGGCTTCAAGGACAAACCCACCAGCGACTTCAGCTGGCTGCCCATGGTCTCGCTCATCAAGGGACAGCGCCTGCGGCGCATCGTGGAATCGTCGATAGCCGCGTTGCTGGGCCCCGGCGGCAGGATGGAGGACTGCTGGAAGCCGTGCTATTGCATTGCCACCAACTACTCCACCGCCAGCGAGGTGGTGCTGCGCCACGGTGACGCCAGCCGGGCCTTGCTGGCCAGCTGCGCCATCCCTGGCGCCTTGCCGCCTGTCATTGAGAACGGCGACATCCTCTGTGATGGTGGCACCTTCAACAACTTCCCGGTGGACACCATGCGCCAGATGCGGGGTGTTGGCACCGTCATTGGCATTGACCTGAGCTTGGGCCGGCGGCGCAAGCTGGGCTTCCGCGATGTACCAGACACCTGGCAGTTGCTGCGTGACCGCATGAAGCCGCGGCACCGCAGGCGCTACAAGCTGCCCTCGCTCACCGCTTATCTGATGAACATGACCATCCTGTACAGCGTGTCCCGGCAGGGCGAATACAAGCGCCTGACGGACCTGTACTTCAACCCTCCGGTACTCAAGGCCGGGATGTTGTCGTGGTCGCGCATGGACAGCATCGTGCGCCAGGGATATGAGCATGGCCTGGAAGTTTTGGGCAAAACCGAACCGGCTCTGATGGGGCGGCTAGCGCCTGCCAGTGGCCCGGCTGCCGCCTGAGATTCGAATGATTTTTTGGGAGTTCTGACAATGTGGCGACAACTACTGGCAGCCCTGCTGCTAACCCTGGGAACCGCATCGGCGTGGGCCGATATCGGATTCGTGAAAACGGTCAGTGGCGATGCCACCATCGTTTCTTCTGGCGCCTCCCGCAAGGCGGAGGTGGGCGCCGCCCTGAAAGTCGGGGATGAACTGCGCACGGCTGCAGGTGCCAGCATGGGTATCACGCTGCGCGACAACACGGTGATGTCCTTCGGGCCCTCCACCGTGTTCGTGCTGGAGGAATACCTGTTTGCGCCTTCGCGCGGTGAAGCCAAGCTCACCGGCCGGATTGGCAGCGGTTCACTGCACTACATCTCTGGATTGATTGCCCGCAACCGTCCTGAGGCCGTGTCGGTGAAGACCCCCACCGGCACCATTGGTGTGCGTGGCACCCGTTTTGTGGTGGTGGTGGACCAATGAACGCATTGCCCCGCCTTTCTCTGGTGGCCGCCTGCTGCGTGGCCGTAGTGTGGTCGGCCCAGGCCCCGGTGCAGGCGCAGAGCGTGCCCGAGCCTCTGCGCGACGCAGCGCGCGCTGCCGTCAACGGCCACCCTAGCGTACAGGCACGCTGGCACGCCTACCAGGGCGCGGCAGCACGGGTGGACATACTGCGCAGCGGCCGCAAGCCCACGGTGGATCTGGACGCCAGCATGGGACGCGAGCGCATCAGCCGCCCCAACTTTACCCCGGGCAGCTACACGCACACCAACATCACCCTGGCCGCCGGCATGCTGCTGTTCGACGGTGGAGCTACGCGCAACGCCATTGAAGAAGCCGAATTTGCCAAGCTCGCGGGCTACTACAACCTGGTGGAGAGCGCCGAGACGATCGCGCTGGACACGGTGTCGGCCTACACCCGGCTGGCCCGCGCGCAGGACGTCCTCGACCTGGCCAAGCAGAACTATGTGGAACACAGGCAACTGCTCAGCCAACTGGAGGAACAGGCCCGCGCTGGTGTGGCCCGCGGCGCCGACCTTGAGCAGGCCATAGGCCGTCTGGCGCTGGCCGAAGCCAACCTCAATACCGAACTGTCCGTGCATTTCGAGGCAGCCCAGGCCTACCTGCAGGCCGTGGGCTCCCGCCCGCCCGAACGCATTGCCACCATGGACCCGGAGGCCGAAATCACCGGCGTGGCCTACCAGTCCCAGGAAGCGCTGGCGCTGGCACTCACCCAGAGCCCGCAAATCCGCGCTGCCGGCGAAGTGGTGCGTGCCAGCCAGGCTGCCCTGGACCAGCGACAGGCGTCGCGCAGCCCCACCGTGGACCTGCGCACCACCGGGGCCCGCGACTGGAACCTGGAAGGTGTGCCCGGGCGGTCGCGCGATGTGGCCCTGGAGGTACGGCTGCGCTACGCGCTGTCCCGTGGCGGCGCGTTCACCGCAGAAATTGCCCAGGCCGCCGAGGCACTCAACGCCTCCCGCGACCGGCTGGAGGCGACCTGCCGCAGCCTGCGCGAAGACCTGAGCATCGCGCTGAACGAACTCGCCGTGCTGCGCGAACAGACCGCGCTGCTGGATACCCGCCAGCTCACCGCCGACATGGTCAAGCAGGCGTACCAGCAGCAGTTCAACATTGGCCAGCGTTCCTTGCTTGACCTGCTGGACACGCAGAACGAGTTCTTTGAGGCCAGCCGCGCCTATACCCAGGCTCGCTATGACCAGTACATCGGTCAGGCGCGTGTCCTCGCGCTGATGGGCCAGCTCACCACCTCCCTCGACGCCTCGCGATTGGGCCTGCCCACCGCTGCCGAAGCCGGACAGGACCAGCCAGTGATGGATGCGTCCATGCTGTGTGCGCCCGAGCTGATTGCGCAGGTCGAGCCCACGCTGCCTGCTCCGCCTCCACCCAGGGACCGTTCCTATGTGGTGCTGCTGGAAAATGCCGATGGGACCACCGGTCGGGTGGTGGTGCAGGGGAACCTCGGTGTGGTGGAGGTGCAGCGTGCCCGCCAGACCGCCTCTCTGGACGGCGCAGGCACTGCCCGGGTGACCGACGAAGACGTGGGCCGCGATACGGCCGCCGCCCTCAAGGCTGCCCCACCCCTGCCCGAACTTTTCGTGTTGAACTTCGAAATCGGCAGTACGCGCCTGACGGCCGACTCGCAGGCGCTGCTGCAACGGGTCTTTGGCGTGATCAATGAGCGTCCGTCCCCCGACGTGACGCTGGTGGGCCACACCGACACCACCGGAGGCGCGCAAGCCAACCTGCGCTTGTCGCTGCGGCGCGCCGAGGCGGTCCAGCGCATGTTAGCCCCCGTGGCCTCCCGGATAGTGGCGGTGGAGGCCCAGGGTCGCGGCGAGACCAGCCTGCTGGTTCCCACACCGGACAACACCAACGAGCCGCGCAACCGCCGGGTAGAAATCACCGTGCGCTGAGCGCTGAGCGCAGAGCCCGACGAACCGAAAAAGGCCGCGCGCGCGGCCTTTTTCACTTTTCGCTCATCACGATGAGGTCAGCGGGTTCGCCCGCTTGCAGACGGCGCAGGTGCAGCCGCACCAGGCTGTCCGTGGGCCTCGCGGCCGCAAGGCCCTCGAAAGCGGCCAGCGCGCCGGGGTCTCCCTGTACCATGAGGTCGTAGGCCAAATCCAGCCCGTTGTTCAGCGGCTGGTACACCAGCAACGCCCGGCTCTTGCCCTTGAGGGTGATGCGGCCCACCCGGCGCACGGAAGCTTCCGGGCAGTGCGCGATGATGGTTTCCGACACGCACACCCGCGTGCCCAGGTGCTTGTTCACGCTTTCCAGCCGGGCGGCGGTGTTCACCGGATCGCCCAGAGCGCGGTAATCGAAAATGGTGGAGCCTCCAAAGTTGCCCACGATCACATCGCCGGCGTGCACGCCCACCCGCGTGTGCCCGAAGGGTATGCCTTTGGCCTGCAGTTCTTCGGTGTAGCGCGTGGCGTAGCGCTGCATGGCCAGCGCGCAGTGGTAGGCGCGGCGCTGGTGGTCTTCCTGGCGCACCGGCGCCGAGAACATGATGGCCACCGCGTCACCCACAATGCGGTCCAGTGTGCCCTGGTGCGCAAAGGCAATAGCAATCATCTCGTCGAGGTAGTGGTTCAACAGCGCCACCGCCTCGGTGGGCTCGATCTTTTCCATGAGGGTGGTGAAGCCAGCCAGGTCGGTGAACACAAAGCTGCATTCCTGCCGGCGCCCGCCCAGTTCCAGTTCGTCCGGGTTCTCCACGATGTGGCTCACCAGGTTGGGCGACACGTAGCGCGAGAACGCCTCCCGGACCCAGCGCTGCTGCCGCTCGCTGGTGAAGTGGTGGATGGTGCTGGAGAGCAGGAAGGACACAAAGATGCCCAGCGCCGGGGTCAGTGTGTCCAGCAGCAACTGGTGTTCCACGAAAGCGCGCCAGCCCGCCCACAGGGTGCCAAACACCACCGTGACCATGAACACCAGGGACAGCACGCCCCCGGCGTGCAGCACCAGCCAGCCTACCGTGACTCCCAGCCCCACCAGCGCGAGCGCCTCGGCACCGTAGGCCCACGCAGGCCGGTACAGGTAGGTGTCGGTGAGGATTTGTTCGAGCATTTGCGCGTGGGCTTCCACCCCGGGAATCACGCCACCCAGGGGGCTGAAACGCAAATCCATGAGGCCCTGGGCAGAGCTGCCCACCAGAATGACGCGGCCTTCAATCTCACTGCGGTCTACTTCGCCAGCCAAC
>JALOSG010000202.1 GCA_025458665.1 Serpentinimonas sp.
CGCCTTCGGCTTCATGTTCGCCATCGAGAAAACGAAAAACTCCGCTGCCGGCGTTCCGGTGCTGCTGGCCTTCACCTTCTTCATGGGCCTGATGCTGTCGCGCCTGCTGGCCACGGTGCTGGGCTTCAGCAACGGCTCCCAGCTCATCATGACGGCGTTTGGCGGCACCGCGGGCGTGTTCTTCATCATGGCCAACCTGTCCACCGTGATCAAGCGCGACCTGGAAGGCATGAGCAAGTGGCTGTTCATGGGCGCCATCGTGCTGCTCATTGGCGGCATCATCAACGTGTTCGTGGGTAGCCCCATTGGCATGGCGGTGCTCAGCGTCATGGCCATTGGCATCTTCAGCGCCTTCATGCTCGTGGACCTCAAGCGCATTGTGGACGGCGGCGAGACCAACTACATCAGCGCCACCCTGGGCCTGTACCTGAGCATCTTCAACGTGTTCCAGAGCCTGCTCATGCTGCTGGGCCTGTTTGGCGGCGACCGCGAGTAAGCCCGTCTGCTGCGGGCTGCGGATTCGCAGCCTCAGGTATACCGGAAGGGGCTCTGCGGAGCCCCTTTTTCATTGCGCCTCACCCAGGCGCCTTCAGTTCCTGGCGTTGCTGCCGAAAATGACATTCATGATGGGCACTTTTCCCGCTAACCGCCGCTTTCCTGCCGGACGGGCCTCGTTGCTCCTGGCGGCAGTCTTTCTGTTGCCAGGCTGCGACTTGCTCGGGATAGAGACCGCCTCCCAGATCGAAGCGCGCCGAACCGCTGAGGGACGCGCCATTGGGAGCGCATGCCGCCATGCGGTGCGCAGCATTGAGGACTGCTACGCCAGCAATCCGCGCTCGCCCAAATCGGCGATATTCGATGGCTGGCGCGAGATGGATACCTACATGCGGGAAAACGATATCCCGGGCATGCCGCACAGCGCAACGGCGGTGCCACAGGCCGCATCCACCCCCGCGACAGGCACCTCGGCCGTGCCCCCGGCCAACAGCGTGTCCAGCCCGCCCACCGGCGCCATCAATCTGCCGGGCCGCCCGAACATCGTTCCGCCAGCCACTGGCAACTGAGGCGCTGGCTCAGGTGGGCATGCGGTCAAACACCGCAATGCTTTCGGTGTGGGCGGTGTGCGGGAACATGTTCACCGCGCCTGCAGCCGTGCACTGGTAACCCGCCTGGTGCACCAGCAACCCGGCATCGCGGGCCAGCGTGGCAGGGTTGCAGCTCACGTACACAATGCGCTGTGGCGCTTCCCAGCCCTGCAGGCTGTCGCCAGCCAAGCGCCGCTGGTGCAGGTCGGCCAGGGCCTTGGACAAGGCGAACGCGCCCTCGCGCGGTGGGTCTATGAGCCACTTGTGTGCGTAGCCGTCCTGCATGAGCAGTTCGGGGGTCATATCGAACAGGTTGCGGGCGGCAAACTCCGTGGGCGCCAGCGCGCCATGGGCGCGTGCAGCCCGGTTGGCATTCAGGTTGTCCCGGGCGCGGGCCACCAGCGCCTCGCTGCCTTCAATGCCGAGCACCGAGGCCGCCTGGGTGGCCAGGGGCAGCGTGAAGTTGCCCAGGCCGCAGAACCAGTCAATCACCCGCTCGTGCGGTTCCACGGCCAGCAGGCGCAAAGCGCGCGCCACCAGCACCCGGTTGATGTGCGGGTTCACCTGTGTGAAATCGGTGGGCCGGAAAGGCATGACGATGCCGAATTCCGGCAAGGCATAGGCCAGGGGCGTGGGGTCGGCACTGTCCAGGCGCTGCACGGTATCGGGGCCACCGGCCTGCAGCCACCATTGCAGGCGCACGCCGTTCTGGCTGTGTCGGGCGGCAAAGTCGGCCAGGCGCTGCCGGTCGGCTGCACTCAGGGGCTCCAGGTGGCGCAGCACCAGCGCGGTCACCTCGTCGCCACAGGCCATTTCAATCTGCGGGCAGGTTTCGCGGGCGTCCATGCCGTAAATCAGCTCGCGCAGGGGCACCAGCCAGTCGCTCATGTGGCGTGGCAGCACGTGGCATTCGGTCATGTCGGCCACGTAGCGGCTTTTGCGCTCGTGAAAACCAATGAGGACAGCGTCTTTCTTGGCCACGTAGCGCACCGAAAGGCGGCCGCGGAAGCGGTAGCCCCAGGCCGGCCCGGCTATGGGGCGCAGCAGGGTCTGGGCCTTCACCTTGCCCAGGTGCCACAGGTTGTCTTCCAGTACGCGCTGCTTCACGGCCACCTGCGCGCCGGGCTCCAGGTGCTGCATCTTGCAGCCGCCACAGGCGCCGGCATGCAGGCCAAAGTGCGGGCAGCGCGGCGCCACACGCAAAGGGGAAATGCGGTGCAGGTCGGTCAGGGTGGCCTGTTCCCACTGGTTCTTGCGCCGGTTCACCTGCACCGAAACCAGTTCCGTGGGCAAGGCGCCCTCAATGAACACCACTTTGCCGTCCGGGCGGCGGGCCACGCCCTGCGCTTCCGCGTCGAGCGAATCCACCAGCAGCCATCCCTCGGGCAGCTGGCTGGTGCCACTGTCCGGCAGGTGTGAAGGGGTGGTCATCAGCGGGGGGGCAGATGCCGCATGGGGTCGACCGGGCGGCCCTGGCGGCGCACTTCGAAGTGCAGCTTGACGCGGTCGGTGTCGCTGCTGCCCATCTCGGCAATGGTCTGGCCCTGGCGCACCACCTGGTCCTCGCGCACCAGCAGCGCCTGGTTGTGGGCGTAGGCAGTCAGGTAGGTGTTGTTGTGCTTCAGGATGACGAGGTTGCCGTAGCCGCGCAGGCCCGCGCCGGCATAAACCACCCGGCCATCGGCCGCGGCCATCACCGGGTCACCGAGGCGCCCGGCAATGCCTACGCCCTTGTTGCGTGCCTCATCGAAAGCATCGATCACAGCGCCGCGGGCTGGCCAGATGAAAGCAATTTCCTCGCTGGCGGCCACAGGCGCTGAGGGCGCCGGCGCAGCGGGAGCGGCGGGTGCGGTGGCCGGGGCCGCCGCCACCTGGGGCGCGGTGCCAGCGCTGCCCAGCGGGCGTTCCTGTACCTGGCCACCGGCAATGGGGCTGACCTGTGTTCCCGTGGTGGGGGCCGGCGCCACACCCACCGCAGGCCCGGCCGTTACCGCAGGAGCCGGTGCTGCGCTGCCGGGCGGTACCACACGCAGAACCTGCCCAACCTCCAGCCGGTCCGGGTTGGTGAGGTTGTTCCAGGCCTGCAGATCGCGCCAGTTCTGGCCTGTATCCAGGCCAATGCGGATGAGCGTATCGCCAGGCCGCACGGTGTAGAAACCGGGGCGCCCTGCGTTCTCCGCTTCCGGCGCGGTCTGGCCAAAAATACTGGGTAAGGAGCGGAAGATGCCCCGGTCTTCCACCGGCGCGGGGCGGGAGGGTGAGGGGCTGCTGCAAGCCACCACAGAGACGCTGGCCAGGACCAGCATGGCCGTACGGACCCAGGAGCCTCGCACAAGGCTTGGTGCGGGACTAGCAGCCGCGCCAGCAAGGGTCAAACCCATGTAATTTCCTCGAAAAAACATTCAAAAAACCGCATTCGCCGTGTGACTGCTCACACGATGCCCGATTTTAGGGGCACAAAGTGCACCGCCTCCAGGACCTGCTGCACGCAGCCCTGCGCGGTACGGTCCACCACCACCAGGCACTGCCGTTCCCCGCTGGCCCCGCCCACTACCGCCGGCGCTACCAGGCGGCCACCCACCGCCAGCTGCTCCAGCCACGCATCGGGAATGGCTTCCCCGCCTGCAGCCGCCAGAATGCCAGCGTAGGGGGCACCTTTGGGGTAGCCCAGTGTGCCGTCACCCAGAATCAGGTGTACGTTGGGTATGCGCAGCGGGCGCAGGTTCTCACGGGCCTTCTCGTGCAGGGCACGCAACCGTTCCATGCTGTACACCTCGCGGCACAACCTGCCCAGCAGGGCAGCCTGGTAGCCGCACCCGGTGCCAATTTCCAGCACCCGCCCCTGTGCCACCGCCGGACACTCCAGCAGCAGCTCCAGCATCCGGCCCACCACGCTGGGCTTCGATATGGTCTGCCCCAATCCGATAGGCAGGCTCGTATCTTCGTAAGCCTGTGTAACCAGCGCAGAGTCCACAAACAGGTGCCGGGGCACCGCCCCGAAGGCCTGCGCCACGGCCGCATTGTGCAAGCCCTGCTCCCTGAGCTTTCTCACCATGGCGGCGCGCACCGCTTCGGAATCCAGCCCACGGCCGGCAGCCACCGGCCCCGCCACAGGCGCAACCCCTGGCGGCACCGCTGGCGGCCTACTTGCAGTTACAGGATTTACAGCGTTGCGGCCGGCACCAGAGCGCTCGGCGGGCGCCAGCGCGCCCAGCCGAGCCGGGAACGCTGGCCGCGGCCGCGAACCGTCGTTGGGCGGCTTGTTCAAGCCGTGGGCCCCAGCGCCGGCTGTTCCAGCGGAGATTGGTTGGCCCATTGCGCCACCGCCTGGCCCCAGTAGGGCATGCGCGCGTGGTCAGTCAGGTCGACCTGCAGCGGTGTGACCGACACGTAACCCTGTGCCGTGGCGTGGAAGTCGGTGCCCTCGGCGTCATC
>JALOSG010000203.1 GCA_025458665.1 Serpentinimonas sp.
TGGGCTTCAGCGGTTCGCCCCAGTTTAAGCTCAATGCGGGCCAGGGCGATTTCGGCGTCGGTAAAATCTGGTTTTATTTCGAGGGCATTGCGGCAATTTTGCTGGGCAATTTCTAAATCTGCAGCGGCCTCAAATTTCAGGCACTGCTGATAATAAAGGTTAGGATTAAACTGAGCGACTGCGTGGCTTTCGAACTGGTTCCCACCATAGCTTCAAATTCCCCCGGTTCGGACACAAATCTAAGATCGCTGTTGTAGAAACGCAGCATCTGCTCGGTGGGGCAACTCCAGATGCAGCCCATCATGGGCAGGAAGTACCAGTCGCGGAAGGCATCGCCGAACTTGTGCTGCACCAGGAATTCACCCAGCGGCTGGGCCATGGTGTGTTCGCGCTGCTCCTGCGCAATCTGGGTGCACAGGGAGTTGAAGCGCAGCAGGTCGGCCAGCATGCCCAGAAAGCGCGGGTTCACCAGGTTGGCGCGCTGCGCAAACACCGTGTTCAGGTTGTTGCCGCTCCACTCCAGCATGCCGCCGCCCGTGCGGGGCGCCTGCACGGAGAAGGACATATTCGATTTGGCAATCACCACATCGAGGTCGTTGAACAGGCGCAGCAGGTTGGGGTAGGTGCGCTCGTTGAGCACCAGAAAACCGGTGTCCACGCCGTGGGTGATGTCGCCCGTGGGGCTGGGCAGGGTCACATCCACCGTGTTGGTGTGGCCGCCAAAGTAGGAACCGGCCTCGAACAGGGTGATGCGGGCCATGCCGCGCAGGCTGTGCGCGACCGAGAGGCCAGAGATGCCGGAACCGACGACCGCGATCTTCATATGTGCTGCTTGGACAAAACGTGACTAAACGGTTTTTTATTGAACTGTACTGTAATCGAACTGGCGGCACAGATCAATCGGGTGATGCGAAATAAAGCGCGGCGGCCTTCTGGTGCGCCTCGGCCACCTTGCGGCGCAGGTCGGGCGGCGCCAGTACCTCGCAGTCGGCGCCGTGGCGCAGCAGGTCACCGAGCAGCTCGCGGTCGTCGCTGTAAGGCAGGTGCAGCAGGTAGTGGCCGCTGGGCAGCCATTGCGATTGCTGCTCCGGGTGCCAGATTTCTCCGCTCACCCACCGCGCCCGTTCCGGTGAGAAGCGGAGCACAGCCACAGCGCTGGGTGCGCCGCTGAAAATGCCGTAGCTGTGCTGGGTGGCCTCGCGCAGGGTGTGCGGGTCGATGTCCTGGGCGGCTTCGTCCTCCAGCACGGTGCATTTCTCCAGCGCGTCCACCGCGAAGCAGCGCAGCCCGTCCCTCAGGTGGCACCAGGCGTCGAGGTACCAGTTGTCGCGGTAGTGCACCAGTTGCTGGGGCGATACGGTGCGCTCCACCCGCTCGTTGGTGGCGCGGTTGTGGTGCACCAGCTTCAGGCGCTTGCGTGAGAGTGTGGCCCAGGCGGCGCTTTCGAAAGCGGCAGGTGGTACCCGGCGCTGGCCGGCGTGCACCACCCGGATGCGCTGGGCAAGGTCCAGCGTGGCAGGGTCGATGTCCTGCAGCAGACTGCTCAGGCGTTCGCGCAGCGGGGCTAGTTTGTCGGCCAGCAGGCCAGGCGCAAAGTCGGCCAGCAGATGCTGCAGCGTGGCCAGGGCCACCATGTCCTGCGGGGAAAGCCACAAGCCAGGCAGTTCGCGCTTCCCGTGCCCAGGCTCCAGCCGGTAGCCGCCCAAGGCGCGGTCGTACACCACGGGTACCTGCAGGCGCTCGCGCAGCTTGGCCATGTCCCGCTTGAGGGTCGGCACGGAAATGCCCAGGGCCGCGGTCAATTCCTCGCTCGATACCGCGTGGCGTGACAGCAGCAGGCTTTTGTAGCGGTAGAGGCGGTCGATGTCGCGCATGGGCGGGGTTGGGGCGTGCGGTGGCTGCGTTGGCGGCCAAGAAGAGATGGTTTTAGAGAGATGTTTTTTCCAAGGGATGCGGGAGCGTATCACCTATTGATACGGTGCCACCGTAACCTGGGCACATCGGTTGTTCACTTGCAGGAGATGTGCCATGTTCCGTTCCATTCAGCATTTTTTGCCCGCCCTTCCCCTTGGCCACGCAGCGCCGTTCCTTCCCTGGCTCCAGGAGGCAGGGGGTTCCCAGGCCCCGGAAGCGGAGGCATCCTGCCCGGCCCCCGACTGGGCCGCGCCCAGCTACCTGCGCCGCCAGCGTTCCGGCGATTCGGTGTTCCACGCACGGCTGCACGGCCGCGTTCAAGCGGCGCGCGGAGGCAGCGAATAAGATCGGTGCACGTTCAAACAGACCCCTATCCATGCAAAGCTCGGCCTCGGCGGTATTGAAAGACATAGTTCTGGTGGGCGGCGGCCACAGCCATGTGGGCGTGCTGCGCAGCTTTGGTATGAAGCCGATTCCCGGGGTGCGCATCACCCTCATAGGCACCGACACGCACACCCCGTATTCCGGCATGCTGCCGGGCTATGTGGCCGGCCACTACACCTACGACGAGGTGCACATAGACCTGCGCCGTCTGGCCACCTTCGCCGGTGCCCGCTATTTCCGCGATGAGGTCATCGGCCTGGACCGCGAGGCACGCTTGGTGCTGTGCCGCCACCGCCCGCCCGTGCCCTACGACGTGCTGTCCATCAACACCGGCTCCACGCCCATGGTGCGTGTGGTGCCGGGTGCTACCGAGCTGAGCACGCCGGTCAAGCCCATAGGCCGCTTCAACGACCGCTGGCTTCAGCTGCTGGAGCGGGCCGTGGCCCGCCCCAGCGAGCCGTTGCGCATAGCGGTGGTGGGCGCAGGTGCAGGCGGCGTGGAGCTGCTGCTGTCCATGCAGTACCGGCTGCAGGCGGAGCGCGCCCGGCTTAGCGCCCAGCCAGCGCCGGTGGCGTTCGAGCTGTTCAGCGCGGAGCCGCGCATTCTGCCCACCCACAACCCGGGGGTGCAGGACATCTTCATGCGTACGCTGGCCGAGCGCGGTGTGCAGGTACACACCGGGAGCCCGGTGCGGGAGGTGTTTGCGGACAAGCAGCCGGGTGGGGCAGGTGAGGGCCGCCTGCTGCAGTTGGCACAAGGCCAGGCCGGCCCGTTCGACGAGGTGATGTGGGTGACCCAGGCCGGAGGGCCGCAGTGGCTGGCCGGCACCGGCCTTGAGCTGGATGAGCGCGGTTTCGTGCTGGTGGACGAATGCCTGCAATCGGTGAACGACCGCCACATTTTTGCCGCTGGCGATGTGGCCACCATGGCCCACCGCCCGCTCGAGAAGGCCGGCGTGTTCGCCGTGCGCCAGGGCAAGCCCCTGACCGACAACCTGCGCCGTTCCGCCCAAGGCCTGCGGCTGGAACCCTACAAGCCCCAGCGCCACTGGCTGGCCTTGCTGGGCACCGGCCCCAGGCACGCGGTGGCATCGCGCGGGTGGCTGGGTTTTCAGGGCCAGTGGGTGTGGAAGTGGAAGGAAGAGATCGACCGCCGCTTCATGCGCAAATTCACCGAGCTGCCCGCGATGGACGACAGCGCCCGCGCCGCGCCAGAAAGCGGCCAGTTCGTGGCCTTGAGCGGAGAAGAGGCCGCTCAGGCGCTGGCGGCCAAGGCCATGCGCTGCGGCGGCTGTGGCGCCAAGGTGGGCGCCAGCATCCTGTCGCGGGCTCTGGGTTCGCTCTACACCGTGCCCAACCCCGATGTGGTGGTGGGCCTGGACGCCCCCGACGATGCCGCCGTGGTGCGCATTCCCGCCGGCAAGCTGCTGGTGCATTCGGTGGACTTTTTCCGCGCATTTGTGGACGACCCCTATGTGTTTGGCCGCATTGCCGCCAACCACGCGCTGGGTGATATCTATGCCATGGGTGGCACCCCGCATACCGCCACGGCGGTAGCCACCATTCCGCCGGGGCTGGAGTCCAAGGTGGAAGACACGGTGCGCCAGCTCATGCAGGGCGCCACCGAGGTGCTGAACGCTGCGGGCTGCTCGCTCATTGGTGGCCACACCGGTGAAGGGCAGGAACTGGCGCTGGGCTTTGCCGTGAACGGTCTGCTGGACGACGAGCCCGGCCGCGCCTTGCAGAAGGGCGGCATGCGCGCCGGGCAGGCGCTCATCCTCACCAAACCGGTGGGCACGGGCACGCTCATGGCGGCGCACACCCGCATGGCTGCGCGCGGCCGCTGGATCGATGCGGCGCTGGATTCCATGCAGATCAGCCCCAAGGCGGCGGTGGAATGCCTGGTGGCACACGGCGCATCGGCCTGCACCGACCTCACCGGTTTTGGCCTGCTGGGCCACGCGCTGGAGATGACCCGCGCCTCGGGCACGGGGCTGCGCCTGCACATGGGCGCCGTGCCCTTGCTGGAAGGGGCGCTGGATATGGTGCAGGCCGGCATAGTGAGTTCCTTGCAGCCGGCCAACGTGCGCCTGCGCCGGGCCGTGTTCAACCAGCAGGAAGCCGCCAGGCACCCGGCCTACGCGCTCATGTTTGACCCGCAAACCGCAGGCGGCATGCTGGCTGCCGTTCCCGCCGACCAGGCCGAAGC
>JALOSG010000034.1 GCA_025458665.1 Serpentinimonas sp.
CAGCAACCCTGTTTCGCCACTGTCGCAGCTGCCCTGGTCTCAGCGCATGTCGGCCGGTCTGCACCTCATGCACCGGCTGGGCAAGGACTACGAAAAGCCCGAATTCGGCATCCGTACGGTCGATGTGGAGGGCGTGGACGTGGCCATCCACGAACGCATCGAGATCGACAAGCCTTTCTGCGAGCTGCGCCGATTCAAACGCTTCACCGACGACGAAGCCACCCTGAGCAAACTCAAGGGCCAGCCGGCGGTGCTCATCGTGGCGCCGCTGTCGGGCCACTACGCCACCCTGTTGCGCGACACGGTGCGCACCATGCTCAAGGACCACAAGGTCTACATCACCGACTGGCGCAATGCCCGGCTGGTGCCGCTGGAGCAAGGCGACTTCCATCTGGACGACTACGTGAACTACGTGCAGGAGTTCGTTCGGCACCTGCAGGGCAAGTACGGCAACTGCCACGTGATGAGCGTGTGCCAGCCCACCGTGCCGGTGCTGGCGGCCGTGTCCCTCATGGCCTCCCGCGGGGAGAAACTGCCGCTGTCCATGACCATGATGGGTGGCCCCATCGACGCGCGCAAGTCGCCCACGCAGGTGAACCATCTGGCGGTGCACCGCAGCTTCGAGTGGTTTGAGAACAACGTGATCTTCCGCGTGCCCTCCAACTTCCCGGGCGCCGGCCGGCGCGTGTACCCCGGCTTCCTGCAGCACTCCGGCTTCATTGCCATGAACCCGGACCGCCATGCCAACAGCCACTACGACTATTTCCAGGATCTGGTCAAGGGCGATCTGTCCAGCGCCGAAAGCCACGTGGCCTTCTACGACGAGTACAACGCCGTGCTCGACATGGACGCCCACTACTACCTGGAAACCATCAACACCGTGTTCCAGGAATTCAAGCTGGTGCACGGCACCTGGAAGGTGAAGAACCCACAGGGCAAGGAAGAACTGGTACGCCCGCAGGATATCCGCGGCGTGGCTCTGCTGACCGTGGAGGGTGAACTGGACGACATCTCCGGCAGTGGCCAGACCGAAGCGGCCCATGGCCTGTGCACGGGCATAGACCCATCTTCCCGGCGGCATTTCGAGGTGAAGGGCGCTGGCCACTACGGTATTTTCAGCGGCCGCCGCTGGCGCGAGATGGTGTACCCGGTGGTGAAGTCTTTCCTGATTGAACACACCCCGAAAGACCTCAGCCCGGCATCGGTGACCCCGGTAGTGCCTGCAACAGCCGCACGCAAGGCACCCGCGAAGAAAGCCGCAACTGCTTCCAGGGCGGCTGCCAAGGCACCGGCCACCCGGAAAGCTCCGGCCAGCAAGTAATGGCGCAGGTCGGCCAGCAGACGCTTGCGCAGCGGCTGGACGACGCCCTGCCCCAGACGCAGTGCACCCGCTGCGGCTACCCGGACTGCGCCAGCTACGCGCAGGCCATGGCCGCCGGGGACGCCGAGATCAACCAGTGCCCACCCGGCGGCGAAGAGGGTGTTTTGCGCCTGGCCGCCATTCTGGGCAGGGACCCATTGCCCCTGAACCCCGCCCACGGTGAAGAAATGCCCCAGGCGGTGGCGGTGATCGACGAAGACTGGTGCATAGGCTGCACGCTGTGCATCAAGGCCTGCCCCACCGATGCGATCGTAGGCGCCAACAAGCGCATGCACACTGTCATGGAAGCCTATTGCACCGGGTGCGACCTGTGCCTGCCCGTGTGCCCGGTGGACTGCATACAGATGGAAGTGGTGAGCGGCGAGCGCACCGGCTGGGCTGCGTGGTCGGCTGAACAGGCCGCCTTGGGCCGCGAGCGCTACCAGGCCCGCCAGCAGCGGCTGGAGCGGGAAAAAGCCGAACATGCACAGCGTCAGGCCGCCAAGGCCGAGGCCAAGCTGGCCGACCTGGCCGCGCACTCCAGGCACACGGAACCCGAGGTGCTGGACCGCAAGCGCGCTCTGGTGGAGCAGGCCATAGCCCGCGCGCGGGAAAAGGCTCAAGCCCTTAGAAAGTCCTGACCAAGCCCGGGAGTGCTCACCGCGCCAGCGGCAGCCAATTCAGGCCCGCGCACCCTCCAGCGCCGCGAATGCCGTGACCACCTCGGGCGGTGCCTGCACCAGTTCCACCAGCACGCCCTCGCCAGCTATGGGGAATTCTTCGCTGGCCTTGGGGTGCAGGAAGGTGATGTCGAACCCTGCGGCGCCCTTGCGTATGCCACCCGGCGCAAAACGCACGCCCTGCGCAGTGAGCCAATTCACCGCGGCGGGCAGATCGTCTATCCACAGCCCCACATGGTTGAGCGGCGTGGTGTGCACGGCGGGCTTTTTCTCGGGGTCCAGGGGCTGCATCAGGTCCACCTCCACCTTGAAGGGGCCGCTACCCATGGCGCAGATGTCCTCGTCCACGTTCTCGCGCTCGCTCCGGAAGGTACCGGTGACTTCGAGGCCCAGCATGTCCACCCAGAGCTTCTGCAGGCGCTCCTTGCTGGGGCCGCCAATGGCAATTTGCTGAATGCCCAGCACCTTGAAGGGCCGGGGTGACTTGACCTGGCTGGCCTCGCTCATTTCTGGAACTCCACAATCGGCTGGTCCACCACCAGGGACTCGCCCTTGGCAGCCAGCACCTTGGCCACCACGCCATCGGCGGCGGCAAACAGCACGTTCTCCATCTTCATGGCCTCGATCACGGCCACACGTTCGCCAGCCTGCACCTTCTGGCCGGGCTGCACCGCCACATCCACCAGCAGGCCGGGCATGGGGGAGAGCACGAACTGGCTCATGTCGGGCGGGGCCTTGAAGGGCATGAGGCGGTGCAGTTCGGCCATGCGCGGGGACACCACCATGGTCTCGAGCTTGGTGCCGTTGTGCTGCACCACCAGCACCAGCGGGTTGCGGGCCGATCCGCGCTCTATTTGCGCCGTGAACGGCGTGCCATTCACCTCGCCGGTGATGACGATGTCGTTCAGGCGAGAACCCGACGTGATCTTGTAGCGCTGCTCCCCCACCTGCACCGAGGCGTAGCCGGTCTCGCCGGCAAACTCGTCCACGTGCACCGGCGTGTAGCTGTGCTGGCCGTTGGGAGAGAGGCCAATGACCACGTAGTCCTGCCCCACTTTCACGCCATAGCCCGGCAACTGGCCAGAGATGCCCGCGGTGCGCTCGCGCGACTTGCGGCGCACAAAAGCGGCCAGCGCTACCAGGAAGCTCTGGTCGTCGTGCGGCACGTCCTCGGCACGGAAGCCGCTGGCGTAGTGCTGCGCAATGAAGCCGGTGTTGAACTGCCCGCTCATGAAGTCCGGGTGGGCCAGCAGGGCCGACTGGAACGGGATGTTGCTGCTCACGCCGCGAATCACAAAGCCGTTCAGCGCTTCGCGCATCTTGGCTATAGCGTCGGCGCGGTCCTTGCCATGCACGATGAGCTTGGCAATCATCGAGTCGTAGAACATCGGAATCTCACCGCCCTCGTACACGCCGGTATCCACGCGCACGCCGTACTTGTGGCCGGTGTCTGCCTGCCACATGGACTCGGCCGGCGGCGTGAAGCGCACCAGCCGCCCGGTAGAGGGCAGGAAATTGCGGAAGGGGTCCTCGGCGTTGATGCGGCACTCGATGGCCCAGCCGTCGCGCTTCACTTCGGCCTGCGTCAGGGGCAGCTTCTCTCCGGCAGCCACGCGGATCATGAGTTCCACCAGGTCCAGGCCGGTGATGCACTCGGTCACCGGGTGCTCCACCTGCAGGCGGGTGTTCATTTCCAGGAAGTAGAAGCTCTGGTCCTTGCCCACCACGAACTCCACCGTGCCCGCGCTCTGGTACTTCACGGCCTTGGCCAGCGCCACGGCCTGCGCGCCCATGGCCGCGCGGGTGGTTTCGCTGATGAAGGGGCTGGGCGCCTCCTCGATGACTTTCTGGTGGCGGCGCTGGATGGAGCATTCCCGCTCGTTCAGGAAAATCACGTTGCCATGGCTGTCGCCCAGCACCTGGATTTCAATGTGGCGCGGCTCCTCCACGAACTTCTCTATGAAGACGCGGTCATCGCCAAAGCTGTTGCGGGCTTCGTTCCTGCAGCTGGTGAAACCTTCCAGCGCTTCCTTGTCGTTGAAGGCCACGCGCAGGCCTTTGCCGCCGCCGCCGGCCGAGGCCTTGATCATGACGGGGTAGCCGATGCCGCGCGCAATCTCCACCGCCTGCTCGGCGGTGGAGATGGCATCGTTGTAGCCGGGGATGGTGCTCACGCCGGCTTCCATGGCCAGCTTCTTGGAGGCGATCTTGTCGCCCATGGCGGCAATGCTGAAGTGGCGCGGGCCGATGAAGGCAATGCCTTCGTCCTCGCAGCGCTTGGCAAAGGCTTCGTTCTCGCTCAGGAATCCGTAGCCGGGGTGGATGGCTTCGGCGCCGGTCTGTTTGGCCGCGGCAATGATGCGGTCGGCCACCAGGTAGGACTCGCGCGAGGGCGCCGGGCCCAGCAAGACCTTCTCATCGGCCAGCTGTACGTGGCGGGCCTCCTTGTCGGCTTCGGAATACACCGCCACGGCGGCGATGCCCATTTTTTTGGCGGTGGCCATGACGCGGCAGGCAATTTCACCGCGGTTGGCAATCAGTATCTTCTTGAACATGTGTGGGGCTCCTGGGCGGCTCGGTGCGGTGAATCAGAGGGGGATGTTGCCGTGCTTGCGCCACGGGTTTTCCACCTTCTTGTCCTTGAGCATCACCAGGCTGCGGCAGATGCGCTTGCGGGTGTTGTGCGGCAGGATCACGTCGTCGATGTAGCCCCGGTTGGCGGCCACAAACGGGTTGGCAAAACGCTCCTTGTATTCGGCTTCGCGCTGCGCGAGCTTCTCCGGGTCTTTCTTCTCTTCGCGGAAGATGATCTCCACCGCGCCCTTGGCGCCCATGACCGCAATCTCGGCGTTGGGCCAGGCGAAGTTCACATCGCCGCGCAGGTGCTTGGAGGCCATCACGTCGTAGGCGCCGCCGTAGGCTTTGCGGGTGATGACCGTGATCTTGGGCACCGTGCATTCCGAGTAGGCGTACAGCAGCTTGGCGCCGTGCTTGATGATGCCGCCAAACTCCTGGCTGGTGCCGGGCATGAAGCCGGGCACGTCCACGAAGGTGATGACGGGGATGTTGAAGGCATCGCAGAAGCGCACAAACCGCGCCGCCTTGATGCTGCTCTTGATATCGAGGCAACCCGCCAGCACCAGCGGCTGGTTGGCCACAATGCCCACGGTCTGGCCGTCCATGCGGGCAAAGCCCACGATGATGTTCTTGGCGTACTCGGGCTGTATCTCGAAGAAGTCCCCGTCGTCCACGGTTTTGAGGATCAGCTCCTTCATGTCGTAGGGCTTGTTGGGGTTCTCGGGCACCAGTGTGTCCAGGGAGAAATCGGTGCGGTCTATCGGGTCGCCGCTCTTGCGCACCGGCGCCTTCTCGCGGTTGTTCAGCGGCAGGTAGTTGAACAGGCGGCGCAGCATGAGGAGCGCCTCCACGTCGTTCTCGAAGGCCAGATCGGCCACGCCGCTCTTGGTGGTGTGGGTGATGGCGCCGCCCAGTTCCTCGGCCGTGACTTCTTCGTGCGTCACGGTCTTCACCACCTCGGGGCCGGTGACGAACATGTAGCTGCTGTCCTTCACCATGAAGATGAAGTCCGTCATGGCGGGCGAATACACCGCACCGCCCGCCGAAGGGCCCATGATCATGGAGATTTGCGGCACCACACCGCTGGCCAGTGCGTTGCGCTGGAACACCTCGGCGTAGCCACCCAGAGACGCCACGCCTTCCTGAATGCGGGCGCCGCCCGAATCGTTCAGGCCTATGACCGGCGCGCCCACCTTCATGGCCTGGTCCATGATCTTGCAGATTTTTTCGGCGTGTGCTTCCGACAGCGCCCCGCCAAACACCGTGAAGTCCTGGCTGTACACAAACACCAGCCGGCCGTTGATCATGCCGTAGCCGGTCACCACGCCGTCGCCGGGAATCTTCTGGTCGGCCATGCCGAAGTCCACGCAGCGGTGTTCCACGAACATGTCCCATTCCTCGAAGGTGCCTTCGTCCAGCAGCACGTCGAGCCGTTCGCGCGCGGTGAGTTTGCCCTTGGCGTGTTGCGCCTCAATGCGCTTGGCGCCGCCGCCCTGGCGGGCTGCTTCGCGCTTCTTTTCCAGTTGTTCAAGGATGTGTTGCATGGTCGGGGTCTGGGTGGGAGTGAAAACGGTGAAGGGGCGAAAGCGTTCAGTCGAACGCTTCCAGCAAACGGCGGGCGGCGGTGGACGCAGGCAGCAGCCCGGCGAGCACCTGTTCGGTGGTGGCGGCCAACTGGCTGGCCACCGCGGGGTGGGTACGGAAACGTTGGCGCAGGCCGGCTTCTATGCGCTCCCACATCCAGGCGCGGGCCTGTTGCTGGCGGCGCTGGGCCAGCCGCC
This sequence comes from Serpentinimonas sp., assembly GCA_025458665.1. Classification (GTDB taxonomy): domain Bacteria; phylum Pseudomonadota; class Gammaproteobacteria; order Burkholderiales; family Burkholderiaceae_C; genus JALOSG01. The sequence continues at coordinate 6,399 of JALOSG010000034.1, forward strand.
CGTTGTCGGTTTGCAGCTGGCGGTAGCGCTGTACGGCCTGCCAGAAGCTGGCCACGCCATCGCCGCGCAGGGCGCTCAGGGGCATGACCTGGGGGTGCCACAGCGTCTCGTCGTGGTGGGCATGGTCCGCGCGGCCGTGCAGGCCCAGCAAGCGCAACGATGAGGTGATTTGCGCCTGCGCGCGGGTGGCGGCGTCGGGGTCGATGTCGGCCTTGTTGATGAGCACCAGATCGGCCAGTTCCATGACGCCTTTCTTGATGGCCTGCAAATCATCGCCGGCGTTGGGCAACTGCAGCAGACAGAACATGTCGGTCATGTGGGCCACGGCGGTCTCGCTCTGGCCCACGCCCACGGTTTCCACGATCACCACGTCGTAGCCCGCGGCCTCGCACACCAGCATGGATTCGCGGGTTTTCTCGGCCACACCGCCCAGCGTGCCGCTGCTGGGGCTGGGCCGGATGTAGGCGCTGGCGTGCACCGAGAGGTGCTCCATGCGCGTTTTGTCGCCCAAAATGGAGCCGCCCGACACGCTGCTGGATGGGTCTACCGCCAGCACCGCCACGCGGTGGCCCTGGCCAATCAGGTACAGACCCAGCGCCTCGATGAAGGTGGACTTGCCCACGCCCGGCACGCCGCTGATGCCCAGGCGGAACGCCCGGCCGGTGTGCGGCAGCAGGGCCGTGAGCAGTTCGTCGCCCGCGGCGCGGTGGTCGGCCCGGGTGGACTCCAGCAGCGTGATGGCTTTGGCCATGGCGCGCCGCTGCACCGCCGGGCTGCCGGAAACAATGCCTTCCAGCAAAGGCGGCGCCACGCCAGGGGCCACGGCCGAAGTCACCGCCACGGGCTCAGCCCTGCGCCTTGCGGATCTGTTCCAGCACGTCTTTGGCGCTGGCAGGAATGGGCGTGCCTGGGCCGTAAATGCCCTTCACACCCGCTTCGTACAGTTGCTCGTAGTCCTGGCGCGGAATCACGCCGCCCACGAACACGATGATGTCGTCGGCGCCCTGCTTCTTCAGCTCTTCGATGATGGCCGGCACCAGCGTCTTGTGGCCGGCCGCCAGCGTGGATACGCCCACGGCGTGCACGTCGTTCTCAATGGCCTGGCGGGCGCATTCTTCGGGCGTCTGGAACAGCGGTCCCATGTCCACGTCGAAGCCCAGGTCGGCAAAGGCGGTAGCCACCACCTTGGCGCCACGGTCGTGCCCATCCTGGCCCAGCTTGGAGATCATGACGCGCGGGCGGCGGCCATAGGCATCGGCAAACTCGGCAATCTCCTTCTGGAGCTTTTCCCAGCCTTCGGCAGAATCGTAAGCAGCGGCATACACCCCGGTCACCTTTTGCGTATCGGCGCGGTGGCGCCCAAAGACTTTCTCCAGCGCGTCGGACACCTCTCCCACAGTGGCACGCAGCCGCACCGCTTTGATGGAGAGATCCAGCAGGTTGCCCTGGCCAGATTCGGCGGCCGCAGTGAGCGCATCGAGCGCGGCCTGCACCGCCGCACCATCGCGCGTGGCGCGTATCTGGGCCAGGCGCGCCACCTGCTGCTCGCGCACCATGTGGTTGTCGATGTCGAGGATATCGATCGGGTCCTCCTTGGCCAGCTTGTACTTGTTCACGCCCACGATCACGTCTTTGCCGGAATCGATGCGGGCCTGCTTCTCGGCGGCGGCGGCTTCGATCTTCAGCTTGGCCCAGCCGCTGCCCACGGCCTTGGTCATGCCGCCCATGGCGTCCACTTCCTCGATGATGGCCCAGGCCGCATCGGCCATGTCCTGGGTGAGTTTTTCCATCATGTAGCTGCCGGCCCAGGGGTCCACCACGCTGGTGATGTGGGTTTCTTCCTGGATGATGAGCTGGGTGTTGCGAGCAATGCGCGAAGAGAATTCGGTGGGCAGCGCAATGGCTTCGTCGAAGCTGTTGGTGTGCAGGGACTGCGTGCCGCCAAACACCGCGGCCATGGCCTCTATGGTGGTGCGCACCACGTTGTTGTAGGGGTCCTGCTCGGTGAGCGACCAGCCCGAGGTTTGCGAGTGCGTGCGCAGCATGAGGCTCTTGGGGCTCTTGGCGCCAAAGTTTTTCATGATGCGGCACCACAGCAGGCGGGCCGCGCGCATCTTGGCAATTTCCAGGTAGAAGTTCATGCCCACCGCCCAGAAGAAGCTCAGGCGGCCGGCAAAGTCGTCCACATCCATGCCCTTGGCCATGGCCGTTTTCACGTACTCTTTGCCATCGGCCAGGGTGAAGGCCATTTCCAGCGCCTGGTTGGCACCGGCTTCCTGCATGTGGTAGCCGCTGATGCTGATGGAGTTGAAGCGCGGCATGTGCTGCGCCGTGTACTCGATGATGTCCCCGATGATGCGCATGCTCGGCTCGGGCGGGTAGATGTAGGTGTTGCGCACCATGAACTCTTTGAGGATGTCGTTCTGTATGGTGCCGCTGAGCAGCGCGGGCGCCACGCCCTGCTCCTCCGCCGCCACCACATAGCCCGCCAGCACCGGCAGCACGGCGCCGTTCATGGTCATGGACACGCTCACCTTGTCCAGGGGAATGCCATCGAACAGCACCTTCATGTCTTCCACGCTGTCGATGGCCACGCCGGCCTTGCCCACATCGCCAAACACGCGCGGATGGTCGGAGTCGTAACCGCGGTGGGTGGCGAGGTCGAACGCCACGCTCACGCCCTGCCCGCCTGCGGCCAGCGCTTTTCGGTAGAACGCGTTCGATGCTTCGGCGGTGGAAAAGCCCGCGTACTGGCGGATGGTCCAGGGGCGCACCGCGTACATGGTGGCCTGCGGGCCGCGCACAAAGGGCTCGAAGCCGGGCAGCGTGTTGGTGTAGGGCAGGCCCTGCACATCGGCCGCGGTGTACAGGGGTTTGACCGTGATGCCGTCGGGCGTGACCCATTTCAGGCTGTCCAGCGTGGCGCCCTTGATGGATTTGGCGGCGACCTGCTCCCAGTCGGCGAGCGTGGCGGGGCGGAATTCGGGCGACGGCATGGCGGTTCCTGCGTTAGGGAGTTCGGATTGCGGGTGATTGTAGCGCCAGATCGGTATTTGTAATTATTGATGCAGAATTAAGTTTTGCCGTATGATCCGGGCCAACGCGGCGTTTCGCCCACCCTGGCCATTGGACAGCCACTGTCTGCCCAACGGCTGACAACCCCTTGCCCACCATGACACCAGCGGCCGCTATGCAGCGGGACACACCCACAGCCCGTCCACCGGATGCAACCCCAGCGAGCGAACCCGCACGGGGCCGCCGCCTGACACCGCGCGCTCTGTACGAGGACGTGGCGGAACTGCTGCGCCAGCAGATCTTCAGCCGCCAGTTGCCACCGGGCAGCTGGATAGACGAACTCAAGCTGGCCGAGGAACTGGGCATCAGCCGCACGCCGCTGCGCGAAGCCATCAAGGTGCTGGCCACCGAGGGCCTGGTGACCATGAAGGTACGCCGCGGCGCCTACGTGACCGAGGTGTCCGAACAAGACCTGCGCGATGTTTACGAATTGATGTCTCTGCTGGAATCGGACGCTGCTGCCGCGGCCTGCAAGCTGGCCACCGACGAGGAATTGGCCGAACTGCAGCGGCTGCACACCGCGCTGGAACAGGCTGCAGACCCGGTGCACGGCTCCCGCGAGCGCTTCTTTGCCATCAACGAAGCGTTCCACCTGCGCCTGCTGGAACTCTCGCGCAACCGCTGGCGCAGCCAGATGGTGGCCGATCTGCGCAAGGTCATGAAGCTCAACCGGCACAGTTCCCTGCTCCGGCAAGGGCGGGTGGCAGATGCCTTGAAGGAGCACGCTGCGGTGCTGGACGCGCTGCTGCAGCGAGACGCGGAATCTGCAAGAACGCGCATGGCAGCTCACTTTAGTGCTGGACTGAACGCGGCAATCTGATACATTGAGTTGGCACGCTGTACGGGGAGCCACACGGAGAAGTCTGAGGCGTGAACAACACCATAGAGCCACTCGACCTGCAGCAAACGCTGCTGGAATACGAGGCCATTCTGCAAAATGCATCGGTCGGGATCTTGTTCACCCGGGACCGCAAGCTGCTGCATTGCAATCCGCGCGCTGCAGAAATCTTTGGCTGGCCGCACGAAGAGTTCATTGGGCAGCCGGGCTCGGTGCTGTATCTGTCGGCCGAAGACTACGCCGATATTGGCCGCGTAGCGACTCCGATCCTTTCCGCGGGACAGCGTTTCGAGCAGGAACGGCTGATGCGCCGGCGCGACGGCAGCACCGTCTTCTGCCACATCCTGGCCAAGGCCATCAACCCCAGCAACACCGCCGAAGGCACGATCTGGATTGCCGAGGACATTGGCGAGCGCAAGCGCTCGGAAACCGCGTTGCAGGAATTGCTGCTCAAACAGCAGGCGATTCTGGAGCACGCGCCGGTAGGCATCCTGTTCACACGCAACGGGATCATCGAAATGGCCAGCCCGCGCATGGAAGCCATCTACGGCTGGGCGCCGGGCACACTGGTAGGCCAGCGCGCAGCCGTGTTTTTCGAGACCGAACAGGAGTACCTGGCGTTTGGCGCGCAGGCAGGCCCGCGCCTGGCCGCCGGCGAGTTGGTGGATATCGAGTCGCGCAACCGCAGGCGCAACGGCGAGGTGCTGTGGTGCCGGCACGTGGCCAAAGCGCTGTCGCCGGGCAGCACCGACCACCAGACGATCTGGATCAGCGAGGACATCACCGAGCGCAAACGCATCCAGCGGGCTCTTGAAGCCGCCCACGCCGACCTGGAGCAGCGCGTGGACCAGCGCACCAGCGAACTGCAGAGCGCCAACCTCCAGCTCGATGCCGTGATCCAGTCTTCCCCCATGGCCATTTATGTGCGCAACCGGGACAACGTGGTGCTCAGCTGGAACCCGGCAGCAGCCCGGATCTTCGGCTGGTCCGCCGAAGAGGTGCTGGGCCGCCCGCTGGACAACATCCCGGCCGATCAGGTGGCCGAATGCGGCGTGTTTCTTCAACAGGTTCTGGGCGGCGAGACCATAGAGAATCTGGAACGCCCACGCTTCCGCAAAGACGGCAGCCTGTTCGAGGTCAGCCTGACCGTGGCACCCATGCGCAGCCCCGACGGCAGTATCCAGCAATACCTGACGCTGGCCACCGACGTGACAGACCGGCGCGCCACGGAAAAGCGGGTGCAGTTCCTGGCCTTCCACGACGCCCTGACTGGCCTGCCCAACCGACTGTTGCTGCAAGACCGGTTGCACCAGGCGATGGCGCAAGCCAACCGTGATGGCACCTGCGTGGCCCTGATGTTTCTGGATCTGGACAACTTCAAACAGATCAACGACACGCTGGGACACGCCACCGGCGATCTGTTGCTCAAGCGGGTGTCGGCACGCCTGAGCGACTGCCTGCGCGACACCGACACCATCAGCCGCCAGGGCGGTGACGAGTTTGTGATTCTGCTCAGCGACCTGCCCGACGGGCGCGCTGCAGTTCCCATCGTGGCCAAGATCATGGGCCGCATGGAAGAGCCTTTCAACGTGGAAGGCAATGAACTGGCTACCTCTTTTTCCATCGGCGTGACGGTCTACCCGGAGGACGGCGAGGACTTTGATACCCTTCTGAAGAAGGCCGACATGGCGATGTACCGCGCCAAGGAGGCGGGCCGCAATGGCTACCACTTCTTCAACGAAGAGATGGCCTTGCAGGCCGGCGAGCACCTGACCCTGCGCAATGGCCTGCGCCGGGCGCTGGACCACAACGAACTGCACCTGCACTACCAGCCGCAGATCGATCTGTTCACCGGAGAGGTCATTGGCGTCGAAGCCCTGCTGCGGTGGCGCCACCCGGAGTTGGGCCCAGTGGCGCCGGCCCGTTTCATTCCGGTGGCCGAGGAAAGCGGGCTGATCGTGCCAGTGGGCGACTGGGTCATCCACGAAGCTTGCCGACAGGGTCGTGCGTGGCTCGATGCAGGCTTGCCGGAAATCACCATCGCCATCAACCTGTCGGCGGTGCAGTTCCGCCGCGGCAGGGTGGAACAGACCGTGCTGGATGCGCTGGCAGCCAGCGGGCTGCCGGCCCACACCCTGGAACTGGAGCTGACCGAATCCATCATGATCCAGAACCCGGAGCAGGTGCTGGCCATTGTGCAGCGGCTCAAGCGGCTGGGGCTTCGCCTGTCCATCGACGACTTTGGCACGGGCTACTCCAGCCTGTCTTATCTGAAGCGCTTCGATATCGACAAGCTCAAGATCGACCAGTCGTTCCTGCGCGACCTGTCAGGCAACCCGGACGATGCGGCCATAGTCCGGGCGATTGTGCAGATGGCCAACAGCTTGAACCTGCGCACCATTGCCGAGGGCGTGGAGACGGCCGAAATGGCGCTCATGATGCGCGAATTCGGCTGCGACGAAGCGCAGGGCTACTACTACGCGCGTCCCATGCCGCCCGACGAGCTGGCGCGTTACCTGGCGGCCTCCGTGGCCACGCCGCGCACCGGCGCTGGCATGCCTCCCTCCGTCTGAAGCAGGCGCTCGGCGGCAGCCTGCTCCAGTTCGTCCCCTTTGGCTTTCTCTTCGGCCAGCACCTGCTGCGCTATGCGCCACACCTCGCGCGGGGGCAGGGGCTTCAGGCGGTGGTCGCTCCACACCTGGCGCCAGCGCCGGGCACCGCGCAAGCCGTGCCGCAAGCCCAGCATGTGCCGCGCAATGGCGTACCACGGGGTGCCATCCTCCACAGCCTCGCGCTCCATGTAGTCCACCATGGCCAGCTCCACCGCGTCGCGGCAGACGCTGCGGGGCGCGTCGCCATAGAAGGCTTCGTCCCAGCTGGTGAGTAGCCAGGGGTGGTGGTAGGCCTCGCGGCCCAGCATGGCGCCATCCACATGGGCCAGATGCTGGGCAATTTCCGCGTTGGTGGTGATGCCGCCATTCACCACGATGGTGAGCTGCGGAAACTCGCGCTTCAACTGGTGCACCAGTTCGTAACGCAGCGGAGGTACTTCGCGGTTTTCTTTGGGCGACAGGCCCTGCAGCCACGCGTTGCGCGCGTGCACGATGAACACCTCGCAGCCCGCCTGCGCCACGGTACCCACAAAGTCGCGCACAAAGCCGTAGCTTTCCTCGCGGTCTATGCCTATGCGGTGCTTCACCGTCACGGGGATGGACACGGCGTCGCGCATGGCCTTCACGCCGTCGGCCACGGTGTTGGGTTCCGCCATGAGGCAGGCACCGAACGCGCCGCGCTGCACCCGTTCGCTGGGGCAACCGCAGTTCAGGTTGATCTCGTCGTAACCCCACTGCTCGCCCAGGCGTGCGCCGTGCGCCAGGTCGGCCGGCTCGCTGCCGCCCAGTTGCAGGGCCACCGGGTGTTCGGTTTCATCGAAGCGCAAATGCCGCCGCGCCGCACCATGCAGCAGCGCACCGGTGGTCACCATCTCGGTGTACAAGCGGGTTCGCCTGGAGAGCAGGCGGTGCAAATAGCGGCAGTGCTTGTCGCTCCAGTCCAGCATGGGAGCCACGGAGAGGCGCCAGCCAGCGCCATCGGGCTTCGCGATGGGGGAAGCCAGCTCTGTAGACAAAAAAATCGGGGGATCAGCGTGGTCGCTCATCCCCCGATTATCGGGCCCGCCCGGCGGCAAGCCCGTTCGCGCCCTGAGGCCTCAACCCATGTGCAAGCCGCCGTTCACCGAGAAATCGGCGCCGGTGGCGTAACCGCCCTCTTCCGAGGCCAGCCACGAGATGATGGACGCGATCTCGCTGGGCTCGCCGAGGCGCTTCACCGGCACGGTGGCCACGATCTTCTCCAGCACATCCGGGCGGATGGCTTTGACCATGTCGGTACCGATGTAGCCCGGGCTCACGGTGTTCACCGTGACGCCCTTGGTGGCCAGTTCCTGCGCCAGCGCCATGGAAAAACCATGCATGCCGGCCTTGGCGGCCGAGTAGTTGGTCTGGCCGGCCTGGCCTTTTTCGCCGTTCACCGAGGAGATGTTCACAATCCGGCCCCAGCCTTTTTCCACCATGTCCGCCACCACCTGCTTGGTGACGTTGAACATGGAGTTCAGGTTGGTCTCGATCACGGCGTCCCAGTCCTCGCGGGACATCTTGAGGAACATGCGGTCGCGGGTGATGCCGGCGTTGTTCACCAGCACATCGATGGTGCCGTGCTCGGCCTTGGTCTTGGCGAACGCCTCCACCGTGGAGTCCCAGTCGCCCACGTTGCCCACCGAGGCGTAGAAGGTGTAACCCAGCGCCTTCTGCTCATCGAGCCATTTCTTGAAGTCACGGGTGGGGCCGCAGCCCGCAATGACCTTGAAGCCGTCCTTGTGCAGGCGCTGGCAAATGGCGGTTCCGATGCCACCCATGCCCCCGGTGACGTACGCGACTTTCTGACTCATCTTTGGCTCCTTTTGTTGGTGTCGATGATCGTGTGGAAAAAAATTGACCGGCGTATGAATGCTCTGGCTTCAACGCTCGATGGTGAGGGACACACCCATGCCACCGCCGATGCACAGGGCCGCCAGGCCCTTCTTGGCGTCGCGGCGCTGCATCTCGTGCAACAGCGTGACCAGAATGCGGCAGCCCGACGCGCCAATGGGGTGGCCAATGGCAATGGCGCCACCGTTCACGTTGACGCGCGCCGGGTCTATGCCCAGGGCCTGGTTCACGGCGCAGGCCTGCGCGGCAAAGGCCTCGTTCAACTCAAACAGGTCCACATCCGCTGCGTTCCAGCCGGCACGAGCCAGGGCCTTCTGCGAAGCCGGCACCGGACCCATGCCCATGGTGGCGGGGTCCAGGCCGCTGGTGCCAAAGCTCTTGATGCGGCCCAGCACCTTCAGCCCCAGTGCAGCGGCCTTGCTGGCCTTCATCACCATCACGGCAGCCGCACCGTCGTTGATGCCCGAGGCGTTGCCCGCGGTCACGCTGCCGGCTTTGTCGAACGCGGGGCGCAGGCCAGCCAGCGCTTCGGCATTGGTTTTCTTGTTGATGAATTCGTCGGTATCGAACAGCAGCGGGTCGCCCTTGCGCTGCGGAATGCTCACCGGAACGATCTCGTCCTTGAACTTGCCGGCGTCCTGGGCGGCGCTGGCTTTCTGCTGGCTGGCCAGCGCCAGGGCGTCCTGCATCTCGCGGGTGATGCCGTGGGCCTTGGCCACGTTCTCGGCGGTAATGCCCATGTGGTACTGGTTGTACACGTCCCACAGACCGTCCACGATCATGGTGTCCACCATCTTCCAGTCGCCCATGCGCTGGCCGTCGCGGCTGCCGTTGAGCACGTGGGGGCTGGCACTCATGTTCTCCTGCCCACCGGCAATCACGATCTCGCTGTCGCCCCAGGCCACAGCCTGGGCGGCCAGCATCACCGCCTTGAGGCCGGAGCCGCACACCGCGTTGATGGTGAGTGCGGGGGTTTCCTTGGCAATGCCGGCCTTCATCATGGCCTGGCGTGCGGGGTTCTGGCCGGCGCCTGCCGCCAACACCTGACCCATGATGACTTCGCCAATCTGGTCGGCAGCCACACCGGTGCGCTCGAGCAGGGCCTTGATGACGACGGCCCCCAGGTCGGTGGCCGGTGTCTTGGCCAGCGTTCCGCCGAACTTGCCCACGGCGGTGCGGGCGGCGCCCACGATGA
>JALOSG010000204.1 GCA_025458665.1 Serpentinimonas sp.
GGCAGCCTGCACAACGTGCACGACATGCACAGCTGCACCGAACGCGCCGACGCCCTGGCCGCACGCGTGGGCAAGCTGGTAGACCTGCGCCGCAGCGAACGCGCCAGCCGCAAGGTGGCTGCCGTCATCTTCAACTTCCCGCCCAATGCAGGGAACACCGGCACCGCAGCTTTCCTGAGCGTGTTCGAGTCCCTGTTCAACACACTGGTGGCCCTGAAGCGCCAGGGCTACACCGTAGATATGCCCGAGAACGTGGACGCCCTGCGCGAAGCCCTGATTGAAGGCAACGCCAAGACCTACGGCGCACCCGCCAACGTACACACCCGCGTGGCCACCGACGACCACGTGCGCCGCGAACGCCACCTCGCCGAGATCGAAGCGCAGTGGGGCTCCGCGCCCGGCAAGCAACTCAGCGATGGCGCCAGCATCTTCATTCTGGGCGCCCAGTTTGGTAACGTGTTCGTGGGCATACAGCCCTCCTTCGGCTACGAGGGCGACCCCATGCGCCTGCTGTTCGAGCGCGGCTTTGCCCCCACGCACGCGTTCTCGGCCTTCTACCGCTGGATCCGCGAGGACTTTGGGGCGCACGCCGCCCTGCACTTCGGCACCCACGGCGCGCTGGAGTTCATGCCTGGCAAGCAGAACGGCCTGACCGCCAGCTGCTGGCCCGACCGCCTGATTGCCGATCTGCCCAATGTGTACCTGTACGCCTCGAACAACCCGTCGGAAGGCACCATTGCCAAGCGCCGTGCGGCCGCCACGCTCATCAGCTACCTCACGCCGCCGGTGGCGCAGGCTGGCCTGTACAAGGGCTTGCAGGAGCTGAAGGAAACCCTGGAGCGCTACCGCAGCCTGGAGCCCGAAGCACAGGAAGAGCGCGCCGAGCTGGCCGTCATGGTGCAGGCCCAGGCTGCCGAACTCGATCTGGCCGAGGCGGAACCCGCCTGGCCCGACGCCGCCACCGCCGACGCCGAGGTGCTCCGCCTGAGCGACAAAGTCCGTGAACTGGAATACACCCTCATCCCCTACGGCCTGCACGTGGTGGGCCAGGCGCCCAGCGTGCCCGAGCGCATTGACCTGCTGCTGTCTTGCGCCGAAGCCTCGCACGGCCAGCGCCCGGCGCGCGAGCTGGTGGCTGCGCTGGTGAACGGTGCCACGCCGGAACAGGTGCTGGCCCAGGCCGCACAAACTGGAACCCAGGCTGAAGTGACGCTGGCCCTGCTGCAAGAGCTGGCCCGGGTGGACGAACTGATGGCGCAGGACCACGAGATCGACGGCATCCTGCATGCCCTCGATGGCCGCTTTGTGCGCCCTGCCCCCGGCGGTGACCTGCTGCGCACTCCCGCCATACTGCCCACCGGGCGCAACCTGCACGGCTTCGACCCCTTCCGCATTCCCAGTGCCTACGCCGTGAAAGACGGCGCCCGCCAGGCCGAACGGCTGCTGGACAAGCACATGGCCGATGGCCACGCCTACCCCGCCTCCATCGCCATGGTGCTGTGGGGCACCGACAACCTGAAAAGCGAAGGGGGCCCGATTGCACAGGCCCTGGCCCTCATGGGTGCGCGCCCCCGCTTCGATGGCTACGGCCGCCTGGCCGGTGCCGAACTGCTGAGCCTGCAGGAACTGGGCCGCCCCCGGGTGGATGTGGTCATCACGCTGTCGGGCATCTTCCGCGACCTGCTGCCGCTGCAGATCAAGCTGCTGGCCGAGGCCGCCTTCCTGGCCGCCAGCGCCGACGAGCCGCTGGAGATGAACGCCATCCGCCGCCACGCACTGGCCTATGTGCAAGAACATGGCGGCGACATGGAAACCGCATCGCTGCGGGTGTTTGGCAACGCCGAGGGGGCTTACGGCTCCAACGTCAATAGCCTGGTGGACAACAGCCGCTGGGAAAACGGCGATGAACTGGCCGAGACCTACAGCCGCCGCAAGGGCTTTGCCTATGGCCGCGGCGGTCGCCCGGTGCAGCAGGCGCAGTTGCTCAGCAGTGTCCTGTCGAAAGTGGAACTGGCCTACCAGAACCTCGACTCGGTGGAGCTGGGCGTCACCACGGTGGATACCTACTTCGATACGCTGGGTGGCATCAGCCGCGCCATCAGCCGGGCCAAGGGTGGCAACGGCAACGATGCGGCCCTGGCACCGGTCTACATCGGTGACCAGACCCGCGACAGCAACGGCGGCGGCACCGTGCGCACCCTGACCGAACAGGTGGCGCTGGAGACCCGCACCCGCATGCTCAACCCCAAGTGGTACGAAGGCCTGCTGAAACACGGCTACGAAGGTGTGCGCCAGATCGAGGTGCACGTGACCAACACCATGGGCTGGTCGGCCACCACCGGGCAGGTACAGCCCTGGGTGTACGAACAGCTCAGCCAGACGTTCATGCTCGACCCCGAGATGCGCGACCGCCTGGCCACACTCAATCCGACCGCTTCGGCAAGGGTGGCCAACCGGCTGCTCGAGGCCTACGAGCGCCGGTTCTGGAACCCCGACGCGCAGGTGCTTGAAGCCCTGCGGCGTGCCGGCGAGGAGCTGGAAGACCGGCTCGAAGGCGTTTACGAAGGATCCCCCGCATGAGCACCGTCACCCTACCCTTTCCCAGCACCAAACCGCGCGGCAAAGTGCAACTCGATGGCGAGGGCAGCCTCCAGGTGGAGCTGGACCCGAACGTGAAGATTGGCAACGCCAAGGTCTTTGCCATCTATGGCAAAGGCGGCATAGGCAAGAGCACCACCAGCTCCAACCTCTCCGCCGCGTTTTCCAAGCTGGGCAAGCGCGTGCTTCAAATCGGCTGCGACCCCAAGCACGACAGCACCTTCACCCTGACCAAGAAGATGCTGCCCACCGTGATCGATGTGCTGGAGACGGTGGACTTCCACTCGGAAGAACTGCGCATTGAAGACTTTGTCTTCCCCGGCTACAACGGCGTGATGTGCGTGGAAGCAGGCGGCCCACCCGCAGGCACCGGCTGCGGCGGCTATGTGGTGGGGCAGACCGTGAAGCTGCTGAAGGAACACCACCTGCTGGAAGACACCGACGTGGTGATCTTCGATGTGCTGGGCGATGTGGTGTGCGGTGGTTTTGCTGCGCCCCTGCAGCACGCCGACCGTGCGCTCATCGTCACGGCCAACGACTTCGACTCCATCTTCGCGATGAACCGCATCGTACAGGCGATTGGCGCGAAGGCCAAGAACTACAACGTGCGTCTGGGCGGTGTGATTGCCAACCGCAGCGCCGCCACCGACCAGATCGACAAGTACAACGCGCAAACCGGCCTGAAGCTCGCTGCACGTTTCCCGGACCTCGACGTCATCCGCCGCAGCCGCCTGAAGAAAAGCACGCTGTTCGAGATGGAGGCTTCGCCCGAGCTGGAAGCGGTGCAGCAGGAGTATTTGCGCCTGGCCGCCTCGCTGTGGCTGGGGGTGGAGCCGCTGGCCTCCGTGCCCATGAAGGACCGCGACATTTTCGATCTGCTGGGTTACGACTGATCTTCCCCTGACCACCAGAACCAGACAGAGCCACACCATGACCACCAGCACCACCTACCAAGAGCGCCGCGGCCAGATCGAGACCTACTTCGACCGCACCGCCGTGCAGGCCTGGGCACGCCTGACGTCCGACGCACCGGTGGGCCGCATCCGCGCCACCGTGCGCGCCGGCCGGGACCGTATGCGCGACACCCTGCTGTCCTGGCTACCCCAGGACATGACCGGCATGCGCCTGCTGGACGCCGGTTGCGGTACGGGCGCGCTGTCGGTGGTGGCGGCGCGGCGCGGCGCACACGTGCTGGCCATCGATCTGTCTCCCACGCTGGTGGCGCTGGCGGCCGAGCGTCTGCCGCAAGACCTGCTAACTGGCCAGGGCGCGGGCCGGATTGATTTCCGCAGCGGCGACATGCTCGACCCCGCGCTGGGCACGTTCGACTACGTGGTGGGCATGGACTCACTCATCCACTACCAGGCACCCGATGCGGTGCGCGTGCTCTCCGGCCTGGCCGAGCGCACCCGCTGCGCCATCCTGTTCACCTACGCACCCAGCAATCCGGCGTTGCAAGCCATGCATGCCGTGGGCAAATTGTTCCCGCGCGGTGACCGGGCACCCTCCATCGTGCCGGTAGCCCGCACCCGGATTGACGCGCTCATGTCGCGGGACACGGTGCTCAAGAGCTGGCAAGCGGGCCGCACCGAACGCATTGCCAGCGGCTTCTACACCTCGCAAGCCCTGGAACTGGTGGCTGCATGAACCCGATCAAGCCGCTCACCCGCGCCAACCAGAAAATGGCTCAGGGGTGGTTGCGCGTGGGCAGCCAGTTCCTGCCGTTCGCCGATGCCGCCAGCAACGAACTGCCCATGGGCCGCTTGTTGCGGTTGTCCCTGTTCCAGGTGTCGGTGGGCATGGCGCTGGCGCTGCTGAACGGCACGCTGAACCGCGTGATGATTGTGGAAATGTCGGTGCCGGCGTGGCTGGTGGCGCTCATGGTGGCCCTGCC
>JALOSG010000205.1 GCA_025458665.1 Serpentinimonas sp.
GCAGAGCGGTGTGGATGGCGCGCAGCAGTTGCATGACGCGCGCATCGTCGTGGTCGTGGGCCACGCGCACCAATGTGGCGATGTCGGCACCGGTGGGCAGCGGGTCGGTGAAGAAGCTGCCGCCGTGGGTGGTGCTGCGTGCAGCCAGGCCGGCTTGTGCCAGTGCGTGGCGGGCCCGCTCGGCCACCGCAGGCAGGTCGAACAGCTGCAGCTGCAGGTGGGGCGCGCGCTCGGCCACGGCCCGCAGGAAGCGACCTTCCCCGCCACCCACATCGAGCAGGCAGCGGTGCTGTGTCAGCGGGTAAGCGTTGAGGATTTCGCCCGCCACCAGCGGCTGCGAGGCCGACATGAGCGTGGAGTATTCGGCCACCTGGGCGCCGGTGAGCTGTTGCGGCGCCTCGGTGCTGGCGTAGGGCCAGTAGCTGGCCAGCCGGTCGGTGGGCAGGACATGGCCTTCGCGCTGGCCGCGCTGTAGTTCGCCGCGCAGCAAAGCCAGCGGGTCGGCCAGGTCGCGGTACAGCGCTTCGTGGTGCAGCACCATGGCCGCAATGCCGGCGTTGCCCACCATGGGGGCGCCCAGCACGCCCAGCCCCACGCGCCCGGCGCTGAAGCGTTCCAGCAATTGCAAAGCGGTGGCGGCATCCACCAGCCGTTCGGTGGCGGGCAGGGGCAGGTCGAGTTGCTGGGACAGATCGGGCAGGCTCAGCGGGCCGTGGCTCAGTCGCTCGAACACATCGAGCCGCACACAGGCCATGAGCACCTGGGCATAGACAAAACCTGCCACGATGTCGAACAACGCACTGGCGCGGCGCTGTGCGATGGGGCGGGTGAGGGGAAACGCAGCCGCCAGGCGCTGAAAGCGCGGGCTGGCCAGGGTGCGGTTGCGCCAGTGCAACCAGCGGTCGCGCAGGGTGTCTGGCGCGGCACCCGGCATGAGCGCGGCGGTGTTCAGCTGGCCACCACGGTGGAGGCAGCTACGCGCTTGAGCAGCGCTTCGGCCATGGCCACCGGCACCAGGCGTTCGGCTTCGCTCTGCACCAGCAGGCGCAACTGCGCCGCGCCGCGGCATTCGGGGATGGAGTCGCTGGCGTTGGCAATGAGCTGGTTGAAGTACTCCAGCGCACCGCCCAGCCCCAGTTCTATGGCGGCACTCGGGCGGCCCAGCGCCACGTCCTGGCCCACGGGTTTGCCCAGGAGTTCGGGGTCGGCGGCCACATCGCGGATATCGTCGGCCACCTGGTAGGCCTCACCCAGCCATTCGCCCAGGGCGCGCCAGGGCAGCGGGTCGGCGCCGGCAGCCTGCGCACCGCCGGCCGTGGCGGCCACGAACAGCGAGCCGGTCTTGGCACGCTGGTAGTCGGTCAGGGACACGCGCGGCTCCGACTCCCACGCCTGTCCGGCCACGATGCCGTTGGGCGTGCCCACGCTGCGGGCAACGGTCTGCAGCAGGCCCGGCAGGCGCAGCGGGGAATGCACGGCGCACAGCGCCAGCGTCTGGAAGGCGCGCACGATGAGCGCGTCGCCCGCGAGCACGGCCAGCGGCTCGCCGTAGGCCCAGTGCACGGAGGCACGGCCCCGGCGGGTGGGCGCATCGTCGAAGCAGGGCAGGTCGTCGTGCACCAGCGAGGCGCAGTGGAGCAGCTCGATGGCCACGGCGGTAGCGTCAGACAACAGCGGGTCGTCGTCGCCGCAAGCCTGTGCAACGGCCAGGCACAGCTGTGGGCGAATGCGCGCGCCGCCCGGAAAGACCGCGTGGCGGATGGCGCCGGCCAGTTTGGGCGGACAGCTGGAGTCCTCTCCCAGGGCGATGGCCGCGGCCAGGGATTGCTCGATGCGTGTGATCGCTTTCATGCCCACTCCTCTGGCTGTCAGGCCATGGCAACAAGGCAACTGTAAATTGCACCTGTCATGTAAAGATGTAAAGTAATATAGACACATGAAGATGAAGCGTCAACCTTTGTTTACACCTGCAGGAATGCCGGAGTGAACGCGCGCGCGCATCCAATCGCCGACGCCCAGCGCGAGTTGCCCGTGGTGGTGGTGGGTGCCGGCATGGGGGGCCTGGTGGCCGCCATGCGCCTGGCTGCCCGTGGCGTACCGGTGGTGCTGTGTGAGGCTGCGGCCACGCCCGGCGGCAAGATGCGCCAGGTGGCCCCGGGCGGTATGCCCATGGACGCCGGCCCCACGGTGTTCACCATGCGCTGGGTGCTGGAAGAACTGGCGCAGGACGTGGGCATGGACATGGCCGACCTGGCGCTGGCACCCCTGCCTGTGCTGGCGCGACACGCGTGGAGCAATGGCAGCCAGCTGGACCTGTACGCCGACATCCGCGCCAGCGCCGATGCCATAGGCCGGTTTTCCAGCGCTGCCGAGGCGCGCCGATTTCTGAAGTTTTGCGATCGCGCCCGTGGCATCTACCAGACGCTGGAAGGCCCCTTCTTGCGCGCCAGCCGGCCCAATCCGGTGTCGCTGTCGTGGCGGGTGGCGCGCGAGGGCGCTGGCGGCCTGGGGCGGATTGCGCCTTTTGGCAGCCTGTGGAACGAGCTGGGCGGGTTTTTCCAGGACCCGCGCCTGCGACAACTGTTTGGCCGCTATGCCACCTACTGCGGATCGTCTCCGTTGCAGGCGCCGGCCACGCTCATGCTGGTGGCGCATGTGGAGCAATGTGGCGTGTGGTCTGTGGCCGGCGGCATGCACCAGCTTGCGCGCGTCATGGCGCAATGGGCCACGCGCCTGGGGGTGGAACTGCGCTACAACGCGCCGGTGCGCGAGGTGGTGGTGGGGCGCGGCGGATCGGCAGGTGCGGGCGCGGCTGCTGCGGGCGTGAAGCTGGCCAGCGGCGAATGGCTGCCCGCGCAGGCCGTGGTGTTCAACGGCGACAGCGCCGCGCTGGCCCACGGCTTGCTGGGCGATGCGGCCCGTGCCGCCTGCGCCGCCCCGGCGGTGGCGGCACGCTCGCTGTCGGCCATCACATGGAATGCCCAGGCCCGCACACGTGGCATGGCGCTGGAGCGGCACAACGTGTTCTTCTCCGACGATTCGCCGGCCGAGTTCGCAGAACTGAGCGCGGACAACCCCGCGCACTGGTGCCTGCCCAGCCAGCCCACGGTGTATGTGTGCGCGCAGGACCGCGGGGCGGGCAGCGACCTAGGCACCGACCCGGCGCGCTCCTCCAACCGGCTCCTGTGCCTGGTGAACGCCCCCGCACTGGGCGATACCGAGACCGCCACCGAGCTGCCCGAAGGCCCGCTGAGCGCTATGGCACTGGAACAGATGGAGGTACGCATGCGCCAGCAACTGCGGCGCTGCGGCCTGGAGCTGGACTGGGAAGGAGAGGTGGTGCGCACCACGCCCGCCGAATTCGACCGGCTGTTCCCCGGCAGTGGTGGCGCCCTGTACGGGCAGGCCTCGCACGGATGGCAAGCCTCGTTCAGCCGACCGGGAGCGCGCAGCCGTATTCCGGGCCTTTACCTGGTGGGCGGCTCCGTGCACCCGGGGCCGGGGGTGCCCATGGCCGCGCTGTCGGGGGCGCAGGCGGCCCATGCGGTACTGACCGACCTCAGCCAGCGTGCCCGCCAGCGCAGCCACGCCGGCGTGGCGCTGCAGTAAGCCCGGCCTAGCGCTTTCATGGGCTTCCGGTTCGACCCCCACATTCCTCCCGGTGGCTATGGCTGGTGGTACCTCGATGCCCTGAGTGCCGACGGATCGCAGGGCCTGACCATCATCGCCTTCATAGGTAGCGTGTTCTCGCCTTACTACCGCTGGGCGCACCGACGTTCCGGGCAACAGGTGCAGCCCCTGAACCACTGTGCCTTGAACGTGGCGTTCTATGCCCGCCCCGGCAGTGGCCACCCCAGCGGTTGGACCATGACCGAACGCGGCGTGGCCGATGTGGCCGTCAGCCCGGATACCTTCGTTGTAGGCAGCAGCCGGCTGCATTGGGACGGCCAGCAACTGACGCTGCACATCGACGAACGCACGGCGCCCTGGGGCCGCCGCCTGCGGGGTGTGGTGCGGCTGCGCCCAGCCATGCTGCTGGACACCAGCTACCCGCTCGATGCAGCCGGGCGCCACCGCTGGTGCCCTGTGTCGCCGCACGCCAGCGTGGAGGTGGACCTGCAGCAACCCGGCACCCGCTGGAGCGGCACCGGCTACTGGGACAGCAACTTTGGCGAACGCCCGCTGGCCGAGGATTTTGTGCGCTGGGATTGGTCGCGGACCGAATTGGCAGCAGGGCGCAGCGCCGTGCTGTACGACGCCGAGCGCACCGATGGCAGCCGACTGGCGCTGGCGCTGGCCTACGAGTCAGACGGCCGCGTGGCGCGATTTGCGGCGCCCGCCTTGCAGGACCTTCCGCGCACCGCTTGGCTGCTGCAGCGCCAGACGCGCTCGGACTCGGTGGCTGGAGCGCAGGCGCTGCAGACCCTGGAGGATGGGCCGTTTTACAGCCGCACCGTCTTGAGAACGCGGTTGCTGGGCGAGGACGCCAC
>JALOSG010000206.1 GCA_025458665.1 Serpentinimonas sp.
CGCTTCATCTCCCACCTGCATGGGTGAGGAAAAACACCCCGAATGCTGAGAACCTGAGGGCCTTCCAAAGCCTGAAGCGCTTGCCCTGCGGCAGCGACAGGCTTCGTTCAACTTCATGCATTGAGGTGACAAATGAAACAGTGGATGGTTGTTTTGTTGGGTTCGCTCGCGGGTCTGGCCCAAGCGCAATCTTTCGACTGGAGCCGCGTTTGGTCTGGATGTACGGCCGAGGCCAATGCCTTTGATGCGGATGTCCGGGGAACGGCGTTAAGCGCGCGGAAAGTGCAGAACTTCGTTCAGGAGGCGATTGGGTCGCCACCCACGGAGGCCAGGATGCGCGCCAAGATGGCTGAAGACCGTACCGTTCTTGCCAACCCGCAATACGACGTCACGACGAAACTCGCGACCAGGCTTGCCCTGTGCGGCACGATGGCGGCGCAGCGACAGCTTCAGAGCGGTTCGACCCAAAGCGCGTCCGTGGTTTCGCCTCGCCCATCGCCCCCACCACCCAGCAGCCGAGCCAACGGCCGCAACCAGCCCGACAAGGTCGCTGTCCAGTGCATGGATGAAGCGGGCAACGGCTTCATGCGCAACACCTGCAACCAGCAGGTGAATGTGCGCTGGTGCTCGGTGAGTCAAGGTCCCAACACGTGCGGCAGTGGGCATATGGGCTGGGCCGATGTGCCGCCGGGTGGTACCGCGGCAATAGCCCAGGACGTCAAGGTTCAGTTGATCGCCTGCGCCTCCCCCACGCGTCCGACCGACATCGAGTACTCGTCGGGCAGTGGCTTTCTTTACAACTGTGTGGATTGACCGAATGGAGAGCAGCATGGCAATGGCCCACACCGTGGTCGAATCGCTCAACGTGCGGATGCAGGTTGAACTCAATCGCTGCGAATGAAAGCCCCCCATGGGCTCTTCATCACACGAGAACACCCCCATTCCTCAAGAGTGGCTGGCGCTGTTGGTGGGCATTCTCATCACCAGCCTGCCGTTGGTGGTCGCCGGTTTGGGGTGGCATGACAGCAGCCTGACATCGATCAGCGCAACCTACCACCTGGGTGGTTTGAGCCGGGACTGGTTTGTCGGCACCTTGATGGCCGTGGCTTGCATCATGCTGTGTTACGGCGGGAACAGAGGTCGCAGGCGCATGGCCTCTCTGATCGGGGCTGTGGCGGCCTTTGGCGTGGCGCTTTTGCCTTGTGGCTGCGGCCGTCAAGGCATCGACAGATACGTATCCATTGGTCATTTCCTCTGCGCGGCGGTGCTTTTCGTCTGCCTCTTGGTGGTCTGTTGGGATTTCAGGAAACATGCCCAAGAGAAGCTGGCGAGCCAGAAAGTGGACCCGGTCACGACCCATCGCCGGGTGGCGGTCTATACCGCTTGCGCTTTCATCATGTTGCTGGGAATGGGGCTTGCCGGTGTGGGCAACTGGACTTCGGCGGTTCAGGCCCTCGCTCTGAAGGGTGACCGTTGGGTGTACTGGGGGGAGGCCGTCGCGCTGGTCGGATTCGGCGTCTCCTGGTTTACGGCCGCCAAGGTACTCCCTTTCCTGGCGGCGCCTCAGGACAGGCCTCAGTTCCTCCCATGAGCACACAACTCCCGCCTGTGCAGGCGGGGTACGCGCCGCCAAACGCGAACAAACTGGCCGGACTGCCTGGTGAAGGCGACCTGTTCTGTCGATTCAAGGAGGCCCGGTATGAAAATCGAACACAGTGTTGAGACGCTGAACGGAGGAAACCACCACCTCATGGCTACACCCTTCGAGTGGTGCGTGTCTCGCGCTGTTCAGCGGTGGTGGCTGCTGCCGGCAGTTGCGCTGTTGACAGCCTGCAGCAGTTTCAACCCTTACCAGAAAAGCGCTGAGCTGCAGGCCGATCTGGCACCGTTGGGATCGGGCGGTTCGGCCCAGCAGATGGCGGCGGGTTGCAACGTCAAAGACGTGCAGCACACCAAGTCGGTGCTGAAGCAAGAGCTGTGTGATGCGCAACGGGCGATCAACGCGCAGCGAGAGGAGTGGTTTGACTCCCTGAGCGCGCAATCTCGTGTGCGAGTGGCCTCGTCAATGAGCTTGATTGGTTTGTCGAGCCTGGCCCTGGTCAGTGGCTTGAACGCCACTGGGGATGACGTGAAGCGGCGCCTGACCTGGGCCGGTGCAGCCGCAGCAGCAACCTATGCCGGTAGCGACTGGTGGGTCAATTCCGCGCACGAGCGCGCCTACATCAAGGGCTATCGGCTGCTGACCTGCCAACTGGGGCTGAGCGATGCTTTGCAGGCCGAGTTGTCCACCTTTGAATCTCTGGAGGGCAAAACAGGCCACAGGGGACAACTCGGCGACCTTGATGCTGCCCTGAGCGAGCTGGACCGGGTGCTGCTCCCCATGACGTTCGCACGCTTGCATCAGTTGCAACAAGCGGATGGGAGTGGTGCCAAGGACAAGCAGGAACTGCTCGCTGACGCCGCACCCCTGCATGAGCAAGAAGCACAGCGCGCAGCCCGTTTAGGCCGCTCGACCCTGGAGAACGCGCGCCTGTTGACGGCGCAACTCAAGCAGGCCGGTCCACAGCTTCGCAGACGCGGTGAACTGATCGTTGCCGCGATTGCCCAGAACATTCAGGCGACACAAAAGAGAACCCCCGATCCCGAACAGCTCATCGCGGGTTCTCTGAAGAAAGTCATGAAGGCATTCACCGACATTGAGGGGAGCAAGGGCGCTGCGGAGGAGGATGCTGGTTCGGGCGCAGAGGGTGACAAGAAAACCACCGAAGCACCCGACGGGAAGAAGAGCCTGTTTTCACCGTTCTCCCTCGGCATCGACCAGAACGCAAAAGGCCCAGGGTCGTCTGCAAGAGAAAAGGAGAACGAAGCTGCCGCATTGGGCCACGCGGTCGCCGCAGTTTACGCAGCCCGTCGGCCGTTGGCCAACCGGCTGTATGCCTTCGCGCAAGCGCGCGACCCATGGGTCAAATCGCCGGAATGCTCCGCGCAGGACAGTCTGTTGAGACTCAGCCCGGAAGGGCCGATTGAAATCGCTCCTGGTGGCGTCCAGGAAATACAGGTCATCAATCCGTCTGGTTTGCCCCGTTTTCGTGTCTCCAACGGCAGCGTGAAGTCCGAACTGGTGCGCAGCACAAGCGACGGCCAGTGGGTGGTGCGCGTGACGGTGGGTCAGGAAGCCGCAGGCACTTTCCTTCTGACTGTCAGCGATGACCAGGGCGGCGAGGAAGAGGTGCTGTTCAAGATCAGTGCCGCCAAGAAGTAATCCGATCCTTCACCCGGTTCGGCCGAACCGCCTTTCACAACCCCTGTTTGCTGAGGAGAACATCATGTCCATCCGCGTCAAGGCCATTGAGTCCATCGAATTGACTGTGCACAAGTCGATGCCGCCGCAATACACCGTCTGTGTGAAGTGGGCCGCGCACCGAGGTGGATGGTCCCGACTTCGGCTCGAAGCCACTCCAGGCCCCAAAGACGGGTTTCGCAATCTGGCCTTGGTGGCCGATTGGTCCGAGGTGGGAAACGCGCCTGTCTCGAGCGAGACCAGCCATTTCTACCTGGGGGTCGGCGAGCCTGGCGAACGGGGCGTCCGGATTCATGCGCAAGACAACGCCCTTGAGGTGCAGTTCGAGGCAGGTGATCTCAAAGTCGCTGGAGGCGTCGACGCATTTCCTTGGAGCAGCAACGGCGATGCCACGACACAGCTTCGCCTGACAGACTTGGTGGGACGACCGATCCGGGTATTGAAAACAGGGGACGTGGTGCTTCCGGTGATCGTGCCAGGGCGCGTCACGATTTACGTGGACGACGCGCATCGGGCCACGCAGGTTGGGGTGGAGCCAAGCCTGATCAAGGAGTGACTGCAATGGTGCGTTGGCTGAATTCCCATTGTGCGAGGAGCGTGATCATGAAGAGGAAAACACCGGTCATAACTCATTGCCGAGCTCGGCGGTTTGTTGTCGGCGCCGCTTTGAGTTTGGGCATCGGCGCGGCCGCCGCTTCGGCTTTTGCGCAGGACTTGAACGCCACCTTGCGCGAAAAAAATTGCCTGGCTTGCCACGCCTGGGACAAGAAACTGGTGGGCCCGGCCTACAGCGCGGTGCGTGCCCGTTACAGCGCCAGCGACCTGCCCCAACTGGTGGTGAAGGTACTCAACGGGGGCAGTGGGTCGTGGGGCGCCATTCCCATGCCCGCCAGCCGTCCACGAGTCAACTCCTCTGAAGCCCAGTTTCTGGTGGCGGGCATTTTGGGGGTTTCCGGAGCAGGCGCGCAGTTGCCAAATCCACCGACCGATTCACCGCCGCCATCGCCTGCACGCAACAGCGCTACCAAGTCCCTTGGCGGTGGATCGTGAGGGCGACTCGGCAATGAGGTGAAGGCTAAGGAAGGTCTGCACAACACCCGCCGCAGCGTGAGTTGATGCACTCGATTTCGGATGGCGGCGATTTCAGGCCTTGAAGGTCGGTTTGAAGGCCGATT
>JALOSG010000035.1 GCA_025458665.1 Serpentinimonas sp.
GTACCAGGCGTAGTACGGGCCCGGCAGGTTGGTGCTGTCGCTGTTCCAGTAAAGCAGATCGAACGGGGGCGGCGTTTCGCCCTTCAGGTAGTTGCCCACCACGTAGTTCCAGACCAGATCGTTGGGGCGCAGGAAACTGAAGGTGGTGGCCAGGTCCCGGCCCGGCAGGAGCCCGCCGCCGGAGAACTGCATTTCGCGGAAACGCACGAAGTTCTCGTCGATGAACACATCGAGGATGCCGGTGTCGGTGAAATCGAGCAGCGTGGTGAGGAAGGTGGCGCTGTGGACCGGGAAGGGCGCGGCACTCTTGCTCTTCTTGTGCCGGGAGGCCAGCACGGCCAGGGCGGTGCCGAGCATGGTGCCGCCCACGCAGAAGCCCAGCGCATTGATGGTGGGAGCGCCGGTCAGGTCCTGCACCACAGAAATGGCCTGGATGACGGCGTTCTCGATGTAGTCGTCCCAGGTGGCCTTGGCCAGGGATTCGTCCGGGTTGCGCCAGCTCACCACAAAGGTACGGTGGCCCTGCTCCACGCTGTAGCGGATGAGCGAGTTGTCGGGCTGCAGGTCGAGGATGTAGAACTTGTTGATGCAGGGCGGCACCAGCAGGAAGGGCCGCTCATGCACCTTGGCGGTGAGGGGCTTGTACTCGATGAGCTGGAAGAGTTCGTTCTCGAACACCACCGCGCCCTCGGTGGTGGCCACGTTGCGGCCCACCTCGAAGGCCGACTCGTCGGTCATGGACACATGGCCCTGCTGCATGTCATGCAGCAGGTTCTCTATGCCTTTGCCTATGCTGGCGCCCTGGGTGTCTAGCGCCTTCTTCTGCGCTTCGGCGTTGAAGGCCAGGAAGTTGCTGGGGGCGCTGGCGTCGATCCACTGCTGCACGGCAAAGTTCATGCGGGCGCGGGTTTTCTCGTCGCCCTCCACCGCATCGGCCATCGCCATGAGGGTGCGGGCATTGAGGAGGTACTGCGCGGCCGCAAACGCTGCCATGGGGTTGCTGGCCCAGGCATCGCCGGCAAAGCGGCGGTCCTTGGGCGGTTGCACCTGCAGGCCCTGGTTCCACAGTTCGGTGGCTTCGCGCAGGTAGTTCTGCTGCACCTCGGCCAGCTTGGCCTGGTTGAAAGTGACCGCAGGCTGGTTCCCCGCTGCCTGGCTGAACAGGCCAGAGAGATTCATGTTCAGTGGCATGCCAAAAGGATTGGCCATGCCAGCTGCGCCCGGGGGTGTGCCAGCACCAGGTTGCATAGCCTGCAAAGCTTGCAGCCAAGGTGGGAGGGTGTTCATGCGTGTCTCCGAAATATGCTTCAATCGACGGCGTGGCAGGGGCCAGCCCCCGCAAACCGACATCGACTAGGGTTTTCCCGAGTATGGGCGGCGCAGCTTCCAGCAAGCTGACGCTCGGGCCCCTCCCACACACCCTCTCTGGGCAGAAAGGACGCTCATGTATCTGGTGGTCATAGGCTGGTTGTACATCGCGGTGATGATGGCGATTGCCGAGGCCATGCACGCCAATGGCTCTGTGTTGGGTGCCATTGTCACCTTTTTTCTTTACGGTTTGCTACCCGTTGCCCTAATGGTTTACCTCATGGGAACACCGCTGCGCAGGAAAGCGCGAAAGGCCCAGGAGGCAGCCGAAATGGCCGCCGCGGCCCAGCCACTGGCCGGCACTTCAGCCACGCCAGATGCAGGCAGCCATGCGGCCAGTGCTGCCCCTGACGCGGGCGTCGCGGCGGTGCGAAAAGAATCTTGACGGGTTGGCCACGGTGCACCACTCGGGGGTGCCGTCGTTGCCACTGATGTGCGCTATGCCCAGTCGCTGCAGTCGGTCTCGGGCCAGTGCTGGCAGGTGGGCCAGGTACTTCCCCGGGCTTTCGGGCAACGGTGTGAACCAGCGCGCGTTGTCCGTGTGGTCGGCGAGGTAGGCCGCCCTGACGTCCTCTCCCACTTCGAAGGCCTGAGGTCCGATGCAGGGCCCCAGCCAAGCGTGCAGTGCGGCGCGCTGTGCAGGCGTGCGGGCGGCTGGCCACGCCTGTGCCAGCGCCTCCAGTATCCCCAGCAGGCCGCGCCACCCGGCATGCACCGCCGCCACGCTGTCGCCCCCCGGGGTGGTGAGCAGTATGGGCAGGCAGTCCGCCACCATGATGGTGCAGGCCACTTCGGTCGATGTGGTCCAGCAGGCGTCCGCCTCGGTACCGTCGGGGGTGTCTTCGGTCAGTTCCACCACTTCGGTGCCATGAACCTGTCGCAGGAACACCGGCCGCGCACCCAGCTGGCGGGCCAGCACGCGCCGGTTGTGGGCCACGGCCACCGGGTCGTCGCCCACGTGGTCGCCCAGGTTGAGCGTGTCGAATGGGGCGGCCGACGCGCCTCCGCGCCGCTCGGTGAACAGGATCTGTGTCAAGCGTTGGCGTCCGGGCAGTTGCGCGGGTGGGCGCGTTCGAAGGCATCGAGCTTCATGCAGGCATTGAACGCCGCCAGCGTGAGCGGAATGTTCTTGTCGTCGTAGCTCAGGCCAAAACGCTGGCCGTTGACCACCTGCGGCACCAGACACACATCGGCCAGGGTGGGCGTGCTGCCCCAGGAGTACACCGAAGGCGGCAGGCCGTTGCTGGCGCGCCATTGCGCCAGGCGTTCCAGCCGGCGCTCATAGGACTGCAGGCCACTGAGCACCCAGTGGTTGTACCAGGCGGCGCGCGAGGCCTCATCCTGCTTCAGTTCCTGGGTAAGGTACTTGAGCACACGCAGATTGCCCAGGGGGTGTGTGTCACAGCCCACCGTCTGCGCCAGCGCCCGAACATGGGCGCGACCCAGGGGATCTGGCGGCATGAGCGGGGGTTCGGGGTGCGTCTCGTCCAGGTACTCCACCACCGCCATAGACTGGCTCAGCAGGGCATGGTCGGGTTCCCCGTCTACATCGAGCAGGGGCACCGAGGGGTCGGGGCTGAGGGCGCGGTAGGCTTCGCCATGCTGCTCGCCTTTCACCAGGTGCACCGGCAGGTACTCGTAATCGAGTCCCTTCAGGTTCAGGGCAATGCGTACGCGGAAAGACGTTCCGGAGCGGTGGTAGTTGTAGAGTTTCATGCAGAAAGAGAAGGAATACGGTGCGGGGTGTTGGCGCGCAGGGCCTCCCAGACGATGGAAAAATGGCGGCGACAACGCCACGGTCAGGTTTGGGTTACAACCACGACCTAGGACCTCATTCTTGCACGGAGCCCGCATGAAAGCCGAACAAAACGCCCTGATGACCCAGGTGGGGCCGCAGACGCCCGCCGGCCAGTTGCTGCGCCACTACTGGCAACCCGCCGCGCTGGTGGATGAATTCAACCCTGCGCTCGACCCGCGCATGGCGCAGCGCCCCCTGAAGGCCGTGCGGCTACTGGGGCAGGATTTCGTGCTGTTCCGCGACGAAGACGGCCGCTGGGGCCTGCTGGACCGCGACTGCCCGCACCGCGGCGCGGACCTGGCCTTTGCGCGCCACGAAGGCGACGGCATACGCTGCCCCTTCCACGGATGGAAGTTCGACGCCGAGGGCCGCTGCCTGGAAACGCCCGCCGAACCCGAGAACAGCACGCTGTGCCAGCGCGTGCGCCAGCGCCGCTATCCGGTGGCCGAGCGCAGCGGCATCCTGTTCGCCTGGCTGGGCCCGCAAGGCAGCGAGCCGCCCGCCTTTCCGGCCTTCGACTGCTTCACCGCGCCGGCCAGCCACACCTTCGCCTTCAAAGGCTGGCTGGACTGCAACTGGCTGCAGGCCCTGGAAGTGGGCATAGACCCGGCCCACGCGTCCTACCTGCACCGGTACTTTCAGGACGAATCGCTGGACACCAGCTACGGCAAGCAGTTCCGTGGCGCCTCGGCCGGATCGCAATGGCCCATGACCAAGGTGCTGCGCGAGTTTGGCCGCCCCGACATCCACATCCACCCAACCGACTACGGCATGCGGCTGGTGGCGCTGCGCCACCTGGATGAGGACCACACCCATGTGCGCGTCACCAACCAGATCTTTCCCCAGGCTTTCGTGATTCCGCTCTCGGCCGACATCACCATCACGCAGTGGCATGTGCCGGTGGACGACACGCACTGCTACTGGTACACCATCTTCACCGGCTTCCGTGAGCCGCTGAACAAGGAGCAGATGCGCCAGCAGCGCCTGGCGCTGTACACCCTGCCCGACTACAAGCCGCGCGTGGGCCGCCACAACGACTGGGGCTTCAACCCCGACGAGCAGCGCACCGAGACCTACACCGGCATGGGCCAGGACATCAATGTGCACGACCAGTGGGCGGTGGAGTCGCCGGGGCCCATCCAGGACCGCACCCGGGAGCACCTGGGCACCTCGGACAAGGGCATCATGGCGTTCCGCCGCCAGTTCCTGAAGGCCATAGAGACCGTGCAGCAAGGCGGCATGCCGCCCATGTTCCTGAGCGCGGAAGCGGCAGGGGCACTGCAAGGCCCCGCCACGGTGGACAGCATTGCGCCTGCCGATGGCTGGGAAGCCCACTGGGCCAAGGTGGACGCCGAGCGCCGGCAGGGAGCGCCCTGGCAGCCCCGCGGTGACGGTGCCCCCGAGGCACCCGGGCTGCGAAACGACACTGCCCACTCTGCCGCATGAGCCGACCGAGCTTTGTGGAGCGCCACAAGCTGTGGACGCCAGCGCAGCACGCGGCCGCCGACGCGCTGGTGCAGCGCATTCGCGAGGAAAGGCTGGAACTGGTGCGCTTTGCCTGGCCCGACCTGCATGGCGTGCTGCGCGGCAAGACCCTGACCGCCGATGCCGCTGTGGGCGCGCTGAGCAGCGGCGTGAAGATGGTGGGCACGCTGCTGCTGAAGGACACGTCCCACCGCACCGCGTATCCGGTGTTCCAGCCGGGGACGGGGGGCGTATCCGCCAGCGGTTTTGCGGGCGCTGCCGACGTGGTCATGGTCCCCGACCCCACCACCTTCCGCGTATTGCCGTGGGCCGAATCCACCGGCTGGGTGCAATGCATGGCCTATTTGCCCGATGGCCGCCCTGCCCCGCTGGACCCGCGCCACGCCGCGGTGACCCTGCAAGACCAACTGGCGCAGCAGGGCATGGGCCTGACCACCGGGCTGGAGGTGGAATTCCACATCTACCGCATCACCGGGGTACCGGCCGACCCGGCCCAGGCCAGCTGGCCGCCCGCCCCGCCCGAAGTGGCCCTGCTGCACCCGGGCTTCAACCACCTGACCGAGCAGTGGTTCGACCTGGCCGAGCCGGCGTTGCGCATCGTGCAACGCACGGCGCAGGCACTGGGGCTACCGCTGCTTTCGCTGGAAGTGGAACTGGGCCCCAGCCAGGTGGAGGCCGTGTTTGGCCCGTGCGATGCTCTGCAGAGCGCCGACCAGATGGTGCTGTTCCGCTCGGCCACCAAACAGGCGCTGCGGCGCGCGGGTTACCACGCCACCTTCATGTGCCGCCCGCCGTTCGACAACGTCATCAGCAGCGGCTGGCACCTGCACCAATCCCTGCGGTCGCTGGCCGACGGCAGCAACCGGTTCTCCCAAGCTGCAGGCGGCGTGCCTGACCAGCCCCTGAGCGCTGTGGGCATGCACTGGTTGGGCGGCTTGCTGCACCATGCCCACGCCAACGCGGCACTGGCCTGCCCCACCAGCAACGGCTATGCACGCTACCGGGGCAGCACCATGGCGCCACAGCTGGCGGTATGGGGCCACGACAACCGGGGCGCCCTGATGCGTGTGGTCGATACCGACAGCCCCGCTGCGCGGGTGGAAAACCGCGCCGGTGAGCCGCTGGCCAACCCCTACCTGTACATTGCCAGCCAGCTGGCCGCGGGACTGGATGGGCTGCAGCACCGGCGCAACCCCGGCCCCGCCACCGAGAACCCCTACCAGCCAGGCAGCAGCCTGTTGCTGCCCCAGACGCTGGAAGACGCGCTGGCCGCCCTGGGCGAGTCGGAACTGCTGCGGCAGCCGTGGGGCCAGGGACTGGGCGCCGACCTGATCGACCATGTGGTGCATGTGAAGCGTGCCGAGCTGGCGCGGCGGGATGCCCACGCGGGCGCTTCTGCGGGCAACCCGGGCCAGAGCAAAGACCACAGAGCCTGGGAGCATGCAGAATACTTCGGGGTTTTCTGAACCGGCCTGGCCACACCGTACTTACGACACCACCATGAGCGACATCACCATCCACTTTGTTTCTGCCACCGGCGAAACCACCCACATTCAGGCCCGCACCGGGCAGTCCCTGATGCTGGCTGCGGTGGAAGCCAACGTGAAAGGCATCGATGCCGACTGCGGTGGCACCATCACCTGCGCCACCTGCCACGTCATGGTGGGTACGCCGTGGCTGGAGCGCCTGCCCGCCGTGTCCCCAGACGAGGATTCGGTGCTCGATTTCACCGCCAGCCCGCGCACGGCAGGCAGCCGTCTGAGCTGCCAGATTGAGCTCACACCGGAACTGGACGGACTCACCGTAGCGCTGCCGCCCACGCAGTATTGAATCCGCGCACAACTGGCGCAACCAGCGGCTACGCCACTTAGCCGCCGGGGGAATCTTCCCGGGGCTGCGCCAGCTTGCCCAGCAAGCGCTTGAGTTCGGCCTGCTCGGCCTCGGTCAGCGGGGCCATCAGCCGGCGCTGTGATTCCGCAATCGCGTCGAACAGGCGGGCTACCACGGCCTGTCCTTCGTCGGTGATCCAGAGCAGGCGACGGCGGCGGTCGAACTGGTCGGGTATGCGGCACAGCCAACCCCGGGATTCCAGCCGCGCCAGCACAGACCCGGAGGTGGCGGCATCGAGCGCTACCTTCTGGGCCAGCGTCACCTGGTCCATGCCCGGGCTGTCCATCAGCGCGTTCAGGATGGCAAACTGAACCTGCGTGATTTCCCACTCGGGCACGGTGCCTGCGCCCGCGGCAAACAGCGCCACGGAAACCTGGTGGGCGCGGCGGATGAGGTGGCCCGGGGCCTGCGCGAAATCGAAACTTTTCATGGGGCAACAGGAACCAAGAACAGGTGAGCCAGCGGCAACGGCACAGCGGGCTGAGGGCAGTGTAGCGGTACGAACAAGGGTTCATCCGAATGCCGCTGGTGTGCCACTGGTCACATACTGTCAGGGCAGTGTTGCGCCCCCAGTGCGGTGCGGCCAGTCCCAACCTCTATCTTCTCAACAGAAGGAGTTCCTTCATGATCCAACGTCGTACCCTGCTGCAGTCGGGCGCTGCCCTGGCACTGGGCGCACCCGCCCTGGTAGGCTTTGCCCAGCAGAGCGTGACCCTCAAGTTCCATACCTTCATGTCGCCGCAGTCCAATGTGTGGCTCAACATGCACAAGGCCTGGATGGACAAGGTAGAGAAAGATTCGGGCGGGCGCATCAAGTTCGAGGCCTACCCGGCCATGCAACTGGGTGGCTCTCCGGTGCAACTGTTCGACCAGGCCAAGGACGGCGTGGTAGACGTGGTGTGGACGCTGCCGGGCAACACGCCGGGCCGCTTCCCCCGCGCCGAGGTGTTCGAGCTGCCCTTCATGATGAACAATGCCGAGGCCACTTCCAAGGCGTACTGGGACTACATCCAGACCATGGCTCCGGACGAGTTCCGCGATGTGCAGACCATCGCACTGCATGTGCACGGGCCCGGCGTGATCCACATGCGCAGCAAGCTGGTGCGCACCGCCGAAGACCTGCGTGGCTCCAAGGTGCGTGGCCCCACCCGCCAGATCACCAAGATGCTGGGCTATCTGGGCGCTACGCCCGTGGGCATGCCGCTGCCGCAAATCCCGGACTCGCTCTCCAAGGGCGTGATCGACGGGGCGGTGATTCCCTGGGAGGTGGTGCCCTCCATCAAGGTGCAGGAACTCACCAAGTTCCACAGCGAATTCGACCCCGCCGGTGGTGCGCTCTACACCACCACCTTCGTGATGGCCATGAACAAGGCCAAGTACAACTCGCTGGCCCCCGACCTGAAGGCCGTCATCGACAAGAACTCGGGCGCCGAAACTTCCGGCTGGCTGGGCAAGACCCAGCAGGCTGGTGACCCGGCTGGGCGCAAGTCGGCGTCGGACCTGGGCAACACCATCCACACCATTTCCGCGGCCGATGCCCAGGAGTTCCGCCGCAAAGCGCGCCTGGTGGAAGTGGAGTGGCAGCAGGACATGGACCGCCGCGGCTTCAAGGGCAAGGAATTGTTCGATACCGCACGTGCCCTGATCGAGAAACACGGCAAGAAGGCCTGAGCACAGGATCCCGTCACCAGGTTTTTCTGTTTCACGTTTTTGCCCTGGTTCCAAGCTGGGCAGCCGGCAGGCCACATGGTCTGCCGGCTTTCTTTTGGGCGCAGCAAAGCCCGGGCTGCGCCGCTACACTCCCTGACATGCTGCGCCAACCCATCAAGCACTGCCGCCAATGCGGGTCTGTGGTCACCTACCGCCTGCCCGACGACGGCGACACCAAAGAGCGCGCCATTTGCACCGCCTGTGGCACGGTGCACTACGAGAACCCGCTCAATGTGGTGGGCACCGTGCCGTTCTGGGGCGAGGGGGGCGAATACGTGTTGCTGTGCAAGCGCAACATAGAACCCCGGCGCGGTAAATGGACGCTGCCCGCAGGCTTCATGGAACTGGGCGAAACGCTGGCCGAGGGTGCAGCCCGTGAAACCCACGAAGAAGCTGGCGCACAGATAGAAATGCTGGAACTGTTCACCCTGCTCAACGTGGTGCGGGTGGGCCAGGTGCACGCTTACTTCCGCGCCCGCCTCCTGAGCGACCAGTTCGACCCCGGATTCGAAACCATGGAAGTGGGTCTGTTCCGGGAGCACGAAATTCCCTGGGAGGAACTGGCCTTTCGCACGGTGAAGGAGACGCTGGAGCGCTACTTTGCCGACCGTAGAACTGGCCAGTTCGGCGTGCACACGGCCGACATCGCCTGACCCCGACGCTCAGCTGAACAGGCGCCGCGCCAGCGCGGAGCCCGCAGTGAGCTCGCGGGCCTCCAGCGCATCGTACAGTTGCTCCAGATCGGCCCCGATGCGGTCCATGGTGAGTGTGTCCAGAGGCTGGCCCATGTCGTCCGTGACCACGCCTTCCATGCCCTGCGCCAGCGCCTGCGCAGCTTGGCGCAAACGGGCAAAGGCCTGCTCCTCGCGGGGCACATGGGCCACGTCCAGGGTCAGCTGGCACTGGCGCAAGACGCTCTGCTCGGGGTCGTCGGCCAGGGCGGCCTGGGTCTCGAACTGCAGCACCAGCACCGGGGCCTGCCCAGGCACGGAAGCGGGCATGACCAGCCGGCCCGGCAATGCGCCGGCCATGAAGCCCTGCTGCACCGCGTGCTGCATGAGGTAGCCAGGGCTCCAGGCCACCCGCAGCGCACGGATGGTGAAACTCAGTTGCGCGTCGTGGGCGCTGGCGAAATAGTCCAGCTCCCGGGCACGGGCCACTTCCTGCATCATGTCGGGGAAGTCGGGGGCGGCGCCCAGGTGGTCGGCCAGGGCCTGGGTCTTCATCACGAATTCCGAAAACTCGATCTCGTTCAACGCCCCCGCGCGGTTGGCCAGTTGAACGCCTGCCTGCAGCGCGGTATAGCGCTGACCGGGGCGGGGGGTTTCCCATTCCAGCGTGCCTGCCCTCTGGCCCTCTACGGCAAACGGCTTGGTGCCCACCCGGCGCGAGGGCGGCAGAGCGGCCAGCACCGCTTCGCCGGATACCGGCTGCTCCAGACCAAGAGGCGCCAGCACATCGATCAGGGGGTCCAGCGCGGCGCGGCGATCGGGGGGGGCGGACTGGGTCAGGCGGGTGATGGGGTCGTCCTCTTCGCCAGGCACGGGCCGGGTATCCGGAAAGCCGTCGTCCGCATCGGCGTGCCAAGGTGCTGCGTCATCGCCCGAACGAACCTCGGAGCCGTCGAACAGTTCCGGGTCGCGGCGCTGGTCCGTGGGTGCGACGCCCGCTTCGGGCATGCGCAAGGCGCCGCGCCGCACGCTATTGCGCCGGGTGGTCCAGAGGTTGTAGGCCACCACGCCCAGCAGCACCAGAGCGCCCAGTACCAGCAAACCCCATTGCAAGGAATCCATGGTTCAGGATGCCTCCATCAGCCCGCTGGCCGATTCCATGTCTACCGCCACGATGCGCGAGACGCCCTGCTCCTGCATGGTCACTCCAATGAGTTGTTGGGCCATTTCCATGGCGATCTTGTTGTGGCTGATGAAGAGGAACTGCGTCTCTCTGGCCATGGCCGACACCAGTTTGGCGTAGCGCTCGGTGTTGGCGTCGTCCAGCGGCGCATCCACCTCGTCGAGCAGACAGAACGGCGCCGGGTTGAGCTGGAAAATGGCAAACACCAGCGCAATGGCGGTGAGCGCCTTTTCCCCACCCGACAGCAGGTGGATGGTCTGGTTCTTCTTGCCCGGCGGCTGCGCCATGACCTGCACCCCGGCGTCCAGGATTTCTTCGCCCGTCATGACCAGGCGCGCCTGCCCGCCGCCAAACAGCTCGGGGAACATACGGCCGAAGTGCGTGTTCACGGTCTCGAAGGTGCTGCCCAGCAGGTCGCGCGTCTCCGCATCGATTTTCTTGATGGCGTCTTCCAGCGTCTCGATGGCTTCGTTCAGGTCGGCGGACTGTGCATCGAGGAACTGCTTGCGTTCGCGGGCGGCACCCAGCTCATCGAGCGCGGCCAGGTTGACGGCGCCCAGGGCGGTGATGTCGCGCTGCAGGCGGTCGATCTCGCCCTGCAGGCCGGCCAGGCGCACGCCCTGCGCCTCAATCCCCTGCTCCAGTGCGGCCAGGTCGGCATTGGCTTCGGTCAGCCACTGGCTGTACTGCTCCAGGCCCAGGCGCGCGGCCTGCTCCTTGAGCTGGAATTCGGTGATGCGCTGGCGCAGCGGGTCGAGTTCGCGCTCCAGCTGCAGGCGGCGCTCATCGCTGGCGCGCAGCTTGGCGGTCAGGTCGTCGTAGAGGCTGCGCTGGGCGCCCAGGGCCTGCTCGCTCTGCAGCTTCACATCGAGTGCGGCCTGCAGGCCGCCCTGGGCGGCTGCATCGGAGAGGCGACCCAGCTCTTCCTGCGCGCGGGTGTGCTCGTCCTGCAAGGCAGTGGTTTGCTGGCGCGCGGTGTCCATGGCGCGCTGCAGTTCGGCGCGGCGGGCTTCCAGGCTGCGCTGCGCAAAGGTGGACTCTTGCGCCTGGCGCTCCAGCGTGCGCAGTTGCTCGCGGGCCTGTTGCAGCGCGCGGTCGGCGGCCAGGGCCACGTCTTCCAGCTGGGCATGGCGTTCCTGCCCATCGGCCAGCTGCATGTCCAGCGTCTCGAAGCGGGCTTCCGCTTCCACGCGGCGCTCCTGCAGCGCTTCCAGTTGTTCGTTGGCGTCCTGCAGGTCCTGGTCCAGCTGGCTGCTGCGGGCGCGGGCCTGCTCGGCCAGTTGGGTCAGGCGCAGCGTTTCCACCTGCAAGGCGTGGGCGCGGCTTTGCGCCTCCGCGGCGTCACGGCGCACCTGCTGCAGGGTCTGGGCGGTTTCCTGGTAGGCGGCCTCGGCGCGCACCAAGGCGCTGCGGGCCTCTTCGTGGATGAGCGCCTGCGCGCGCACCTGCTTTTCCAGGTTCTCGATTTCCTGGGCGCGCGCCAGCAGGCCAGCCTGTTCGCTGTCGGCAGCGTAAAAACCCACGTGGTGGCGGCCCACCACATGGCCGCTGGCGGTCCAGAAGGCAGCGCCAGCGGGCAGCTGGTCACGCTGGGCCAGGGCCTCTTCCACGCTGGCTACCGCGTAGCAGCCCTGTAGCCATTCGGTCAGCAGGGCTTGCAGGGCTGCGTCATGCAGGCGCAGTTTGCTGGCCAGGCGCACCAGGTTTGGCGCAGCCTGCATACCGGCTGAAGCTGCGCCCGCATCGGGCGGGCTGAAAAACGCCAGCTTGGCCGGCGGGGCATCGGCCGCAAAGGCGCGCACGGTGTCCAGGCGGGACACTTCCAGCGCCCCCATGCGCTCGCGCAGGGCAGATTCCAGCGCGTTCTCCCAGCCAGCCTCGGTATGCAGGCGGCTCCACAGGCCAGCCATGTGGTCCAGGCCGTGCCGGGCCAACCAGGGCTGCAGCTTGCCGTCCACCTTCACACGTTCCTGCAGGGCTTTCAGGGCGTCCAGGCGGGCGCTCAGGTCCGCCTGGGTGGCCACTTCGCGGTTCAGCGTGGTCTGGCGGCTGCGGCGGTCTTCGTCGCGCTGGGGCAGCTGGGCTTGTACTTCCTCGAGCCGCGCCTCGGTGTCCTGCTGCTGGGCCTGAGCCTCTTCCAGCTGGGCGCGCAGCTGAGCCAGCCGGGCTTCGTCGGGCATGGCCACGGCATTCTTGTCCAGCGTCAGGCGCTCCTGGCGCTGCTGCAACTGGCGGCTCTGCTCTTCAATACCGCGCTGCTCGGCGGCCAGCACCTGAATGGCCTGCTGCACCTGCGTCACGCTGTGGCGCTGGCGCTGGGCTTCGTCCTGGGCGCGGCGCAGGGCATCCTCCAGCCCGGGAAGCTGCGCAGCCTGTTCCTCGCAGCGGGCAGCCAGCAGCTCGGCCTGCTCGCCAGCGGCTTCGTTCTGGCTGGCCAGGCCCTCCAGTTCGGTGGCCGCGTCCTGCTCCCGCTGCTGCCACTGGGCCTGCTGCTCGGCCAGCTGCACCAGCCGTTGCTGCACGCGGGAGCGGCCCTCCACCACGTAGCGGATTTCGGCCTCCAGCCGGCCCACCTCGGCGCTGGCTTCGTACAGCCGGCCCTGGGCCTGGTTGACCTGATCACCGGCTTCGTAGTGGGCCTGGCGCACGGCCTCCAGGTCGGCCTCGGTGCGGCGCAGGTCGGCCATGCGGGCCTCCAGCGCGGTCATGGCCTGCTGGCCCTCGGTCTGCACACGGGCCAGATCGGCCTGGGCGTCGCGGCGCTTCAGGAACCACAGCTGGTGCTGCTTCAGGGTGGCACTGGCCTGCAGCTCGTGGTACAGGCGGGCCACTTCGGCCTGCTTTTCCAGCTTGTCCAGGTTGGCGTTGAGTTCGCGCAGGATGTCTTCCACGCGGGTCAGGTTTTCCCGGGTGTCGGCCAGCCGGTGGGCGGTTTCGCGCCGGCGCTCCTTGTACTTGGACACGCCCGCCGCCTCTTCCAGGAACAGGCGCAGTTCCTCGGGCTTGCTTTCAATAATGCGGCTGATGGTGCCCTGGCCAATGATGGCGTAGGCGCGTGGGCCCAGCCCGGTGCCCAGAAACACGTCCTGCACATCGCGCCGGCGCACCGGCTGGTTGTTGATGTAGTAGCTGCTGGTGCCGTCGCGGGTCAGCACGCGCTTGACCGCAATCTCGGCAAACTGGCCCCACTGGCCGCCGGCGCGGTGGTCGGCGTTGTCGAACACCAGCTCCACGCTGGCCCGGCTGGCCGGTTTGCGCAGATTGGTGCCGTTGAAAATCACGTCCTGCATGGACTCGCCACGCAACTCGCTGGCCTTGGACTCGCCCAGCACCCAGCGCACGGCATCCATGATGTTGGATTTGCCGCAACCGTTCGGCCCCACCACGCCCACGAGCTGGCCCGGGAGCATGAAAGTGGTGGGTTCCACAAAAGACTTGAACCCGGCGAGTTTGATGGAATGTAGACGCACGGCGAGATGATACCGTGGGGCCGATAATCTCCCTCCATGAACCCCTTGCTCGACCGCCTGCAGCCTTACCCCTTCGAACGCCTGCGCCAGCTCTTCGACGGCATCACCCCGAACCCGGCCCTGCGCCCCATCAGCCTGGGCATCGGCGAGCCCCGCCACCCCACGCCAGATTTCATCAAGAAAGCCCTGTGCGATGCCATTCTGGCCCCTCAGGGTGGGCTGGCCACCTACCCGGCCACCATCGGGCTGCCGGCCCTGCGCGAAGCTTGCGCGGGCTGGGTGCAACGCCGCTATGGCCTGGGCCTGGACCCGGCGCGCCAGATTCTGCCGGTGAACGGTTCCCGGGAAGCCCTGTTTGCGCTGGCGCAGGTGGTGGTGAACCCGCGCCAGACCGCGGACGCCACCCAGCCCGAGCCGCTGGTGGTCTGCCCCAATCCGTTCTACCAGATCTATGAAGGCGCGGCCTACCTGGCGGGCGCCCAGCCCTGGTTTGCGCCCAGCGAGCCCAGCCGCAACTTTGCGGTGGACTGGGCCAGCGTGCCCGAGAGCGTGTGGGAGCGTACCCAGCTGCTCTACACCTGCTCGCCGGGCAACCCCACCGGCGCCATCATGCCGCTGGAGGAATGGCGTTTGCTGTTCGAGCTGAGCGACCGCTACGGTTTTGTCATCGCCTCCGACGAGTGCTACAGCGAGATTTACTTCCGCGAGGAGCCGCCACTGGGCGCCCTGGAAGCCGCGCACCAGCTGGGCCGGACCGACTTCAAGCGCCTGATTGCCTTCACCAGCCTCTCCAAGCGCAGCAACGTGCCGGGCCTGCGCAGCGGCTTTGTGGCCGGGGACGCGGAAGTCATCCGCGCTTTCGGCCTGTACCGCACCTACCACGGCAGCGCCATGAGCACCGTGGTGCAGCATGCCAGCGCCGCCGCGTGGAACGACGAGGCCCATGTGCAGGACAACCGCGCCCAGTACCGGGCCAAGTTCGCCCAGGTCACCCCCATCCTGAGCCCGGTCATGGACGTGGCCCTGCCGGATGCCGGTTTTTACCTCTGGGCGGGTGTGCCGGCCGGGTTTGGCGATGTGGATTTCGCGCGCGAGCTGTACGCTCAATACAATGTCACGGTCTTGCCAGGCAGCTATCTGGCCCGCGAGGCGCAGGGGCACAACCCCGGCGCTGGCCGCGTGCGCATGGCGCTGGTGGCCGAAACCGCCGAATGCGTGGAGGCGGCCCGGCGCATCGCGCAATTCATCGGGCAGTAAACGCAGCCGCCCGCCATTTCACTCCGTTCCGAGTCACTCCGTTCCGATCCATTCTGTTCTTCTACCCGCTCTCATGACACAACAACTCCAACAGATCATCGACGCCGCCTGGGACAACCGGGGCCAGCTTTCCTCCACCAGCGCGCCGCAGGAGGTGCTGGACGCCGTGGAGCACGTCATCAGCGAACTCAACAGTGGCAAGCTGCGCGTGGCCACGCGGGAAGGCGTGGGCCAGTGGACCGTGCACCAGTGGATCAAGAAGGCCGTGCTGCTGAGCTTCCGCCTGAAAGACAACGAGATCATGCAGGCCGGTGATCTGGCTTTCTACGACAAGGTGAAAACCAAGTTCGCTCACCTGAGCCCGCAGGAAATGGCCGCCACCGGCGTGCGCGTGGTGCCGCCGGCCGTGGCGCGCCGTGGCAGCTTCATTGCCAAGGGCGCCATCCTCATGCCCAGCTACGTGAACATTGGCGCCTATGTGGGTGAAGGCACCATGGTGGACACCTGGGCCACGGTGGGTTCCTGCGCACAGGTGGGTGCCAACGTGCACCTGAGTGGCGGCGTGGGCCTGGGTGGCGTGCTGGAGCCGTTGCAGGCCAACCCCACCATCATCGAAGACAACTGCTTCATTGGCGCGCGTTCCGAGGTGGTGGAAGGCGTGATCGTGGAAGAGAACTCGGTCATCTCCATGGGTGTGTACATTGGCCAGAGCACCCCGATTTACGACCGCGCCACCGGCGAAATCACCTACGGCCGCGTCCCGGCGGGCTCTGTGGTCATCAGCGGCAGCCTGCCCAAAGACGGTGGCAGGTACAGCCTGTATGCTGCGATCATCGTCAAGCGGGTGGATGCGCAGACCCGCGCCAAAACCAGCCTGAACGATCTGCTGCGCGACTGAGCCGAACCGTTCCGGAGCGGCCCAGCAAGGGCCACACTTACACAGGGGATACGCATGGGCATGATGGAGAAACTTCTGCATCTGATGAACGAGAAGAAGGCCTCGGACATCTACATCTCGGCGTCTTCTCCGGTGCAGATACGAGAAGAAGGCCTCGGACATCTACATCTCGGCGTCTTCTCCGGTGCAGATCAAGATCAACGGCGTGGTGATGCCGGTGAATGCCCAGCCGCTGGCGCCCAACGCGCCGCAGGCCTTGCTGGCCGAAATCGTGTCCCCGGAGCAGATGCGGGAGTTCGAATCCACCGGCGAGCTCAACATTGCCATTCCTCTGGACAACGTGGGGCGTTTCCGTATCAGCGCCATGAAGCAGCGCGGCACCTGCGCCATTGTCATCCGCTTCATCAACGTGGTGATTCCCAGCGTAGAGTCGCTCAACATTCCGCCGGTGCTCAGCGACATGATCATGGCCAAACGCGGGCTGATGCTGGTGGTGGGTGCCACCGGATCGGGCAAGAGCACCACGCTGGCTGCGCTGCTGGACCACCGCAACACGCACAGCACCGGGCACATTCTCACCATCGAAGACCCGGTGGAGTACCTGTTCCGCAACAAGAAATCGGTGGTGAACCAGCGCGAGGTGGGTACCGACACCGCGTCGCTGCACATCGCGCTGAAAAACGCGCTGCGCCAGGCGCCCGACGTGATCCTGATTGGCGAGATCCGCGACCGCGAGACCATGTCGCAGGCGATTGCGTATTCCCAGTCGGGGCATCTGGTGCTGGCCACCATGCACGCCAACAACAGCTACCAGGCGCTCAACCGGGTGCTCAACTTCTACCCGGTGGAGGTGCGCGCCTCCATGCTCAACGATCTGGCCTCGGCCCTCAAGGCCATAGTGTCGCAGCGGCTGTTGCGCACCGTGGACGGTGGCCGGGTGCCAGCGGTGGAGGTGATGATCAACGGGCGCCTGATCAGTGAGCTGATCGAGAAAGGCGACTTCTTCGGTGTCCGTGAGGCACTGGAGAAGTCCATGGCCGAAGAGTCCCAGACGTTCGAGGCCGACCTGGCCCGCCTCATCCGCGAAGGCAAGATCGACCGCAAGGAAGGCCTGGCCAACGCCGATTCGCCCACCAACCTCATGTGGCGTCTGGAAAACGAAGTCGCTGGCCGCAACACCGGCGCAGCGGCCGTTACTGCCGTCCCGGAGGCCCAGTCCATGTTCACCGAATTCAGCCTGGATGTACCGCGCTGACATTGCCCTGCACCATTCCATGACCGCCACCCTGAGCCTGACCGAGGCACTCATTGCCCAGCCCTCTGTCACCCCCCAAGACGCCGACTGCCAGCAGCTCATTGCCAGCCGCCTGGCCCCGCTGGGCTTTGCCTGCGAAACCATAGCCAGCGGCCCGGACAGCTTCCGTGTCACCAACCTGTGGGCCAAGCGCCCCGCGGCCAAGCCCGGAGCGCCCCTGCTGGTGTTTGCCGGCCACACCGATGTGGTGCCCACCGGCCCGCTGGACCAGTGGGACAGCGACCCCTTCGTGCCCACCCACCGCGACGGCAAACTGTTTGGCCGTGGCGCCAGCGACATGAAGACATCGCTGGCCGCCATGGTGGTGGCGTGCGAGGAGTTCGTGGCCAGCCACCCAGAACCCGACCTGAACATTGCTTTCCTGCTCACCAGCGACGAAGAAGGCCCCGCGCACGACGGCACGGTGGTGGTGTGCCGCGAACTGCAGGCCCGGGGCGAAAAGCTGGACTACTGCATCGTGGGTGAGCCGACGTCGGTGCAACGCACCGGCGACATGATCAAGAACGGCCGGCGCGGCACCATGAGCGGCAAGCTCACCGTGCGTGGCGTTCAGGGGCACATTGCCTACCCGCATCTGGCACGCAACCCCATACACATGCTGGCGCCCGCGCTGGCCGAACTGGCCACCACGCACTGGGACCACGGCAACGAACACTTTCCGCCCACCAGCTGGCAGGTGAGCAACATCCACGGCGGCACCGGTGCCAGCAACGTGATTCCAGCCACGGTGGTGGTGGACTTCAACTTTCGTTTTTCCACCGAGTCCACCGCCGAAGGCCTGCAGCAACGCGTGGCCGACATCCTGGCGCGCCACGGCCTGGCCCAGGACGTGGACCTGAAGTGGACCGTGGGCGGCCTGCCCTTCCTCACCCGCCCCGGTACGCTGGTGGATGCGGTGCGCAGCGCCAT
The DNA here is from genome assembly GCA_025458665.1 of Serpentinimonas sp. Classification (GTDB taxonomy): domain Bacteria; phylum Pseudomonadota; class Gammaproteobacteria; order Burkholderiales; family Burkholderiaceae_C; genus JALOSG01. The sequence continues at coordinate 17,955 of JALOSG010000035.1, forward strand.
CCACGACGAAACCGGGCTGGACGCCGAGCTGTCCACCACCGGGGGAACGAGCGACGGGCGCTTCATTGCGCAGATCTGCCCGCAGGTCATTGAACTGGGCCCGCCCAACGCCACCATCCACAAACTCAACGAGTGCGTGAACCTGGCCGACATCGAGCCGCTGAAGAACATTTACCGCCGGGTGCTGGAAAAGCTCTCCGCCCCGCACCACCCATGACCCTGCACGCCCTGCTGGCCGCCGCAGCCGAAAGGCTGCAGGCGGCCCATCTTTTTTATGGCCACGGCACCCAGAGCGCGCACGACGAGGCCGCCTGGCTGGTGCTGTGGCGCCTGGGCCTGCCGCTGGATACCGATGTGTCTGCGCACAGCGAAGCAGGCCAGCGTGGCCTGACTGCCGACGAAGAAGCCGCCGTGTGGGCGCTGATTGAGGAGCGCATTCAAACCCGCAAACCCGCCGCTTACCTGACCCGCGAGGCCTGGCTGCAGGGTGTGCCTTTTTATGTGGACGAGCGCGCCATCGTGCCGCGCAGCTTCATTGCCGAACTGATTGCCCAGGACCCCGACAGCGACCCCGACGCCGAAGCCGATGGCCCCGAGAGCCTGGACCCCTGGCTGGGGCCCCACACGCAGCGCGTGCTCGACCTGTGCACCGGCAACGGCAGCCTGGCCGTGCTGGCGGCCATGGCCTGGCCCGATGTGCAGGTGGATGCCTCGGACATTTCCCCCGACGCGCTGGCCGTGGCCCGCATCAACGTGGAGCGCCACGGCCTGCAGGACCGCATACAACTGCTGCAGTCCGATGGCTGGCAGGGCATTGCCGGCCGCTACGACCTGATCCTGTGCAACCCGCCCTACGTGAGCCGCGCCGCCATGCAGAGCCTGCCCGCCGAATACCTGGCCGAGCCCGCCCTGGCGCTGGACGGTGGCGCCCAGGGCGCCGACGACGGCATGGATTTCGTGCGCCACCTGCTGGCGCAAGCGCCGGCGCACATGAACGAGGGCAGCGTGCTGGTGCTGGAGATTGGCAACGAGCGCGCGCATTTCGAGCGCGCCTTCCCGCGGCTGGAAGCCTACTGGCCCGAGACCTCCGTGGGTACCGACCCTGTGCTGCTGATCACCCGCGAAGCCTTGCTGCGCAGTGGTACAGGCGCGGAGGTGCAGCCATGATCACCCTGCGCAACGTGACCCTGCGCCGCGGTACCAAGGTGGTGCTGGACCAGGCCTCCGCCCACATCAACCCGGGCGAATGCGTGGGCCTGGTGGGCCGCAACGGCGCGGGCAAATCGAGCCTGTTCGCCTTGCTCAACGGCACCTTGCACGAAGACGCTGGCGAGGTGCAGTGGCCCCGGCAATGGCGCATGAGCCAGGTGGCCCAGGACATGCCCGAGACCGACCAGCCCTGCACCGAGTTTGTGGTGGAGGGAGATACCCGCCTGCTGGCCGCCCGCGCCGCCGTGGCCGCCGCCGAAGCCAGCAACGACGGCGAGGCCATGGCCTATGCCTACACCGAACTGAGCGACGCCGGGGAGCACGACGCCCCCGCCCGTGCGCAGGCGCTGCTGCTGGGTCTGGGCTTTCAGGTCACGGAGCTAGAGCGGCCGGTGAACAGCTTCTCCGGCGGCTGGCGCATGCGCCTGCAGCTGGCGCGGGCGCTGATGTGCCCCTCCGACCTGCTGCTGCTGGACGAACCCACCAACCACCTCGACCTCGATGCCCTGGTGTGGCTGGAAAGCTGGCTGAAACGCTACCAGGGCACGATGCTGGTCATCAGCCACGACCGCGAGTTTCTGGACGCGGTGACCCAGGTGACGCTGCACATCGAACGCGCCAAGCTGAACCGCTACGGCGGCAACTACAGCCGCTTCGAGGACATGCGCGCCGAGCAGCTCAGCCTGCAGCAGGCGGCGTTCTCCAGGCAGCAGGAGAAAGTGGCGCACCTGCAGAAGTTCATTGACCGCTTCAAGGCCAAGGCCAGCAAGGCCAAGCAGGCGCAGAGCCGCGTCAAGGCGCTGGAGCGCATGGAGCGCATTGCGCCCGTGCTGGCCGATGCCGAATTCACCTTCGAATTCGAGGAACCCGCCCAGCTGCCCAACCCCATGCTCAGCCTGCGCGATGCGCAGTTTGGTTACCCGCAGGAGCATGGCGCGCCCCGCGTCATCGTGACCAACGTGACGCGTTCGGTGCAGGCGGGCCAGCGCATCGGCATTCTGGGCGCCAACGGCCAGGGCAAATCCACCGTGGTGAAGACCGTGGCCCACACGCTGGCGCTCATCTCGGGCACCATCACCGAGGGCAAAGGCCTGAACATTGGCTACTTTGCCCAGCAGGAACTCGATGTGCTGCGCCCCGCCGATACCCCGCTGGAGCACATGATCCGGCTGGCCCGCGAGGCCGCTGCCGAAGGACGCCTGGGCGCGCAGGCCACGCGCGAGCAGGACCTGCGCAACTTCCTGGGCCGCTTCCAGTTCAGTGGCGACATGGTCAAGCAGGCCGTGGGCACCATGAGCGGCGGCGAAAAGGCGAGGCTGGTGTTGTGCATGATTGTGTGGCTACGCCCCAACCTGCTGCTGCTCGACGAGCCCACCAACCACCTCGACCTGGCCACCCGCGAGGCGCTGGCCATGGCGCTCAACGAGTTCGAGGGCACGGTGATGCTGGTGAGCCACGACCGCGCGCTGCTGCGCTCGGTGTGCGACGAGTTCTGGTTGGTGTCGCACGGCGGGGTGGCCCCGTTCGATGGCGACCTGGACGACTACCAGCGCTACCTGCTGGACATGGCCAAAGCCCAGCGCGAGGCGGTGCAACAAGATGCGGCCAAGGCCAAAGCGGCGGTGGCCAGCGCGGCAGCTGCAAGCCCTGCAAGCTCCACGACCTCCGTCGCTTCCGCACCTTCCAAGCCTTCGGCGCCGGTTCTCAGCGCGGAGCGCCGCCAGCAGCTCACCCAGGCGCTTCGGCCCCACCGCAAGGAACTGGCCAGCACCGAAGCCCGGATGGCGGAGCTGCAGGCCGAACAGTCCGCTCTGGAGCAGCGCCTGCTGGCTCCCCTGCCACCGCCCGAACTGGCCGAAGCGGGCAAGCGCCTTAAAGCCATTGCCGAGGCACTGGCTACCACCGAAGAGCGCTGGCTGGAGCTGCAGGAAACCATAGAAACGCTGGAAAAGGAAGCCAGCGTGTGATGCCTGAGGCTTCCACGGCGTTGCAAACCTGGGGCGTACTGGCCGTTTTCCTGCTGGTCTATCTGGGCATGTTTCTGGGTGGCCTGCCGCGCTTGCAGCTGGACCGTTCGGGGGTGGCCGTGCTGGGCGCCATTGCGGCGATTGCGCTCACTGGCATGCCACTGGAAGAAGCCGCGCGCAGCATAGACCTGCCCACCCTGGTGCTGCTGTTCGCCTTCATGCTGATTTCGGCGCAGTTGCGCCTGGGCGGTTTTTACAGCGCCACCACACGCTGGGTGGGCCGCCAGCCGCTGTCGGAACGCGGGCTGCTGGCCGCACTCATTGCCACGGCGGGAGTGCTGTCGGCGGTGTTTTCCAACGACGTGATCTGCCTGGCCATGACCCCGGTGGTGGTGCAGTTGTGCCTGGACCGCCGCCTGCCGCCGGTGCCCTACTTGCTGGGGCTCGCGTGTGCAGCCAACATCGGCTCGGCGGCCACACTCATAGGCAACCCTCAGAACATGCTGATTGGTTCGGTGCTGCAACTGCCGTTTGCCGGCTACGCCAGCGCTGCGCTGCTGCCGGTGGGTTTGAGCCTGCTGTGGCTCTGGGTGTGGCTGGGGTGGGGGGTGGGGTGGGTGGTGGGGCGCGGCAACGGCGGTGGCAAGACTTTGCCCGCAGCCACCCCCTACCCCATCCATGCCGACCCCGCACCCGCCTTCGACCGCTGGCAAAGCGCCAAAGGCCTGGCCGTTGCCGCGGCCCTGCTGGCGGTGTTCCTTTTCACCGACTGGCCGCCCGCACCCGCCGCACTGGTGGGGGCGGGCCTGTTGCTGCTCAGTCGCCGCGTGGCGTCCAGCCGGGTCATGGGCCTCATCGACTGGCCCTTGCTGCTGCTGTTCATAGGGCTTTTCGTGGTGAACCATGCCATGGCCTGGGCAGGCTGGCCAGAGCGTGCCGTGGCGGCGCTGGCCAGCATGGGCGTGCTGCTGAGCGAACCATTCACCCTGCTGGTGGGCAGTGCGGTGCTGTCCAACGCGGTGTCCAACGTGCCTGCGGTCATGCTGCTGCTGCCGCATGTGCAGGACAGCCCGGCCGTGCAGCAGTTGGGCACGTTGCTGGCGCTGGCCAGCACCTTCGCGGGCAACCTGCTGCTGGTGGGTTCCATCGCCAACCTGATTGTGGTGGACCTGGCCCGGCGCCAGGGTGTGCACATCGACTGGCGCGTGCACCTGCGCACGGGCGTTCCCGTCACGCTGGGCTCCCTGCTGGTGGTGGCCGTGCTGGTGGCCTGGCCCGCACGGGCACAGGCCCAGCCCCGGTCCGCACCCGACTTGCAGCCCTTCACCGCCAAGGTGGTGCGTGTGGCCGATGGCGACAGCCTCACCGTGCTCGATGCTTCCCAACAGCAGCACCGCATCCGGCTCGCGGGGATCGATGCGCCAGAGCGCCAGCAACCCTTCAGCCAGCGCTCGCGCGAGCACCTGTCCAGCCTGGTGGCTGGGCAGACCGTGCGGGTGGAACCCAGCAAGCTGGACCGTTACCAACGCATGGTGGCCAAGGTGTTTGTGCAAGGCCAGGACGCCAGCCTCGCCCAGCTGCAGGCAGGGCTGGCGTGGCTCTACAAAGATTTCGAGCGGGAGCAGCCGCGTGAGGACCGGCTGGCTTACGCAGTAGCCGTAGACGCAGC
>JALOSG010000207.1 GCA_025458665.1 Serpentinimonas sp.
TGGGCACACTGCGGCAGCGCATTGCACCGGCACTGCAGTCGGCCGGCATTCAGCTGGATTGGCAAGTGCAGGAAGTGCCCGTGATTCCCGCATTGGACTCCCAGGGGGTGATGCACCTGTTCCGCTGTGTGCAGGAGGTGTTCGCCAACGTGGTCAAGCACTCCGGCGCCACACGCCTGACAGTGCGCACGGGCGTGAGGGCCACGGGCGACGGTCACGGCGAAGTGGCCGACGGGGTGCCACCGGGCAGCGTGGTGCTGTCCATCGAGGACAAAGGGCGCGGCATGTCCGAGGGGCTGCGCGACGCGGTGGGCGGCAGAGGTTTGAAGAACATCCGTCTGCGTGCAGAAAAAATGGGTGCCCGGGTGGTGTTTTCAGACACCCACCCCGGTACCACGGTGGTGTTTTGCTTCCCGGTGGGAACCCGCGCAGGGGGTATGGGTCTTACCAGAAGTTACCGTTGAGTTCATAATAAGACGGTAGCGTATAAGTCTGGTTTCCCAAGTCCCCGATAGCGGCATGGACACCCCATGGCCGAGCAAATTACTCGGGTTTCTGTTATACTCGACCAAACAAGTCGGGTAAGCGGCCCATCCCGGCCCACACCCCAAAGCGTTCTACGCAAGGAGCTTGTCATGCGCCTCACCACCAAAGGCCGTTTTGCCGTCACCGCCATGATCGACCTGGCTCTGCGCCAGAGCGGTGGGCCTGTGACCCTGGCCGCCATCAGCCAGCGCCAGCAGATCTCCCTGTCCTACCTGGAGCAGCTGTTTGGCAAGCTGCGCCGCCACGAACTGGTGGAGTCCACCCGTGGTCCGGGCGGCGGCTACATGCTGGCCCGCAAGGCCGCCGAAATCACCGTGGCCGACATCATCGTGTCGGTGGACGAACCCATCGACGCCACCCAGTGCGGCGGCAAGGAAAACTGCCTGGGCGAGGGTACCCGCTGCATGACCCACGAGCTGTGGGCCGCCCTGAACGCCAAGATGGTGGATTTCCTCGATTCCATCACCCTGCAAAAGCTGGTGGACGACCAGCTGGCCAAAGGCGTGGTGGTGGAAAATGCGCCCCTCATCAAGCGTGCCATTTCCTCTGCGCCGGTGGTCAAGCCCATACGCGTGAATGCGCCCAACTCGGTGTTCGCTCTGGGTGGGGTAGCCGGCAAGTGAACGGCGGCCCCAGAGGACCGCAAGACACCGGGAAGATAGACATACAGAGCAAGCACGAGAGCGACATAACCATGAGCACACCGCACTTTCCCATTTACATGGACTACAGCGCCACCAACCCTTGCGACCCGCGCGTGGTCGACAAGATGGTGCCCTGGCTGTACGAGCACTTTGGCAACCCCGCCTCGCGCAGCCACGCCTGGGGCTGGGAGGCCGAGAAGGCCGTGGAAAACGCCCGCGAGCAGGTGGCCAGCCTGATTGGCGCAGACCCGCGCGAAATCGTCTGGACCAGCGGTGCCACCGAATCGAACAACCTGGCCATCAAGGGCGCAGCGCACTTCTACCAGGGCAAGGGCAAGCACATCATCACCGTGAAAACGGAGCACAAGGCCGTGCTCGACACCTGCCGCCACCTGGAGCGCGAAGGCTTCGAGGTCACCTACCTCGATGTGCAGGAAGACGGTCTGGTGAACCTGGACGAGTTCCGCGCAGCCATTCGCCCGGACACCATCCTGGCCAGCGTCATGTTCGTGAACAACGAGATTGGCGTCATTCAGGACGTGGCCGCACTCGGCACCATTTGCCGCGAGAAAGGCGTGATTTTCCATTCCGATGCCGCGCAGGCCACGGGCCGCGTGCCCTTCGACCTGAAGGACCTGCCCATCGACCTGATGAGCCTGACCTCGCACAAAACCTACGGCCCCAAGGGCATCGGTGCGCTGTATGTGCGCCGCAAGCCGCGCATCCGCATCGAAGCCCAGATGCACGGCGGCGGCCACGAGCGTGGCATGCGTTCGGGCACGTTGCCCACCCACCAGTGCGTGGGCATGGGCGAGGCCTACGCGATTGCGCAGGCCGAAATGGCCACCGAGCTGCCGCGTATCCAGGCGCTGCACGACCGGCTGTTCGCGGGCCTGTCGGCCATTGAAGAGTCTTTCGTGAACGGCCACGCCACGCGCCGTGTGCCGCACAACCTGAACATGAGCTTCAACTACGTGGAAGGCGAGTCGCTGATCATGGGCATCAAGGGCCTGGCAGTGTCCAGCGGCTCGGCCTGCACCAGCGCCAGCCTGGAGCCCAGCTATGTGCTGCGCGCCCTGGGCCGCAGCGACGAACTCGCCCACAGCAGCCTGCGCATGACGATAGGCCGCTGGAGCACGGAAGCCGAGATCGACTACGCCATCCAGACCATTGCCGAGAACGTGGCCAAGCTGCGCGAACTCTCGCCGCTGTGGGAGATGTACAAGGACGGCATCGACCTGTCCACCATCCAGTGGGCCGCGCACTGAGCACTGTTCTGCGCCGCCACACCGATTCATTGCATACAGGAGAACGACCATGGCATACAGCGACAAAGTGGTAGACCACTACGAGAATCCCCGCAACGTGGGCAGCTTCGAGAAAGGCGACGACAGCGTGGGCACCGGCATGGTGGGCGCGCCCGCCTGTGGCGACGTGATGAAGCTGCAGATCAAGGTGAACCCCGAAACCGGCGTGATTGAGGACGCACGCTTCAAGACCTACGGTTGTGGTTCGGCCATTGCCTCCAGCTCACTGGTGACCGAATGGGTGAAGGGCCGCACGCTCGACGAAGCGGCCCAGATCAAGAACAGCCAGATTGCCGAGGAACTGGCCCTGCCGCCGGTGAAAATCCACTGCTCCATCCTGGCCGAGGACGCCATCAAAGCCGCGGTGGAGGACTACAAGAAGAAGCACGCCCACTGAGGTGGTGACCAGCCCTTTTGCCTGATTTTCCCGACCGAGACCGAGCCATGTCTGTGACCGTATCCGAAGCCGCCGCCCGGCATGTGACCAAATACCTCAGCCGCCGAGGCAAAGGGGTGGGGGTGCGCCTGGGCGTGCGGACCACGGGTTGCTCGGGCCTGGCCTACAAGCTGGAATACGCCGACGAAGTGGCGCCGGAGGACGTGGTGTTCGAGGACCATGGCATCAAGATCCTGATCGACCCCAAGAGCCTGCCTTACCTGGAAGGCACACAGCTGGATTTTGTGCGCGAAGGGCTGAACGAAGGCTTCAAGTTCAACAACCCGAAAGAGCGGGACCGCTGCGGTTGTGGCGAGTCCTTCCGCGTGTAACCGGTCAGCGTGAACCTTCAGGACACCGACTTTGCGCTGATGGGCCTGCCCGAGCGCTTTGCGCTGGAGCGGGCCACACTGGACGAGCGCTGGAAGCAGCTGCAGCGCGAGGTGCACCCCGACCGTTTTGCCAGCCAGGGTGCCGCCGCCCAGCGCGTGGCCATGCAGTGGTCCATGCGGGTGAACGAGGCCTATGCGCGCCTGAAAGACCCGCTGCAGCGCGCGTCCTACCTGTGCGAACTGCGCGGTGCGCGTATAGACGCCGAGCGCAACACCGCCATGCCGGCGGCGTTTCTGATGCAGCAGATGGAATGGCGTGAGGCCCTGGACGAGGCGGCCGACGAGGCGGCTCTGGATGCACTCCTGGCACAGACCCGTGCCGCCCGCCAGGCTTTGCTGGTCCAGCTGGAACAGCAGCTGGATGCCACCGGCGCTCCGGATGCCAGCCAGGCGGCCGAATCCGTGCGTGCGCTGATGTTCGTGGAGCGCTTCAGCCAGGAAGTGCAGACCCGGATGGACCGCCTGCTCGACCTTTCCTGAGCCCACGTTTTTTGCCTCCGCCGGGTGAGTGCCCCCCCGACGGGTGAGGTTGCCCTCACCGGGGATAATCGAAGACCTCTATGGCACTGCTACAAATATCTGAACCCGGCTATACGCCCGAGCCGCATCAGCGGCGCATCGCGGTGGGTATAGACCTGGGCACCACCCATTCGCTGGTGGCCTCCGTGCGCCACGGCGTTCCCGAATGCCTGCCCGACGAGCAGGGCCGCGTGATCCTGCCCAGCGTGGTGCGTTACTTGCCTGCCGGGCAGGGCGCTGGCCGAGCCATAGGCCACGAGGCGCTGGCGGCACAGGGCACCGACCCCGCCAACACCATCAGCTCGGTGAAGCGGCTCATGGGCCGCAAGCTGGCCGACATTCCCAACGCCGCGCATTTGCCTTACGAACTGGTGGACGGCGAGGGCATGGTGCTGGTGCGCACCGTGGCGGGCGACAAGACCCCCGTGGAGGTGAGTGCCGAGTTGCTGGCCACCCTGCGCTTCCGCGCCGAGGACAGCTTCGATGCCGACCTGTACGGTGCCGTGATCACCGTGCCGGCCTATTTTGACGACGCCCAGCGCCAGGCCACCAAGGACGCTGCGCAGATGGCCGGCCTGAACGTGCTGCGCCTGATCAACGAACCCAC
>JALOSG010000001.1 GCA_025458665.1 Serpentinimonas sp.
GAGGTGGGCTCGTCGCAGACCAGAAACTCGGGCTGGGTGGCCAGCGCGCGCGCAATGGAAATGCGCTGGCGCTGCCCGCCCGAGAACTGGTGCGGGTACTTGACGCTGTCCAGCGGGCTCAGGCCCACCGACTGCAGCAATTCGCCCACCCGCTCCTGCACCCCGTCGGCGGGCAACAGGCCATGTTCCACCAGCGGCTCGCCCACAATGTCGGACACACGCCAGCGCGGGTTCAGGCTGGCGTAGGGGTCCTGAAAAATCATCTGTATGCGGCGGCGCAGAGCGCGTGAACCGCTGCCTGCATACGCCGCATAGGCGTCTTGCCCGTCGAACAGAAAGCTGCCGCGCTGGGCCCGGTACAGGCCCACCAGCAGGCGCGCCACCGTGCTTTTACCGCAGCCCGATTCGCCCACCAGCCCCAGCGTCTGGCCACGCTGGATCTGAAAGCTCACGCCGTCTACCGCATGCAGCAACTGGCGTGGCTTGCCCTCCAGCACCCGGTTCAGCCAGGGGGCGGACACATCGAAGGAGCAGGCCAGGTCCTGCGCCTGCACCAGAGGCGTTGGTACCGCGCTGCTCATGGGGCCTCCGCTGCGGCAGGCACGGCACCGGGGGAGGCGCTATGGGCGGTGCTGAACGTGGCACTCTGTTCGGTATCGTGCAGCCAGCAAGCGGCTTGCGTGGAGCCTGCAGTGAGCAAATCGGGGCGTTGCTGGCTGCAACGCGCCATAGCCTTATCGCACCGCGGATGGAAGGCACAGCCGGGTGGAATGGCGTTCAGGCGCGGCATGGCACCATCAATCTGGAACAGCCGCTCGCGGTCCAGCGTCATGTCGGGAATGCAGCTCATGAGGCCCCGTGTGTAAGGGTGCGCGGGGTGGTTGATGACTTCGTGCACCGGGCCTATCTCGGCCAGGCGGCCCGCGTACATCACGGCCACACGGTCGCAGGTCTCGGCAATCACACCCATGTCGTGGGTAATGAGCATGACGGCCGCGCCGCGCTGCTGGCAAATGTTCTTGAGCAAGGTGATGATTTGCGCCTGTATGGACACATCCAGCGCGGTGGTGGGCTCATCGGCCACGATGAGTTGCGGCTCAGCGGCCAGGGCCAGCGCAATCACCACCCGCTGGCGCATCCCGCCCGAGAACTGGTGCGGGTAGTGGTCTATGCGCTCCTGCGCGGCCGGAATGCCGGTGTCCTGCAGCAGCTCGATGGCGCGCTGGCGGGCCTGTGCCGGTGTCATGGGCAGGTGGGTGAGTATGGTTTCCACCAGCTGGCGGCCCACCGAATACAGCGGGTTGAGCGAGGTGAGCGGGTCCTGAAAAATGGCGCCTATGCGCCGCCCACGGATGGCGCGCATCTTCTCCGGTGGCAGGTGGTCTATGCGTTCGCCCTGCAGCCGTATCTCGCCGCTGGCAATGCGGCCGGGCGGCTCCAGCAGGCCAATGATGGAGGCCCCGGTGAGAGACTTGCCAGCCCCCGACTCGCCCACCACCCCCAGAATTTCCCCGGGAGCGATGGAGAAGGACACATCGTCGAGCGCGCGCAGCGTGCCGCGCCGGCCGGGAAACTCCACCACCAGATTTCTGACTTCCAGCAAGGACATGGCTACGCGGGCTCCAACAGGCAAGGAAAAGGGGGCATCAACGCAGGCGCGGGTTCAGCGCATCGCGCAGCCAGTCGCCCAGCAGGTTCACGCTCAGTGCAATCACCACCAGCACCACGCCAGGGAACACCGTGATCCACCACTCGCCCGAGAACAGGTAGTCGTTGCCAATGCGGATGAGCGTGCCCAGCGAAGGCGATGTGGGCGGTGCGCCCACGCCCAGGAAAGACAGCGTCGCCTCGGTGATGATGGCCGTGGCCACCTGGATGGTGGCCAGCACCAGCACCGGCCCCATGACATTGGGCAGCACGTGCCGGCGCATGATGCGCAGCGGCGACACGCCAATGACCCGCGCAGCCTGCACGTACTCCTTCTGCCGCTCCACCAGCGTGGAGCCCCGCACCGTGCGCGCGTACTGCACCCAGCCAGTCAGGGCAATGGAGAGCACCAGCACGCCAAACGCCAGAGATTCGTGCGCGTTGGGAAACAGCGCACGGCCCACGCCGGCAATCAGCAAGGCCACCAGAATGGCGGGGAAAGACAGCATCACGTCGCACAGGCGCATGAGGAAGGCATCGAGCCAGCCGCCCACAAAACCCGCCAGCAGGCCCAGCGTCACGCCCACCAGCACCGACAGCACCACCGAAGCCAGCCCCACCGCCAGCGAGATGCGTGCCCCGTACATGAGGGCCGAGAGAATGTCGCGGCCCTGGTCGTCGGTGCCCAGCAGGAACTCGGCGCGCCCATCGGCGGTCCAGGCCGGCGGCAGGCGCGCATTGGCCAGCTCCAGCGTGGCCAGATCGAAGGGGTTGTGCGGCGCCACCCAGGGCGCAAACACCGCGCAAAAGGCACACACCAGCGCCAGCGCCGCCGCCACCATGGCGGTGGGCGAAGAGCGGAAGCTGTGGCCCACGTCGCTGTCCAGCCAGCGGGACAGCAGGTTCTTGGAGTTCCGATCCATCAGTGCCCCCGGTCCACGCGCAGGCGCGGGTCTACCGCAAAGTACAGCAAGTCCACCACCAGGTTGATGACCACGAAGATCAGTGCAATGAGGCACAGGTAGGCCGCCATGACCGGAATGTCGGCAAAGGTCACGGCCTGTATGAACAGCAGGCCCATGCCCGGCCACTGGAACACCGTTTCGGTGATGATGGCAAACGCAATCAGGCCACCCAGTTGCAGCCCGGTGATGGTCATGACAGGCACCAGCGTGTTCTTCAGCGCGTGGCCAAAGTGCACGGCGCGGTTGCTCAGGCCGCGCGCCCGCGCAAACTTGATGTAGTCGGTGCGCAGCACTTCCAGCATCTCGGCACGCACCAGCCGCATGATGAGCGTGAGCTGAAAAATAGCCAGCGTGACAGCCGGCAAGGTGATGTGGTGCCAGCCCTTGGCCGTGAGCAAACCGGTGGACCAGCCTCCCAGTTGCGTGACTTCACCGCGCCCGAAGGACGGGAACCAGCCCAGCTGCACGGCGAACACCAGGATGAGCAGAATGCCAATGAGGAAGGTGGGCAGGCTCACCCCCAGCAAAGACACCGTCATGAACAGCTGGCTAAGGAACGTGCCCCGGCGCAGCGCGGCATACACGCCCATCGGTATGCCCACCAGCAAGGCCAGCGCAGCGGCCACCAGCGCCAATTCCAGCGTGGCGGGAAAGCGTTCGGCAAACAATTGCGATACCGGCGTGGCCTGGCGCAGGCTGATGCCGAAGTCGCCTTGTGCCGCATTCACCAGAAAGTGCCAGAACTGCACCACAAAGGGTTGGTCCAGCCCCAGGGCGGCGCGCATTTCCGCCACCTGTTCGGGCGTGGCGTCCTGGCCCAGCACAAAGACGATGGGGTCGCCCACGTACTGGAACAGCATGAAGGAGACAAAGGCCACGCAAACCATGACCAGCACGGCCTGCCCCAGCCTTCGCAGAATGAAAGCGAGCATGAAAAGACGGAATAGGATGGCGCCTGCACCGGCAGGCCACCACCCGTTGAAACGCTGTGGAACTGTAGCGGAACTTCAGGGGCCGCTCAGTTCACGCTCAGTTCACCTTCACCAAGCGCCAGTCCACCCGGTTATCGGCGCGGTGCACCACATCGATATTGCGCTTCATGGCCCACGGAATCACCTGGTTGTGCAGGGGAATGTGGGCCACATCGTCGTTCTGCAGCTTCAGCGCCTCGGTCATGAGGGCGGTGCGCTTGGCGGGGTCCAGCTCCACCTTCACCTGGTCAATCAGGGCGTCCATCTTGGGGTTGCTGTAGCGGCCCAGGTTGTAGTTGCCATCGCCCCCCGTTCCGGGCGTGCGCACCAAAGACTGCAGGGAATACAGCGCATCGAACGTGGGCACGCCCCAGCCCAGCATGTAAATGCTGGCCTCGTGCCGCTGGATCATGGGGAAGTACGTCACCAGGGGCTGGGTGCGCAGCTTGGCTTTCACGCCGATGCGCGCCCACATGGCGGTCACGGCCTGGCAAATCTGCTCGTCGTTGATGTAGCGGTTGTTGGGGCAGGCAAAGTCCACCTCGAAGCCGTTGGGGTAACCGGCCTCGGCCATGAGCTTTTGCGCGGCGGCCACGTCGTAGGGGTAACGCTGGTGCACCGCTTCGGTCCAGCCGGCCACCTGTGGCGCCACCAGGGCGCCGGTGGTCTGGCCCAGCCCGCGCATGGTCACGCGGGTGATGGTGGCGGCGTCGATGGCCTGGTAGAGCGCCTTGCGCACCCGCACGTCCTTCAGCGGGTTCTTGCCCTTCACATCGCTGCCCACCAGCTCATCGCGGTGCTGGTCCATGCCGAAGAAGATGGTGCGGTTCTCGATCCCGTCGATCACCTTCAGGCCTGGCGCCGAGCGGATGCGGGGCAAATCCTGCGGGCTGGGGTCCAGCACAAAGTCCACCTCTCCGGACAGCAGTGCGGCCATGCGGGTAGCCACTGCGCTCACCGGGGTGTAAACAATTTCGGTCACGTTGGTGGGCGCTGTGCCCCACCAGGCGGTGTTGCGGTTCAGCACGATGCGCTGATCAGGCACCCACTCCTTGAGCATGAAAGGGCCGGTGCCGTTGGCGTTGCGGTGGGCAAAGTTCTCGTCCTGCACCTTGATGTCCTTGGGCGCGGTGGAGTTGTTCTTCTCCGCCCAGGCCTTGCTCATCATGCGCAGTTCGGTCATCTGGTTCAGCAAGACCGGGTTGTAGGCCTTGGTGAACACGTCGATGGTGCGGTCGTCCACCTTCACCACGCGGTCTATGCCCTGGATGTAGGGCGTGAAGTTGGAGGTGGGCGCCATGGCGCGCTGGATGGAGAACACCGCATCATCGGCGGTGAAGTTGCTGCCGTCGTGGAACTTCACGCCGGTGCGCAGCGTCATGCGCAACTGCGTGGGGGAAACCTGCGTCCAGGCAGTGGCCAGCACCGGCTCTATCTTGAAGGTCTCGCTGTTGTAGTACACCAGGCTTTCGTACACAGCCGCGTGGATGCCGTTTTGCAAGGCGTTGTTCTGGGAATGGATGTCCCAGGTGGAAATGTCGCTGGCGCTGGACCACTTGAAGGTCTTGGCGTGTACCGCCACGGTGCCCAAGGCCAGACACACCGACAAGGCCGAGGCGGCAATGATTCGAAGCTTCATGGAAACAAACCCCTGTATTGGAAAAATGCGAAAAAGCACTATGCAATATCCGTTCCGGTTCCCGGATGGGGGTTAACCCAGGGGACGGGCGGCGGGGTGGCGCGCGGGTGACAGGTGGCGCAAACCTGGAGGCTGGGAGCCAGAGAAATGGTAGGGCGTGTAGGACTTGAACCTACGACCAAAGGATTATGAGTCCTCTGCTCTAACCAACTGAGCTAACGCCCCGAACCAAGCCCACGATTGTAGCGCCCGGCCAGAGGCACAATACGGCACCCTGAAGGAAGGAACACCATGACCATTGCCATTGCCTGTGTACTCATAGCTGGCCTGCTGCCGCTGGCGGGCACCGCCGCAGCCAAGTGGGGCTTCCAGCGTTACGACAACCGCAACCCGCGCGAATGGCTGGCCCAGCAGACAGGCTTGCGCGCCCGGGGCAACGCGGCCCAGGCCAACGGTTTCGAGGCATTTCCTTTCTTTGCTTCCGGTGTGGCGCTGGCGCTCATTGCCGGGGCCGATGCCGCCGCCATAGACCGCTACGCCGTGCTGTTCGTGCTGGCGCGGGTGGCCTACACCGTGGCCTACCTCATGGACAAAGCCACGCTGCGTTCGCTGTGCTGGCTGGTGGGGATACTGTCGGTGGTGGCGCTGCACGTGCACGCGCTAATGGCTGCCTGACCCCTTGGCCTGACCCCGGGCCTGGGCCGCTCACTTCGGCTGGCTCAGTGCGTTGCTCACCAGCTTGGCCGTCACGTCCACAATCTGGATCATGCGGTCGTAGGCCATGCGCTGCGGGCCTATCACGCCCAGCGTGCCCACCACCTTGCCGTCGGCTTCGTAGGGCGCGGTCACCACCGAGAGTTCCTCGTACGGCACCACCTGGCTTTCACCGCCTATGAATATGCGCACGCCGTCGGCGCGGTTGGACACTTCCAGCAGGCGCATGAGCTGGGTTTTCTGCTCGAACAGATCGAACATGCGCCGCAGGTTGCCCATGTCGCGGGAAAACTCGTTCACCGACAACAGGTTGCGCTCGCCAGCCACCACCACATCGTCTTCGGCGCTGGCATCTTCCGGCCCGGCCTCCACGGCTTTCACCATGAGGGTGGCAATCTCGCCGCGCAGGGCTTCCACCTCGTTCTTCAGGCGTTCGCGCACCGCGTCCATGGTCAGCCCGGCATAGTGGGCGTTGATGAAGTTGGCCGCTTCCTGCAACTGCGTCTGGGTGTAGGTGTTCTCGGTGTGGATGATGCGGTTCTGCACATCGCCATCGGGCGTGACCAGAATCACCAGCACCCGCCGGTCGGAAAGGTTGAGGAATTCGATGTGCCGGAACACCGTCGGGCGCTTGGGCACCATGACCACACCCACAAAATGCGACAGACTCGATAGCATCTGTGCCGCGTGGCTGATGACCTGGCGCGGCTGTTCGGGCATCAGGCGTGGGCTGGGCAGGCCTTCAATCTGGCTCACCGCGTCGCTGCGCACGGTCATCATCGTGTCTACGAACAGGCGGTAGCCTCGGGCGGTGGGCACCCTGCCGGCAGAGGTGTGTGGGCTCACAATGAGGCCGAGCTCCTCCAGGTCGCTCATCACATTGCGTATGGTGGCGGGCGACAGGTCGAGTTCCGAGGCTTTGGAGAGCGTGCGCGAGCCTACGGGTTGCCCGTCGGCAATGTATCGCTCCACCAGGGTCTTGAGCAGCAGCTTGGCACGGTCATCCAACATGCGTGCATTCTACGAAGCTTGTGATGTAATTTCAGCATGTTCAAACACGTTGCCATCGTCGGGAAATACCAGACTGACGGTTCCCGCGAGGCGCTGGAGCGGATTGCGCATTTCCTGCACGACGAGGGCTGCGAAGTGGCGCTGGAACGCGGCACGGCCCAGAACACCGGCCTGACGCAGTACCAGGCGCTGGATGTGGCCGCCATTGGCCGCCAGTGCGACCTGGCCCTGGTGGTGGGCGGGGACGGCACCATGCTGGGCATAGGCCGGCAGCTGGCCCGCTTCAATGTGCCGGTGGTGGGTATCAACCAGGGGCGGCTGGGTTTCATCACGGACATTGCCCTGGACGGCTTCGAGGCCGTGCTGCGCCCCATGCTGCGCGGCGAATACGACGAGGACCACCGCACCCTCATGCAGGCCGGGGTGTGGCGCGACGGGCGCTGCGTGTTCGAGGCCACCGCCATGAACGACGTGGTGGTGAACCGGGGTGGTGCGGCCAGCATGATCGAACTCCGGGTGGAGGTGGACGGCCATTTCGTGGCCAACCAGCGCGCCGACGGCGTCATCATTGCCTCCCCCACCGGCTCCACCGCCTATGCACTCTCGGCTGGCGGGCCGCTGCTCCACCCTTCCGTGGCCGGCTGGATCATGGCCCCCATTGCCCCGCACACGCTGTCCAACCGCCCCATCGTGCTGCCCTCCACAGGTGAAATCACTCTGGAAGTGGTGGCCGGCCGCGACGCCAGCGCCAACTTCGACATGCAGAACTTTGCCAGCCTGCTGCACGGCGACCGCGTCACCGTGCGCCGCTCCCCGCACGGCCTGCGTCTGCTGCACCCGGTCGGCTGGAGCTTCTTTGACACCTTGCGCAAAAAACTGCACTGGAACGAGGGTGGTGTGTCATGAGCCTGCGCCGCATGGTCCTGCGGGACTTCGTCATCGTGCGCGCCCTGGAACTCGATCTGTCGGGCGGGTTTACCGTGCTCACCGGCGAAACGGGAGCGGGGAAATCCATACTGGTGGATGCGCTGCAACTGGCCCTGGGCGCCCGGGGCGATGCGAACGTGGTGCGCGAAGGTGCGCCGCGCTGCGAGATTTCTGCGGAGTTCGATACCGCACCGCCTGTGCTGGCGTGGCTGGAGGAGAACGGCTTCGATGTCGAAGTACCGCTGTTGCTGCGCCGCCAGATAGACACACAGGGCCGCAGCCGCGCCTGGATCAGCGGCAGCCCGGCCACCGTGGCGCAACTCAAGGCGCTGGCCGACCACCTGGTGGACATCCATGGCCAGCATGCCTGGCAAAGCCTGACCCGCCCCGATGCCGTGCGCCAGCTGCTGGACGACTATGGCCGCATAGACACTGCGCCCCTGCGCCAGGCCTGGACGGCGTGGCGGAGCAGCACCCAGACCCTGGAAGAAGCCCGCCAGCAGCAGGCCACGCTGCAGCAAGAACGGGAGCGCCTGCAGTGGCAGATTGGCGAGCTGGACAAGCTGGCGCCACAACCCGATGAATGGGAAGAGCTGAACCTGCAGCAAGGCCGGCTGGCCCACGCACAAGGGCTCATGGACGCCGCCCGGCTGGCCATTGCCGCGCTGGATGAAGCGGAACCCAGCGCCACCGCTCTGGTGCAGCAGGCCTGCCATGCGCTGCAGGAACAGCAGCACATAGAACCACGTTTTGCCGAGATTGCCGGTGTGCTGCAAAGCGCCCTGGCCCAGCTGGAAGACGCCAGCCGCGACCTGCAGCACCACGCCCGCGATACCGAGGTGGACCCCGACGCGCTGGAAAAGCTAGACGCCCGGCTCGCCAGCTGGCTGTCTCTGGCGCGGCGCTACCGCTGCCAGCCCGAGGAACTGCCCCAGCGCCTGAAGCAGTGGAAAGACGCGTTGCAGCAGCTGGAACGCAACGCCGACCTGGCTGCGCTGGAACAAGACTGCCACGCGCGCCAGCGCCAGCTGCACGCCCTGGCCACCGAGGTGAGCGCCGCGCGCAAAAAGGCCGCCACGAAGCTGGGCAAAGCCATCACCCAGGCCATGCAGGAGCTGGGCATGGCGGGCGGGCGTTTCGAGGTGAAGTTGCAGGCGCTGGAGCAACCCCAGGCGCATGGGCTGGAAAGCATCGAGTTTCTGGTGGCCGGCCACCCCGGCAGCACCCCGCGCCCCGTGGGCAAGGTGGCTTCGGGCGGTGAACTGTCGCGGATTGCGCTGGCCATATCGGTCACTACCAGCCAGCTGGGGCAAGCCCCCACCCTGATTTTTGACGAGGTGGACGCCGGTATAGGCGGCGCGGTGGCGCAGACCGTAGGCCGCCTGATGCAGCAGCTGGGCGAGGACCGGCAGGTGCTGGCCGTGACCCACCTGCCCCAGGTGGCCGCCTGCGCCCACCACCATTTGCAGGTGAGCAAGACCCGCGACACCAGCGGCACCGCCAGCCACGTGCAGGCCATTGCCGGCGAGGCGCGCGTGCAGGAACTGGCCCGCATGCTGGGTGGGGAATCCCTGTCCGAGGCTTCCCTGGCACACGCCCGGGAGATGCTGACGCCATGAACGACGAAGCCAACGCGGGCAACCCCATGCAACTGGTGCTCATTACCGGTATGTCGGGCTCGGGCAAATCGGTGGCGCTACACGCACTGGAAGACGCGGGCTTTTACTGCGTGGACAACCTGCCGCCCGAACTGCTGGAAGCCTTTGTGGCGGTGGAACAGCAGCAGGGCGCCGACAAGGTGGCCATTGCCATGGACGTGCGCAGCGCCAATTCCCTGCCGCAACTGCCCGCGCGCCTGCGCACCCTGCGGCGCACCAACCTGAACCTGACCGTGGTGTTTCTGGACGCCACCACCGACACGCTGGTGCGGCGTTTTTCTGAAACGCGGCGCATGCACCCGCTCTCGCACAAGGACACCAGCGACCAGCGCCGCGCGCTCATCGAGGCCATTGAGCTGGAACGCGAGATGCTCAGCGAGCTGCGCGAACAGGCGCTGGTGCTGGACACCAGCCTGCTGAAAGCCGCCAACCTGCGCAGCCAGGTGAAAGACATGCTCTTGCGCGAACCCGGCAGCCTCACGCTGGTGTTCGAGTCGTTCGCATTCAAGCGCGGCATTCCCATGGACGCGGACTATGTGTTCGATGTGCGCATGCTGCCCAACCCCCACTACGAGCCGCACCTGAAGGCACTGACGGGGCTGGACGCACCGGTGGTGGAGTACCTGCAGAGTGAGGCCGAAGTGCTGGCCATGCAGGAGCAGATCACCGCCTTCGTGGCGCAGTGGCTACCCGCCATGGTGCGCGACCACCGCAGCTACGTGACCGTGGCCATAGGCTGCACCGGCGGCCAGCACCGCTCGGTGTACCTGGTGGAACAACTGGCGCGGCACTTTGCGGGCCAATGGGGCGTGCAGCGCCGCCACCGGGAACTGGACCACGCCCGCTAACGCTGCAGCAGCCACGCCCGGATCGGCGCAGGCAGGCCGCAGGCCAAGGCCTCGGGCATAGTCATCCAACGCCCTTTCCCTGCCCGCAACTCGCTGGATAGCCCCGCAGGGAGTGAGTCAGCCCCGGACGCCGGAGCTTCCGGCACGCACCACTCCAGCCAGTGCAGCGTGAGTTCGCGGTGCGTCAGCGCGTGGCGCACGGGCTCATGCTCGCGCTCGGGCTCTGGTGGCAAGCCCCAACCCGCGGTGTGCTGCTGAAGTTCTTCACGGCTGGCAAACACCGGAAATGTCTGCAGGCCTGCCCATATCCCGCGCTCCGGCCGGGGAGCCAGCCACAGGCGCCCATCGGGCCGCACGAGCACCAGCAGCCACCACGATTCGGCACGCCGCACCAGCCGGCGGGTTTTCACGGGAAATTCGTCAGGGCGGCCCTGCGCCTGCGCCAGGCACAGCGGCTGCACGGGGCACAGAAGGCACTGGGGCTGGGACCGCGCGCACAGGCTGGCGCCCAGATCCATCAGCCCTTGCGTGTACGCCGCCATGTCTGGCGCGCTGGCATCCGCGGGCACCAGACGCTGGGCTTGCTGCCACAGCGCCTTTTCCTGTGTGGCCGATGCGAGGTCGCCCTCGAACGCCAGCAGGCGGGTCAGTACCCGCTTCACATTGCCATCGAGGATAGAAACGCGCTCGCCAAAACAGAATGCGGCTATGGCGGCGGCGGTAGAACGGCCAATGCCCGGCAGCGTGGCCAGGGCTTCGGCCGAAGCAGGAAACTGCCCACCGTGCTCGGCCACCACCGCCTGCGCACAGCGGTGCAGGTTGCGCGCACGGCTGTAGTAGCCCAGGCCGCTCCACAATGCCAGCACCTCGTCGGGCGTGGCAGCGGCCAGGGTCTGTACGTTGGGAAAGCGCTCCAGAAATCGTGGGTAGTACTGCAGCACGCTGGCCACCTGCGTCTGCTGCAGCATGATCTCCGACAACCACACGCGGTAGGGGTCCTGCGTGTGCTGCCACGGCAGGCCGCTGCGGCCGTGCGCGCGCTGCCAGGCCACCAGGCGTGGAAAAAACTCTGCCAATGCCTGCGGGCTGGACAGACCGAAGCCGTTCCGCGCTCTCAAACGGGGGTGCGCACTTCTTCGGCCTCACCCCAGCTGGCAGGGTCTGCGGGTAGCTCGGCGGCTGCCACCGCTGGCTCTGCCAAGGCAGGGTCCAGCTCCGTGAACGCACCATCGGCATCCAGGCCGGTAAGTTGTGCCAGCGCCGCCCGGGTGCGCTCCGAAGCCAGCTGTGCTTTGCCCAGCTCCTCGATGCGGGTGTCGAGTCCGCCCGCTGCCAGCTGGATGCGGGCCATGGCCTCGGCGCGGCGTGCAAAGTTGCGCCGGCGGTCGCGCAACTGGGTGTCGAGCTGCGCTGCTGCGGACTTGTTCCACAGGTCCATGTCGTTGGCGGCAGATTCGAACACCCCTTGCAGGCGGCTCATGAGCGCCTTGGTCAGACGCTCACCGAACTCCGGGTTGGCCAGCTTGAGCACATTGCCCAGCCCCAGATACTGCAGGTGGTTGCGCTCCACCATCTGCAAGTCTTCAAGGTAGCGGGAAAAGTCGGGCTGGTCAGGCAGTTGCAAGGCGAAGCCGAACTCGGTGTTGAGGTCGCGGAAACTAGCGCCCAGCATGGTCTGAACCTCGGCGCCCAGGGTCTGGGCGCGCCCGAGCGCATCCCGCAGGCGATCGAAAGCCTCGGCGTACACCTTCTTCACGCCAAACTTGATGCCGGGCTGGCGCAGCGCTTCGGCCAGTTGCGCCACCTCGGCCTTCAGCCGGGTGGAGCCCAGCAAGCCCAGCAGATCCTTGAGCTGGCGCATGTGTACCGAGCGGATGGCCTGGATGCGCGCGCCGCTCGATTCAAACTCTGCCTGCTCCTGCTCGATGCGGCGGCGCATCTGCTGGATCACCGTGCTGTTCTTGCCGCGCAGGCCCTCCAGCTCCTGCAACTGTTCCACCAGTTCACGGTCGCGGGCGTAAAGGCGTTGTTCCACCTCGGCGCGGATGGTGGCCAGACCTTCACGCACCTGCCCCACCAGTATCTGGCGGCGCTGCACCAGCACGCCATCGGAAAGTGCCTGCTCCAGATCCACCAGGCGGCTCTCGGCCAGCAACGCTTCGTCCCCACGCACCTTGGCCAGCAGACCCTTCTGGGCCGACACCGCAATCACCTGCGAGGGAGCGAGTTCCAGCACCTGGGCCGAGTGCTCGCGCTGGCGCTGTATCTGCGCCTCGATGTATTCGGGCGTGCTCAGATCGTCCCAGAGGGTGTCGATCTTGTTGAGCACCACCAGCCGGGCGTCGCGCCGCTCGGCAGCCGGGGCCAGGTGTTCGCGCCAGATCGCCAGGTCGGACTTGCTCACCCCGGCATCGGCAGCCAGTATGAACACCACCGCCTGCGCTTGCGGCAACAGACTGACGGTGAGTTCCGGCTCGGCGCCTATGGCATTCAGACCCGGGGTATCGAGGATGACCAGGCCCTGCTTGAGCAACGGGTGCGCCATATTGATGAGCGCGTGGCGCCAGTGCGGCACCTCCACCAGCCCATCGGCCCCTGGCAAGGGGTTGTCCTCCGGGGTCTCGTCGTGCCAGAAGCCCAGAGCGCGCGCATCGGCCACACTCACACGCCGCACTTCCGCCACCTTCTCTATGGCCTGGGCCAACTGGGTGGGGTCGTTCACATCCAGGTCAATGCGTTCCCACTTCTCGGGTGCACTCCGCCATTCCAGCAGAGACTGGGGCTGCAGACGGGTATCGATGGGCAAGAGGCGCAGGCACGGGGCCACCTCGGGGTCGTAGCCCAGCTCGGTGGGACACATGGTGGTGCGCCCGGCGCTGGCCGGCATGATGCGCCGGCCGTAGCCTGCAAAGAAAATGGCGTTGATCAGCTCGGACTTGCCACGCGAGAATTCGGCCACGAACGCCACGGTCACCTTGTCGGCGTTCACCTGTTCGCGGGCACGGTCGAGGCGCTCGCGCACACCGGCATCCATCAGGTCGCGCGCCTCCAGCCACTCGGACAACGTTTTCAACCGCGCGGCAAACAGCTTGCGCCAAGCGTGGTGCTCGTCAAATTCCTGTTCAAACGACATGGGTGGTGCCTTTGGCAAATCAATCAGTTTGGGCAATATAGCACCGCCCTGTGCGGCGACAACCCACCTGCGCGCCAGTCATGCCACGGCAGCGTGGCAGCAAAGCCACGTCAGGCTAAAAGCGCTGGCAGACCGGGCAGAAAAAAGTGGAACGCTGCCCCTGGCGCAGGCTGCGTATGGGGGTGGCGCAAACACGGCACGGCTGCCCGGTACGGTCGTAAACCATGGCCTGCAGCTGGAAGTAACCCGTCTGCCCTTGCGCGCTCACAAAATCGCGCAGCGTGCTGCCGCCCTGCTGCACGGCAGCAGCCAACACCTCCCTGATGGCCTGCCACAGGCGCAACGCACGCGGGTAACTGATATTGCACGCCCGCACCGTGGGGCGTATGCCGGCGGCAAACAGCGCTTCGGAAGCGTAAATGTTGCCAACGCCCACCACCACATCGCCGGCCAACAGCACTGGCTTGATGGCGCTTTTCCGCTGCCTGAGCGCGGCATGGAAGGCGCGAGGCTCAAAATCCGGGCCAAGCGGCTCCACCCCCAGGCCGCCCAGCAGCTTTTGCGCCACCGGGCTGTCCTCGGAGCTGGCCCACACCACTGCGCCAAACCGGCGCGGGTCGTGCAGCCGCAACAAGCCACGGTCGGTCAACAAGTCAAAGTGATCGTGCACGCCAGCACTTCCCTGCACGTGGGCTGGCGCGAAAGCCAGGCTGCCAGACATGCCCAGGTGCACCAGCAGTACCCCGCCCGGCACAGCGGCTGTGCCATCGCTCGCCGGTGCGGTGCTAAGGTCGATGAGCAAATACTTGCCACGCCGGCGCACCTGCTCTACCCACAGGCCGGCCAGCGTCTCCGGCGCAACACCCAACGGCCAGCGCAGCGGTTTGCCCAACCCCGCCGACAACACCCGGGCACCCGCAATCCGCGAGGCAAAACTCAGGCGGGTGACTTCAACTTCGGGCAACTCGGGCATGTTGGGTTGGGCGCAGGTGATACGGCGTTCCATTATCATGGGACGATGCACTTTTCACCTTCGCGCGCACGCCCTTCCAGAGCGACCCTGGCGACCCTGATGGCCGGGCTCTTCACCCTGGGCGGGTTGGCCCCCGCGCGTGCCGAACTGCCTGCCTGGGTGGCACAGTCTGCGCCTGCAACACTTGACGCTGGCGCCACGGGCCAGGCGGCCAGCCCCGCGCAGGCGCCCGCCTCGTCCGACATGGACGGAGAGCTTTTCTTCCAGTTGCTGCTCAGCGAGATTCAGCTTGGTGCTGGCGACCCTGGGGGCGCCTACTCTCTGGTACTGGATGCGGCCCGCCGGACCAACCGGCAGGAGCTGTACGGCAGGGCGGTAGACATCGCGCTGCAAGGCCGCTCGGGCGACGCAGCCCTGACCGCAGCCCGTGCCTGGGCCCAGGCGTTTCCCTCGGAAACCGAACCCCACCGCTATGTCTTGCAGATTCTGCTGGCGCTCAACCGCCCTGCCGAACTGGCCAGCACCCTGGCTCGGCTTATCGAGCTGACCCCGGCGGGCGAACGCCCCGGTCTTATCCAGGCCATTCCGCAGACTCTGGCGCGCACGAGCGACAAGACGGCCGCCCTCGCAGCGGCCGAGCAGGCGCTGGCGCCGTCGCTGGCTGCCAGTGCCCCCGCCGACATCCGGGCCGCTGCGCTGAGCGCCACCGGGCGCATGCAGTTGGCCAACGAACAGCCTGAAGCCGCCCTGAAAAGCGCCCGCGACGCGGCGGCGGCGAGCCCCCTGTACGCCCCTTCGGCCTTGCTGGCCCTCGAACTGATGGGGCAGGGACGGAGCGACGCCGAGCCACTGGTACTGGCCTACCTGGAGCGCACGTCCGGGCAGTCGGCGCCCGCCGTACAGATGGGCTATGCCCGATGGTTGCTGGACCAACAGCGTTACGCAGAGTCCAGCCAACGGCTTCAGGCCCTGACAGCGCAAGCCCCCGAACTGGCCGACCCCTGGCTTTTGCTGGGCTCCCTGCAGGTGCAGGAGAACCGCCTGGACCAGGCACAGGCCAGCCTGGACCAGTACCTCGCTCTGTCCCGTGAGCTGCCTGCCGAGCAGGCCAGCCGCGGGCAGACGCAGGCGTTCCTGATGTTGTCCCAAATTGCCGAACGGCGTGGAGATTTTCCTGCCGCCAACGCATGGCTGGACCGGATAGAGAACGCCGACGAGCTCATGGCAGCGCAGCTGCGCCGGGCCATGTTGCTGGCCCGACAGGGCCAGTTGGCACAGGCACGGGCTCTTCTGCAGGGCCTGCCCGAGCGCGACGAGCAGGACGCGCGCCGCAAACTCACCGCGGAAGCCCAGCTGCTGCGCGAAATGGGCGAGTTCCAGCAGGCGCTGGATGTGTACGCCAAAGCGGCAGAACGCTTCCCCAACGACCCCGACCTGCTGTACGAGAAGGCCATGGCAGCCGAGAAAGCGGGCCAGCCGGCGTTGCTGGAAAGCCTGCTTCGCCAGGTGATTGAACGCCACCCAGATTACTACCACGCCTACAACGCACTGGGCTACACGCTGGCAGACCGCAACGAACGCCTGCCCGAGGCCAAGGCGCTCATCATGAAGGCGCTGGAGTTCGCCCCGGGAGACCCCTACATCCAGGACAGCCTGGGCTGGGTGCAGTTCCGGATGGGTATGTTGCCGCAAGCCCTGGCCACCCTGCAGGGCGCCTATGCCCGCCGGCCAGATGCCGAGATTGCCGCCCACCTGGGCGAGGTGCACTGGAGCCTGGGCCAACGCGAACAGGCGCTGCGTATCTGGCGCGAGGGCCTGCTGCTGAACCCGCAGAATGAGACCCTGATCGAGACACTGAAGCGCCTCAACGTACAGCCATGAAGCGACGGCAAGCCCTGCTGGGTGGACTGGGCCTGACAGTTTTTCTGGGTGGCTGCAGCACACTGCCCGCACCCGCCTCCGAAGACTCGACCCCGAGCAGCCGCACCGAGTGGAGCGGGCGCCTGGCACTGCAGGTACTCACCGAGCCGGCAGAGAGCTTTTCTGCAAGCTTCGAGCTATCAGGAAGCCCCGATACGGGAACCCTGCGCCTGTTTTCCCCGTTCGGACAGACGCTGGCTGCCGCCGAATGGCAGCCCGGCCAGGCGACGCTGCGCAGGGGCGACGAGGAGCGCACCTACCCCAGTATGGAAGCACTCACAGAGGCGCTCACCGGGACCGCTCTCCCGCTGGCAGCGGTGTTTGGCTGGTTGCGCGGTGTAGCGACTGCGGTGGAGGGCTGGCAGGTCGACCTGAGCGAGCAAGCCGCGGGGCGGGTGCAGGCACAGCGCCTTTTCCCTGCCCCCGAGGCGCGCCTGCGGCTGGTATACCGATGAGTACCCCAGCCCCTGCACAGCACACAGTGCCCGCCCCGTCAGCAGGGCCGCGCGAACTGTTGGACGTACCGGCACCGGCCAAGCTCAACCTGTTCCTCCACGTGGTGGGCCGCCGCCCAGACGGCTACCACCTGCTGCAGTCGGTGTTTGTGCTGCTGGACTGGGCCGATGTGCTGCACTTCGAACGGCGCGCTGGCGGGCGAGTGGACCGCAGCGATGTCCATCCTGGAGCGCAAGCACTGCCTGCCGACGACCTGTGCGTTCGTGCAGCCCGCGCCCTGCAGCAAGCGACCGGTTGCACCGAGGGCGTACACATCACGCTGGATAAACGCTTGCCCGCGCAGGCTGGACTGGGTGGCGGCTCCAGCGACGCGGCCACCTGCCTGCTGGCGCTGAACCGGTTGTGGAGACTGGGGCTGAGCCCAGCGGAACTGCAGCGCATTGGCGTCACGCTCGGGGCCGATGTGCCGTTTTTCCTGGGCGGTCAGAACGCCTGGGTCGAGGGGATAGGAGAACAGATCACCCCTCTGGTCCTACCGGATTGGCCGGCCCGCTTCCTCGTCGCCAAGCCGCCGGAAGGGGTTTCGACGCCCCAAATTTTTGGCCACCCGACTTTGAAACGCGACACAAAACGTTCTATAATCGAAGACTTTGTTGCAAGCACCGGCTCACAGCCGGATCCGAAGCACGGAAACGGGTGGACTACCCCGCTGTACGGTCACAACGACCTGCAGGCGCCTGCCGAAATGCTCTGCCCTGACATCAACTGGGGACTGGAGCGGTTCAGGCAGATGGGTTTGGCGGGCCGCATGAGCGGGTCTGGCAGCGCGATCTTTTCGCCGCTTGGCCGCGCTGGTGGTATAGACCCGACGGTCGAGTCAGAGCATCAGGCGCTGCTGGCGGGCTGGCCTTCAGGTTGGGTGGTTCGCGTTTGCAACAGATTGGACAGGCACCCACTGCTGGGCTGGTGAAGCACCAGCCAGCGGCAGCGTTAAAATACGCGCCGCAAGCTCCGGCGGTGGAGTCTGTCTGAACTGCATTTCGGTGCACCGATCCGTCGGTGAACCTGTGTAGGGGAGTCGCCAAGTTGGTTAAGGCACCGGATTTTGATTCCGGCATGCGAGGGTTCGAGTCCTTCCTCCCCTGCCAAATTTTTTTATTTGGTTTTGAAGCTTCTGTCTGGCCGGTGCTGCTGCGAACAGCGGCTGCCGTGCAGACACTTCCTACTGTGGCTGGCCCGAAGCCGCACAGATTCCGCGAACCCCAAGAACCTGTGCCGGGAACCTGTATGTCAGCATCCATGACCGTCCAAGCTTCCAACCACGCCCCCGACTTCATGCTGTTCACCGGCAACGCCAACCCCGTGCTGGCCGCCGAGATCGCACAGCATCTGGGTACCACGCTGGGTGCGGCCAACGTCGGCCGGTTCTCCGACGGGGAAGTCACCGTGGAGATCACCCAGAACGTGCGCGCCCGCCACGTCTTCGTGATCCAGTCCACCTGCGCACCCACCAACGAGAACCTGATGGAGCTCATCATCATGGTCGATGCGCTCAAGCGCGCATCGGCGGTGAGCATCTCTGCCATCATTCCCTACTTCGGCTACGCCCGCCAGGACCGCCGCCCGCGCTCCAGCCGCGTGCCGATTTCCGCCAAAGTGGTGGCCAACATGCTGCAGGCCGTGGGCGTGAACCGCGTGCTCACCATGGACCTGCACGCCGACCAGATCCAGGGCTTCTTCGACATCCCGGTAGACAACATTTACGCGTCCCCCGTGTTGCTGGGCGACCTGCGCCAGAAGGCCTATCCGGACCTGCTGGTGGTCTCGCCCGACGTGGGTGGCGTGGTGCGCGCCCGCGCGCTGGCCAAGCAGCTCAACTGCGACATGGCCATCATCGACAAGCGCCGCCCGCGCGCCAACGTGTCCGAAGTCATGCACGTGATTGGCGACATCGAAGGCCGCAACTGCGTGATCATGGACGACATGATCGACACCGCCGGCACGCTGGTGAAGGCCGCCGAAGTGCTGAAAGAGCGCGGCGCCCAACACGTGTATGCCTACTGCACGCACCCCATTTTTTCCGGTCCCGCCATCGACCGCATTGCCAAAGGCGACGCGCTCGACGAGGTGGTGGTGACCAACACGATTCCCTTGAGCCAGGCCGCGCAGGCTTGCGCCAAGATACGCCAACTGTCCGTGGCACCGCTGATGGCCGAGACCATCGCGCGGATTGCCAGCGGAGAGTCGGTGATGAGTTTGTTCGCGGACCAGGACAACCTGTTCTGATTTGCGGCAATGCGTGGACGCCGCCGGAATAGGCCGGCAGCGTCCTTTTTTGTGACAGGGGCCCTCTGGTCGCGGTTGGCCCCCTTAGGAGTAAAGCCATGCAATTCGTCGCTTATGAGCGCACCAAGCAGGGTACGGGTGCGAGCCGCCGTCTGCGCAACACCGGTCGTGCGCCCGGTATCGTTTTCGGCGGTGACACCGCCCCCACCACCATCGAGCTGGACCACAACGCTCTGTGGCACGCTCTGAAAAAGGAAACCTTCCACGCCTCCATCCTCGAGATGGAACTGGCTGGCAAGGTGCAGAAAGTGTTGCTGCGCGACGTGCAGTACCACCCCTTCAAGCCCCTGGTGCTGCACATCGACTTCCAGCGCGTGGACGACAAGACCCGCCTGCGCAAGAAAGTGCCGCTGCACTTCGTCAACGCCGAGAATTCGCCTGCGGTGAAGAACGACAAGTGCGTGATCAACCACGTGGCCACCGAGGTGGAAATCGAGTGCCTGGCCATCCAGCTGCCCGAGCACATCACCGTGGACCTGGGTGAAGTGGTCAAGGGCCAGAGCGTGCACGCCAACGACGTGAAGCTGCCCGCCGGCGTGAAGCTGGTGACGCACGGCAAGCCGAACCCGACGCTGGCCACCGTGGTGGAACCGGTGGAAGAAGTGATTGCCGCTCCCGTGGCCACTGCCGCCGACGACAAGAAAAAGAAGAAGAAGTGATGACCTTGGCGCTGGCTTGTCCAGCGCTGGGTGCCCACCCTCTTCCACGGCCCGTCAGGCTTGCCTGCCGGGCTTTTTCTTTGGCTCCGTGCCGCCGCCCTTCGGCCTCTCTTCCCTTAAGCTACGCGCATGTTGAAATTGCTGGTGGGCTTGGGCAATCCCGGCCCCGAATACGAACAAACGCGCCACAACGCCGGGTTCTGGTGGATCGATGCCGTGGCCCGCGAACTCAAGGCCACGCTGCAGGCCGAGCGCAGCCACTTTGGCCGCCTGGGCCGCGTGACCGTGGGCGGGCAGCCGCTCTGGCTGCTCACGCCGAGCACCTACATGAACCGCTCCGGGCAGGCCGTGGCTTCCGTAGCCCGCTTCTACAAGATCGAGCCGCACGAGATTCTGGTGGCCCACGACGAGCTGGACCTACCCCCTGGCGAGATGAAACTGAAAAAGGGTGGCGGGCATGCCGGCCACAACGGCCTGCGCGACATCCACGCCCAGCTGGGCAGCGCCGACTACTGGCGCCTGCGGCTGGGTATAGGCCACCCCGGAGACAAAAGCGAGGTGGCGAACTGGGTGCTGAAGAAAGCCCCCTCCGACCAGCGCGAGGCACTGGAAGCCTGCATTGAGCGGTCCCTGCACGCCCTGCCCGACCTGCTGGCTGGGCGCACCGAGAAAGCCACCGCCCTGCTCCACACCAGCAAACCGCCCCGGCCCAAACCGCCCCGGCCTGCAACGCCCCCGGCAGACAGTTCAGCCGGCGGCCAGCTTCTGTAGCCGCTGGTACTTCTGCCAGAGGGTTTCCCGGCTCTCCACATGCTCCGGGTTGATGGGGATGCACGCCACGGGACACACCTGCACGCACTGGGGCTCATCGAAATGGCCCACGCATTCGGTGCAGCGGCGGTGGTCGATGACGTAGTACTCCTCACCCATGGAAATGGCCTGGTTGGGGCACTCCGGTTCGCACACATCGCAGTTGATGCATTCGTCGGTGATCATGAGGGCCATGGCGGGAATCCGGTTCCTTGCGGGTGCGGTGGGTGGTGAGGGGTTTCAGGCCTGCTGAGGGCGCACAGCCTGCAGTTGCTGCTGCACGTGCGGGCTTACCATGGTAGACACATCGCCGCCCAGCATGGCAATTTCCCGCACCAGCGTGCTGGATATGCATTGCAGTTCCGCCTGCGGCAGGAGGAACACGGTTTCCACGCCAGGCAGCAGCTTGCGGTTCATGGCAGCCATCTGGGCTTCGTAGTCGAAATCGGTCATGTTGCGTATGCCGCGCACCACAGCACAGGCGCCCAGGTCGCGGCACAGGTCCATGATGAGGCCCTGGAAGGGCAGCACGCGCACGGTCGGGCAGTCCCGAAAGGTGTGGGCCACCAGCGCCATGCGCTCATCGAGCGTGAAGCGGGTTTTCTTGTGGTGGGCCACGGCCACCGCCACCACCAGTTCATCGAACAGGCCGGCGGCACGGCGGATCACGTCTTCGTGGCCCAGTGTGACGGGGTCGAAGGTGCCGCTGTACACGGCCAGACGGCGCTGTGGCAGGGCGTTGGCGGATGGGGAGCCGGTTGCGGGAGTGCTCATGCGCCGCATTATCCACCGGGCGGGTGGTGCGGCTGGTGCAGCCGTTCCAGCAGGTGGTAATGCACCGCACCGGCCTTGCCCGAGCGCTTCACCTGCAGACCCAGGGGCTGCAGGCCGTCGTTGGTCCAGGCCCTGGGCGCCTCCAGGTACACCACGCCTTCGGGACCGAGCAAGGGCAAGGCGGCCGTGAGCGCGCGGACGACCAGGGCGTCGTTGCCCGCATCGGCGCCAAAGGGCGGATCCAGAAACACGGCGTCCCACGGTCGGGCGCTGGCGCCTGTTGCCAGGCTGGCCAGCACGGCCACGCCATCGCCGCGGCGCACCACCAAGGGCAATGGCCCGCCGGCCAGGCTGGCCTGCAGGCGCTCCGCGTTCTTGCGCAGGCTCTCAGCGAGTGCCGGGTCTTGCTCCAGCAGCAGCACCTCGGTGGCGCCCCGGGACGCGGCCTCGAAACCCAGCGCGCCACTGCCTGCAAAGGCATCGATGCAGCGCCAGCCGCTCAGGTCCTGGCCCAGCCAGTTGAACAGCGTCTCGCGCACGCGGTCGGGGGTCGGGCGCAGGCCCGGACTGTGCGGCACAGCCAGTTTGCTGCGTTTCCAGTGCCCGCCGATGATCCGCACCTCGCCGGGCGCGACGCGGGCCAATTTCAAGAGGACGCCCCCACCACCACCGTGACCATCCGGTCGGGCTGCATGACGCGCTGAAGCGCCGTACGCACCTGCTCGCGGGTAATGGCGCCCACCAGCTGGGTCCACCGGTCCAGATAGTCCAGCGGCAGGTCATTCCAGTTCAGGGAGGCCACGTTGTCCAGCAGCTTGCGGTTGCTGTCCAGCCGCAACGCAAAGCCGTTGATGAGCGAGGCCTTGGCTTCGGCGAGTTCCTGCTCGGTGGGCCCTTCAGCCACGAAACGCCGAATCTCCTGGTGGATGATGTCCACTGCCTGCTGCGCCTGGTCGGGCCGCGTCTGCATGCCTATGGTGAAAGCACCGGCGTGCAGCCCCGGTGAAAAGTAGCTGTAGACGCCGTAGGTGAGCCCGCGCTTTTCGCGGATTTCCTGCATGAGGCGCGAAGTGAAACCCCCGCCCCCGAACACGTGGTTGCCCACAAGGAGAGTGAGGAAGTCGGGGTCGGCACGGGTGATTCCGGGCTGGCCCACCAGCACCTGGGCCTGGGCGGCCGCAAACGGCCTCCGCACGGTGTGCGCCTGGGTCAGGGGCGGGACATCCGCCACCGCGGGCAGCGCCTGGCAGCCGTGTGCCTGCCAGCCTTGCAGCAAGTCGTTCACCAGCTTCTCTGCGTCCGGTCGGGCCACAGCGCCCACCAGGGTCACGCGGGCACGGCACGCCTGGGCGTGGCGCTGGTAGAAGGCCTGCATGTCCTGGGTGCCGATGCGCGCCCACGAGTCGGGCGTGGCCTCGCGGCCGTAGGGGTGACCGCTGTACACGGCCTGGGCAAAGCTGCGCTCGGCCAGCGTGTCGGGCTCGGTCTGGGCCTGCTGCCAGCCGGCCACCATGCGGGCACGGTCGCGCTGCCACACCGCTTCGGGGAAAGCCGGTGCCGCCAGCTGGC
The DNA here is from genome assembly GCA_025458665.1 of Serpentinimonas sp. Taxonomy (GTDB): domain Bacteria; phylum Pseudomonadota; class Gammaproteobacteria; order Burkholderiales; family Burkholderiaceae_C; genus JALOSG01. The sequence continues at coordinate 23,021 of JALOSG010000001.1, forward strand.
GAGCCGCCAGTTGCACCGCAGAACGCAAAATGGCGGGCTCGGTCAGGGTGCGCAGGCTGACACTGAGGCGGTCGGCAGTGGCGCTGGCACCAAACTGCGCACCCAGATCGGCCCACGCCTCCACCAGGGCGTTTTCATCGAGCGCAGGCTGCCCAGCCTGGGCCTTTACCCCGCCAGAGAGCAGTTGCGCCGTGGCACCGGCCAGGCCGGTCTGGGCCTCGGGGTCGCGGCGCCCACCACCATCCACATCGATCTGTACATCGAGCATGGGCAGGTTGCGCGTTTCCACCAGGTACACGCGCGCGCCGCTGGGGTGTTGCCAACTCTGGATGGGCAGAGCTGCATGGGCCGCGCTGGCCCCCACGAGCAGGCCCAGCGCCGAAAGCTTGCAGGCAGCGCGCAGAAATTCATCGAAGCGACTCATGGCGTGGTCTCCGGAAGCAGCACGCCCACGGTGAGCTGGGTGTCATTGAAATAGCGCTTTGCCACGCTCTGCACCTGCTCGGCTGTCACGCTGCGCAAGCGCTCCATGAGGCGGGGCGCGCTGTCCACCGGCCAGCCCTGGGCCCAGTAGCTGCCCAGCTCACGGGCCTGCGCGAACATGGAATCGAGCTTGAAGATTTCGCTGGCGCTCCACTGGTTTTTCACGCGCTGCAACTCGGCCGCACTGACCCCTTCTTCAGCCACCCGGCGCACTTCGTTTTTCAGGGCTGCCTCCAGTTCGGCAGGCGTCACGCCATCCACCGGGGTTCCAGTGAGCAGAAAAAGCTGCGGACCGCGTCCCATGAGACCAAATGAAGCCCCCACGGAGTTGGCTTTGCGCTGGCCAGCCTGGCCCTGCACCAGACCACGCTCCAGCCGCGCGGCGCTGTGGCCATCGAGTACACCGGACAGCAGGGTCAGCGCCAGAGCGTCCTGGCTGGCCGCATCGGTGGCATCGGGGCTGGCCAGCTGGGGCACCTTGTAGCCCATGACCAGCAGCGGCTGCTGTGTACGCGCCCTGAACTCCAGCCGGCGCACACCGGTTTGCACAGGCTCGGTCTGTGGCTTACGGGCTGGCACAGCGCCCGCTGGTATGCGCCCATAGTGTGTCTCGGCCCAGCGGCGCACCTGCGCTACGTCCACATCCCCCACCACCACCACGGCGGCGTTGGCGGGTACGTACCAGCGGCGGTAGAAGTCCCGAACATCGGCGGCGGTGAGGGACTCGATATCACTCATCCAGCCGATGATGGGGCGGCGGTAGGGGTGCGCCAGAAATGCGGTGGCACTGAACGCTTCGAACAAGCGCGCCTGCGGGGATTCCTCCACGCGCTGGCGCCGCTCCTCTTTCACCACCAGCAACTCGCGCGCAAAGGCATCGTCGGGCCACTGGTTGTTGGCAAAGCGGTCGGCCTCGAGCTTCATCACCTCTTCCAGCCGGTCGGCGGGTACCTGCTGGTGGTAGGCTGTCACGTCGCGGCTGGTGAAAGCGTTTTCACGACCACCCAGTGCCGCCACACGGCGTGAAAACTCACCCTCTGCCAGCGTGGCCGTGCCCTTGAACAGCATGTGCTCCAGCACGTGGGCCACGCCCGAGGTGCCATCCGTCTCGTCGATAGAGCCCACCCGTACCCAGACCATGTGTATGGCGGTAGGAGCGCGCCGGTCGGGCTGCACGATCACGGTCATGCCGTTCTGCAGCTGGAACGTGTGGACCTTGGCCTCAGCGGCAGATTCGGCCGAGGCCGCTGCAGGGCTGCCCTGTGCCCAGGCAGCGGGCAACACGCCCAGGAGACTGGCGCACAGGGCGCCCGCCATGAATGACCGAAGCCCGGAGAACCGCCCCGCGGGAGCGCCCCGCAACCGGCGAAGGAAACGCGATGTTGTGGCTTTCATAGAATGGAGTGGATTCTAAAAAGACCCACATGTTCAGCTTCTTCAAGAAAAAAAAACCTGTCGAGGCAACGCCAGCCTCTGCCAGCCCAACCCCGCAGGCCACCCAGCAGCCTCCCGAACCGGAAGCCGTGCCGCCTGCACCGCCCCGCCAGCAATGGCTGGAGCGGCTCACCCTGGGCCTCAAGAAGACGGGGAGCAGCCTGGCTACGGTGTTTACCGGCACCCGGATTGATGAGGCACTGTACGAAGAACTGGAAAGCGCCCTGCTCATGGCCGATACCGGCGTGGCCGCCACGCGCTTCCTGCTGGAGGATCTGCGGCGGCGCGTGAAAGACACACGTACCACCGAGCCAACGGCCGTCAAGGCGCTGCTGGCGGCGGCCCTGGCAGACCTTCTCCGCCCCCAGCAGCGCTCCCTGACGCTGGGTGCCCAGGGAGAGACTACCACCGTTCTCATGGTGGCTGGCGTGAATGGTGCTGGCAAAACCACCACCATAGGCAAGCTCACCCGGCACCTGTCCCTGGCCGGGGCCAGCGTACTGCTGGCCGCTGCCGACACCTTCCGTGCAGCCGCACGCGAACAGCTCGGCGTGTGGGCGGACCGCAATACCGTAGACATCGTGAGCCAGGAAGGCGGGGACCCGGCCGCAGTGAGTTTCGACGCCGTGAAGGCGGGCATAGCGCGCCACAAGGATGTGGTGATCGTGGACACTGCAGGCCGCCTGCCCACGCAACTGCACCTCATGGAAGAGCTGAAAAAGATCAAGCGGGTGCTGCAGAAAGCAGACCCGCAGGCACCCCACGAGGTGTTGCTGGTCATAGACGGCAACACCGGCCAGAACGCCCTGACCCAGGTGCAGGCCTTTGACGCCGCACTGGGCCTCACGGGCCTGATCGTCACCAAGCTCGACGGCACAGCCAAAGGCGGCGTGCTGGCGGCCATTGCCATGTGGGCGCGCCAGTCGGGCCGCGTGGTGCCGGTGTACTTCATCGGAGTGGGCGAATCGCTGCAAGACCTGCAAACCTTCGACGCCGACGAGTTCGCCCACGCGCTGCTGGCCTGAATGGCCAGTTCCCGCCACCACGCCCTCTCGCTTAGCACCGCCGGGAACATCTGTCCATCGGTGAATCAGCCCATCAGCAAATAAGCACACATTGATTTAATGGCGAGAGCTGAAGAAAGCGTAGCCGCAACTCGCCAACGCCGCTGGGCGAGCGGGCCGAAGCACCGGTGGCACAGGGTTATCACGTGCAAAGGCAGCGACAACGAATCGATACACTCAGCACAAGGCCACCAACTGGACAGCAAGCCCGCTGCCCTGAGGCCTGTTCCCGGAACCAGGCTCTGGAGTATTGGAGACAGACGATGAAATCAGGCATGAAACTACTGGCTGCCGCTGCCTTGTGCGGCGCAGCTCTGGGCGCGCAGGCGCAGGTATCGCAGGTCAAGGTGTGGGCCGCGGCCTGTGCCAACTGCCATGGCACCAACGGCAAGGCCCAGCCCGGGATGATTTCCCTGGCCGGCCGCGACAAGGCCGAACTGGTTCAAAAGATGCAGGCTTACAAGAAGGGCGAGTTGCCCGCCACCATCATGCACCAGATCTCCAAGGGCTATACCGATGAGCAGATCGAGCTGATTGCTGCCCATTTCGCCGGCCTGCCCAAATAAGGAGACACCAACATGAAACGCCGTCAATTCGTACAGACGCTCGCCGCTGGTTCGGCTGTGGGTTCGCTGGGTGTGCTGGGTGGCTGCGCCTCCACCGGCGGTGCCAACGCACCGCACGTGGTGGTCATCGGCGGGGGCTACGCCGGCACCACTGCCGCCAAGTACACGCGCATGTTCTCGGAAGGCAAGGTACGTGTCACGCTGATCGAGCCGAACCCGATGTTCATCTCCTGCCCCATCTCCAACCTGGTGGTGGGTGGCGTGAAGAACATCGACTACATCACCAACTCCTACGAGGGGCTGCAGAAGAACCACGGCGTGAAGCTGGTGAAGGACATGGTCACCAGCATCGACCCCGACAAGCGCATGGTGAAGCTGGCCAGCGGTGGTGAGATGTCTTACGACCGCCTGATCGTGTCCCCCGGCATCGACTTCATGTGGGACACCCTGCCCGGCATGAACAAGGAAGGCGCCAAGGACAAAGTGCTGCACGCCTGGAAGGCCGGCGCGCAGACCGTGGGCCTGCGCCGCCAGCTGGAAGCCATTCCGGACGGTGGCACGTTTGCCATGACCATTCCGCTGGCCCCGTACCGCTGCCCGCCCGGCCCCTACGAACGTGCCTGCATGGTGGCACACACCTTCAAGAAGGCTGGCAAGAACAACGCCAAGGTCGTGATTTTCGACGCCAACGACGACATCCAGTCCAAGAAGGGGCTGTTCATGAAGGCGTGGAACGACCACTACAAGGGCATGATCGACTACCGCCCCAAGCACCGCCTGGTGGACGTGGATGCCGCCACCAACACCCTGAAGTTCGATTTCAACGACGACTTCAAGGCCACCGTGGCCAACGTGATTCCCACCATGCGCGCTGGCGACATTGCCGTGAAAACGGGCCTGGCCACGGCCAACGCCCGCTGGTGCGAGGTGGACTTCCTGACCTTTGAGTCGAAGGCGGCCAAGAACATCCACGTGCTGGGCGATGCCATCCAGATTGCACCGGCCATGCCCAAGTCGGGCCACATGGCCAACCAGCACGGCAAGACCTGCGCGGCCGCGGTGGTGTCCCTGCTCATGGGCAAGGAGCCGCCGCAACTGCCGCTGTATGCCAACACCTGCTACAGCTTCGTGACCGACAAGGAAGTGGTGCACGTGGCCAGCGTGCACCGCTACGACGCCGAGAAGAAGACCATGCTGACCGTACCGGGCTCGGGCGGTGTGTCGGCAGCGGCCAGCGAGCTCGAAGGCGCTTACGCGCTGGGCTGGGCGCAGAACATCTGGGCCGACATGCTGGTTTGACCGGCTGCAGCCTCCCTCACGAAAAACGGGTGCACTGCACCCGTTTTTTCATGAGCGCTGTGCGCCACGTGCCGGTAGCTGCCCCGGCCTACTTTTCACTCTTGATGCGGTTGTGTATGCGCCGTGTCACCAGCCACACCCCCAGCAGCACCACCGGCACCGAAAGGCCAGCCGCCAGTTCGGGCTTGATGGGGAAACCCGCTTCCTGCAGCGCCTTGGTGGCATACAGCAGCAGCATCACCACGTAGTAGGAAATGGCAGCAATGGACAGGCCTTCCACCGTGCTCTGCAGGCGCAGCTGCAGTTCCTGTCCGCGGGTGAGCTTTTCCAGCAGCTGCTGGTTCTGCCCTTCCGTGGCAATGTCCACCCGGGTACGCAGCAGGGCGCTGGTGCGCGACACCCGTTCGGACAACGAAGACAGGCGCTGCGCCGTGGAAGCCACGGTGGCCATGGCTGGCGAGAGCCGGCGCTGCATGAATTCCCCAATGGTCTGGGTGCCAGGAATGGGGCGCTCGCGCAGCTCGGTGATGCGCTGTGCCACCAGGGTGTCGTAGGCGCGCGTGGCAGAGAAACGGTACACGTGCTGCGCGGTGGCGCGCTCCACGCGGGCGGCCAGGGCCACCAGGGTGTCCAGCATGTCCTGGTCGGACGAGGACTTGTTCTCCAGCGCGGCCGTGATGCTGGCCAGATGTTGCTCGGCATCGCCCAGTTCGGGGGACAGGTCCTTGGCCACGGGCAGGCCGCGCAGGGCCATCATGCGGTAGGTTTCCAGCTCCAGAAGGCGCTGCGAGATACGGCCAGCGCGGGTCTCGGTGGTGTCGGGCGGGGCAATGACCAGCATGCGCTCGAAGCCGCTGTCGCGCAGCACAAAGTCTGTCACCACCATGGAGTGCGCGTTGTTGCCCATGAGGGAGGCCACCACCTGGTGGTCGGCAAACCACGCGCGGGCCTCGGCCAGGCGGGCCGCCGGCTCGGCGGTGTCTCCGTGCACCATGGCCAGCTTGATGGCGGCAAAGGTGCGCCCGGGTACGGCAGCCAACCAGTCCTGCGAAATCACCAGCTGCGATAGCAGCTCCGGGTCGCTGGAGCCCAGCACGGCGTTGTCGGGCAGGGGTTGCACCAGCGAGTAGCGGGTGAACTCGGTGTGTCGCTCCCACTTGAGCGTGTAGCCCGGGAAGCGCAGGCGCGCAAAGTTGCCCTGCATCTGCTCCAGCGTGAGTGTATCTAGCTGGTCGGGCAGGCGCTGCAGGTGCTCGAACTCCTGCTGGCGCGACACCCCTTCGTTGAACACCGCCAGGTACACCACCAGCGCCGGCAAGCGGATGCGTGCTGAGGGCCGGGCGTGCACCTCGTTGTGCAACAGCAGGCGCTGGCCGTCATCGGGCGGGAGTTTGCGCTCGGCGGCGCCGGAAAGGGGCGTAGTCATGGCGCCATTGTCCTGCAAGCGGCGGCGCGCAAGACAGAAAAATCGGCCACCACGCGGTCGGGCTGGCAGGCCTCTATGGGCTCGCCCATGTTGTAGCCGTAGGGCAGCGCCCACACCGCCACGCCGCCGTTGCGCGCAGTGGCCACGTCGATGGACGAATCGCCCACGAACAGCGCGCGTTCGGGCGCTACCCCAAAGCGCTGCAGGCAGTCGTGAATGGCCGCCGGGTTGGGTTTTTTCACGGGCAGCGTATCGCCGCTGATGATGCGGTCGAACAGCGGCGCCATGCCGTGTGCGTCCAGCACGGTCTGGGTATAGCGGTCTTCCTTGTTGGTCACCACCGCCAGTTTCACGCCTTGCGCACGCAGGGCTTGCAGCGTGTCGCGCACATGCGGGTACAGGCGGCTGCGCGTGCCACAGCGGCGCTGGTAGTGCGCTCCAAACTCCGCTTCCACCGTGGGAAAGGTGCTCGCGTTGCGCACATCCTCGTGGCTGGAACCGGTGCGGTGGGCCAGCGCCTGTATCAGGAGTTCGCGCGTGCCGTGGCCTATCCAGCGGTCCACCCGCTCCTGTTCCACCGGCTCCAGGCCAAAGCGGGTGAGTGTGTCGTTCACCGCATCGGCAATTTCGGGGGCGGTTTCTATCAGGGTGCCGTCCAGATCGAACATGATGAGGTCGAACGGCCCCGGCTGCGTTGCCGTGCTCATGCCCACCCCAGCGCGCGCTTGCGCCGCTCCATCATGCGCCAGATGAAGGGCGTGAAGATGAGTTGCATGGCCAGTTCCATCTTGCCGCCGGGCACCACGATGGTGTTGGCGCGGCTCATCCAGGACCCGTTGATCATGTTGAGCAGGTACTGAAAATCGATGCCTTTGGGCTTGGCAAAGCGGATGACGACCATGCTCTCGTCGGCCGTGGGCACATCGCGGGCAATGAAGGGGTTGGAGGTATCCACCACCGGCACACGCTGGAAGTTCACGTGCGTATGCTCGAACTGCGGGCAGATGTAGTTCACATAGTCGGGCATGCGGCGCAGGATGGTGTCGGTCACGGCGTCGGCGCTGTAGCCACGCATGTTCTTGTCGCGCCACAGCTTCTGTATCCACTCCAGGTTGATGACGGGCACCACGCCCACCAGCAGGTCGGGGTACTGCGCCACATTGCATTCGGCGGTTTTCACGGCACCATGCAGCCCTTCGTAGAAGAGCATGTCGGTCTCGGCGGGCAATGGCTCCCAGGGCGTGAAGGTGCCCGGTTCCTGCTGGTAGGGGGCGGCTTCCTCGGCGTTGTGCAGGTACTTGCGGCTCTTGCCCTGCCCGGTCTTGGAGTAGGTGCGGAACAAGGTCTCGATCTCGTCGAAGAGGTTGGAACTGGCCCCGAAGTGGCTGAAGTTCATGTTGCCCTCGGCCTCGGCCTCAGCGGCCTTCTGCTTCATCTCCTTGCGGTCGTAGCGGTGGTAGCTGTCCCCTTCCACAATGGCGGCGCGCACCCCTTCGCGGCGGAAAATGTTGGAGAAGGTGCGTGTGACGGTGGAGGTACCCGCGCCCGATGAACCGGTGATGGCGATGATGGGGTGGCGTTCGGACATGAAGTCTCCAGAGCAAAGGGTCAGTCGCGGAACAGGCTGCGTTCGGCAAACAGGGGGTTGTTGTCGAGGTAAGCCGATGGCTCCTGGTGGTATCGCTCTATGCGCTCCACCTCGTTGCGCGAGCCGAAGATGAACGGAATGCGCTGGTGCAATTCCTTGGGCCGCACGGCCAGCACCGGCGCATGCCCGGTGCTGGCGCGGCCGCCGGCCTGTTCCATGATCATGGCAATGGGGTTGGCCTCGTACAGCAGGCGCAGCCGGCCCGGTTTGCCTGGGTCCTTGGTGTCGCGCGGGTACATGAACACCCCGCCCCGCATGAGGATGCGGTGCGCCTCGGCCACCATGGAAGCGATCCAGCGCATGTTGAAATCTTTGCCGCGCACGCCAGTGCGTCCGGCCAGGCACTCGTCCACGTAGCGCTTCACGGGCGCTTCCCAAAAGCGGGAGTTGGACGCATTGATGGCGAATTCCTGCGTATCGGCCGGCACCCGAATGTTGTGGTGCGTGAGCTTGAACTCACCCAGGTTGGGGTCGAGCGTGAATCCGTGCACCCCCGTACCCACGGTAAGCACCAGCATGGTGGTGGGTCCATAGAGCGCGTAGCCCGCCGCCATTTGCTGGGCGCCGGGTTGCAAGAAATCTTCCCGGGTGATCTCGCGTCCGCTGTCTATGGTGTCCTGCGGGGCACGCAAGATGGAGAAGATGCTGCCCACCGACACGTTCACATCGATATTGCTGGAACCATCGAGCGGATCGAACACCAGCAGGTACTTGCCACGCGGGTACTGCGGGGGAATGGGGTAAGGCTCCTCCATTTCCTCCGAGGCCATGCCCGCCAAGTGCCCGCCCCACTCGTTGGCCCGGATGAACATCTCGTTGCTGACGACGTCGAGTTTCTTCTGCTCCTCGCCCTGCACATTGATGCTGGCAGCGCCGCTCTCCTCGCCCGCGGCGGTACGCGCCACGTAGTTGCCCAGCATGTCACCGAGCGCGCCAAAGGCTACCGAGCGTGCAATGGCCTTGCAGGCCAGCGCCACATCGAGCACCAGGGCGTTGAAGTCGCCACTGGCCGAGGGAAAACGGCGCCGCTCTTCGATCAGAAACTGCGTGAGTGTGGAGCGTTGCGACAGGGGCATGGCGTACTTTGTGGAATGGCGGATTCTTGGGAATGGTGGGTGGTGCTACGGGGAGAACTCCGTGGTCAGCCCTGGTCCAGCCACTGGGCCAGCTCCGGCAGCGTGAGCAGTTCCAGATTGGGCAGCACCCGCAGTGCGCCGGCAAAGTTGTGGTGCGCGGTAAAGCTGTTGGGCGTGATGACAGTGGCCAACCCAGCACCCCGCGCCGACTTCAATCCGTTGGCCGAATCCTCGAAGGCCACGCAATCGCGCGCGGGCAGGCCCAGCCGCGCCAGCGTTTGCAGGTACACCTGGGGGTGTGGCTTCTTGTTCGGCGCGGTGGACGCATCTTCCACCACCGCAAAGTAACTGGCCCAGTCCGGGCCTATGGCGGTTCGCAGCAACGCTGCAATATTCACCGGCGAGGTGGTGGTGGCAATCGCCATCTTCACGGAAGCATTCGCTGCGGCCTGAATGAGCCGCAGCACGCCAGGGCGCAGCGCCACAGCGCCATCGAGCACTGCCTGTTCGTAGGCCGCGGTCTTGATGGCATGCAGGTGGTCGATGGTGGCCCGCAGCGCGGTGCCACCAATGTCGGTGATGTCGCCATTCACCTCCCGCCAGTAGTGCGCAATCCGCTCCTTGCCACCGGAGACTTCGAGCAGCCGCGTGTAGGTGGGCACATCCCACACCCAGTCCATGCCTTCAACCGCAAACGCGTGATTGAAGGCCTGCAGGTGGACCATTTCGGTATCGGCCAGGGTGCCATCGACGTCGAAGATGAGAGCTGAAAGCATGCGTGAATCCTGAAAAAGGCCCGTCGGTGCTGTGTCGATGGCAGCGAAAACGGACCATTAGCACTATAAGAATTACCTTAACTAAGGTAAATTCACGATTAATGCGGCATCAATTAAGGACATTGTGAATGAAAAATGCCACCTTCCGACAACTGCGGGTGTTCACCGAAGTGGCCAAACACCTGAGTTTTTCTCGCGCCGCCAAAGAACTGCATTTGACGCCGCCTGCCGTGACCATGCAAGTGAAGGAACTGGAGGGCCACGTGGGGCTGCCCCTGTTCGAACGCAATGGCCGGCAGGTGGGACTGACCACCGCCGGGGAGTACATGCTGGTGTACGCACGCAAGATGCTGGCCACCCTGAAGGATGCGGAGGACGCTGCGGCCCGATTACAGCGGCTGGAAATTGGCACGCTGACCATAGGCATGGTGAGCACGGCCAAGTACTTCCTGCCGCGCCTGCTGGCCGAGTTCAAGCACGAGCACGAGGGTGTGGAGATCAAGCTGGCGGTGGGCAACCGCGCCCAGCTGGTGAAGATGCTGCACGGCAATGAGGTGGACATTGCCATCATGGGCCGCCCGCCTACCGAACTGGCCACCCGCGCAGAGCCGTTCGCGGCCCACCCGCATGTGTTTGTGGCCCCCACCGACCACCCCCTGCTGCGCATAGGTCACCCCAATGTGGACGCACTGCGCCCCTATGGCTTCGTGCTGCGCGAACCGGGTTCGGGCACCCGTGCCGCCATGGAAACGTTTCTGGCCCCGTTCCGGCTGGAGCCGCGCGTGGTCATGGAGACCGCCAGCAACGAAACCATCAAGCAGGCGGTCATGGCGGGCATGGGCATCAGCTTTCTGTCGCTGCACACCATAGGGCTGGAGCTGGAACACCGCCTGATTGCGCGGCTGGACGTGGAAGGCACGCCCGTGGTGCGGGCTTGGAATGTGGTGCACACTTTGTCTAAGCTGCTGTCGCCGGCGGCCGAGGCTTTCCGCTACTTCATGCTGGAGCGAGCCGAAAGCCACCTGGCCGCCAAGTTTGGCCGGCTGCTCGATCTGCCCTGACGGCGCGGCAGAACCGGAACCACCCCAGCCAGTCCCGACCCCAACACGCATGCAACACCGCTACCCAGCTTCCCTGACTGCCCTTCAGGCCACTCTGCAGCGCCACCCGCTGCTGTGGGCTGTGTGTATGGCGCTGGCTGCGGTGCTGCTGCTCTCGGGCTGCACTGCGTGGCGCCTGACCCAGGCCGCCGAACTGACCCGCGAGAGCCAGCCACTGCAACACCGCCCCGCCAACGCCGTGCACCGCCTGCTGCTGGTGGGCGACAGCACCGGCGTGGGCACCGGCGCCAGTTCTCCGCAGGGCAGCGTGGCGGGCTACCTGGCACAGGACTTTCCCCGCCTCTGGATAGACAACCGGGCCCGCGATGGCGCCCGCTTTGCCCAGGTGGAACAGCAACTGGCCAGCACCAGTGAACGCTTCGACGCCGTGCTGATCATGGCGGGTGGCAACGATGTGATCCGCGGCACCGATGCCCCGACCCTGCAAGCGCAGGTGGAGCGCTCCATTGCGCTGGCCAGGCGCAGGGCAGACCACGTGGTGCTGATGCCGGCCGGCAACGTAGGCAACGCACCGTTCTTCTTCGCGCCGCTCGCCGGCATCATGGAGCGCCGCTCCCGCACCTTGCACGAACAGCTGCGGGCCTTGGCGGCACGCGAAGGCGTGGTGTACGTAGACCTGTTCAAGGAGCGCGATGCCGACCCCTTCGTGGCCAACGCGGCACTCAACTCCCGCGACGGCCTGCACCCCAGCGACGCGGGCTACCGCGTGTGGTACGACCTGCTGCTGGCCCAGACCGACTGGGCTGAGCGCTGGAACCCGGCGCGCTGAGTCTGTGCGGTAACCCGGTAGCGCACAGGATTTTGTGGCTTGCGGCACCATGCACAGCATGCAAACCCGCACACCATTTACATCGCTGCTGCTCCTGGTTGCGCTGGGCGTGGCACACCCCACCACCCATGCCACCCTCTCCCCACAAGCAGATCGCGTGGACCTGGGCACATTCCAGATAGACCGCGCCGAGGTCACCATTGCGCAGTTCCAGCGCTACGCCGAAGCCACCGGCGTGCGCACACAGGCCGAGCGCGAGGGCGGCGGCTTCGAATACGTGGGCGGCTGGCAACGCCGCGCCGGCTGGACTTGGCGCACCCCCGATGGCGTAGCCCCCGCCAGCCCACAACTCCCGGCCGTGCACCTGACTTACGCAGAAGCAGCCGCCTACTGCCAGTGGGCGGGTGGCCGCCTGCCCACTGCCGCCGAGTGGCTGAGCGCGGCTTACACCGAGCAGCGGGGCGCGCCACCTGCACCTTTCGTGCGCGGCCAGACTTACCCCTACCCCACCGGAGCTAGTCCGGACGGCGCCAACACCAGCGGCACAGACCCCTGGCCACGCGCTGCACCCGCGGGCGCCACAGTGCCTGGCGTGAACGGCCTGTACGACATGGGGGCCAACGCCTGGGAATGGGTGTCCGACCAGCGCGGCACAGGAAGCAGCGAGGAACGCCGCACCATGGGCGGCTCGTGGTGGTACGGCGCATCGCAAATGCGCGCCAGCGTGGATGCATGGAAGGCCGCCAGCTTCTATGCGGTCTACATTGGTATGCGCTGCGCTTACGACAAACGCTAGGTGCGCTGCCGCAGGTTGGCCAACCGGGCAGTGAAGCGGCAGGTCAACGGGTGAGGCTCGCGTACAGCAGCGGTAGCTTTTCTGGCAGCCGCTCCACGCGGTCCACCACCATGAAATTGCGCGCACCAAAAATCCGGCTCACGTAGTCGTCGGCGCGCGGGTCCAGGCTCAGGCAGAACGCGCTCACGCCGAGGCGGGAGGCCTGTTCCACGGCTTTCCTGGCATCGTGGCGCAGGTACTGCGGGTCGCGCACATCCACATCGGCGGGCTCGCCGTCGGTCATCACCAGCAGCAGCTTCCTGGCCGAGCGTTGCGCGTGCAGCGCGTGCGCCGCATGGCGCAGGGCGGCGCCCATGCGTGTGGAGAGCTTGCCCGTCATGCCGGCCAGGCGCGCCTTGGGCAGGTCGTTGTAGGGCTCGTGAAAGTCCTTGAAGCGCCAGTAGCTCACATCATGGCGGCCGTTGGAGCAGAAGCCATGGATAGCGAAGGGGGCGCCCACCTTGCCCATGGCGTCGGCCAGGAGCACGCAGGCCTGCCGGGTCAGGTCCAGCACGGTGCGGTCCTGCCCCGCCACGCGCTCGTTGGTGGACTCCGACAAATCCATCAGCACCAGCACCGAGATGTCGCGCGTCTTGCGTACGTTGCGCATCATGGTGCGCGTATCCGGCGGGCGGCCCATGCGCTGCGCCACCGCCGCATCGAGCGCGGCGTTCAGGTCGATCTCGTCGCCGTCTTCCAGCTTGCGCTGGCGCTGCACGCCCTGCGGCTGCAAGGCCTCCAGCAGGTATTTCATACGGCCAATGAGCGGGCGGTGTTCGGCCACTATGGCTTGCACCACCGCCACATCGCCCAACGCGGCCGGCCGCTCCTGCACGGTGGCCCAGCCGGGGCGCTCCAACTGGATCATGTGGTCCCATTCGGGGTAGTGCACTGGCGCGGCCACGGGCGGCTTGCCCTCGCTCTGGTTGAAGGACACTCCCAGGTCTTCGTAGGGGAACAGCTCGGTGCCCAGCACCCACACTTCCTGCGCGTCGTCACCGGCACCCTCCACCTCCAGCTCGTTCACGAACTCCATCAGGTTCACGTGCTTGCGCACCTGCCTGGGCGGCGCGTAGCCAGCGGCCAGCGCGCGCTCGGCGTCGAAGCCGGTGAAGGCCCAGAAGTAGCGGTTGTCGTCGCGGTAGGGGGCGGTCTGCACATCGGTGCGGGGCTGGAAGGTGGGCGCGGCGCCGTGGGCAAAGTGGCTGCGGAAGGTGTGTGCCAGTTGCAGGGCAACCTGCCATGAAGCACTGCGCGTGTGGGGTTGCGCCAGCACCTGGGGCAAGGCCATGGCCCACAGCGCACGGCCCTGCTGCACCCACGGGTGCAGGTCCTGGTAGTCGGGGTCCAGCAGGGCGCGGGCCAGCCGGCTCAGGCAGTCCCCGGCGGTGGGCGGCGCGGGGCTGGGGGCGGCCACATGCAGCGATGCCCACAGCGCCTGCAAGCCTGGAAACTGGGCCACCGCCAGGGCTTCCACCCGGGCGTCCTCCAGCACGCCCAGCACTGCCATCTGCCAGGCACTGAGCGCCTGGGCAGATACCGGCTCGCGGGTGTAGACCATGTGCGCCGCCGCATGTGCGGCCGCCGCACGGTACAACTCGGTGGCCTCCACCGTACCGGCAGGCCCGGCGAACGCATCGTAGGCATCGGGCAGGTGAATGACATAGTCTTCAACGAAGGGCCGGTAGCCCTCGCGGGCTCCAAAGTCCCCAGCGGTGGGGCGCAGGTAGAAGTCGCGACCCCACAGTGCGCGCAGGTACATATGAATGCGGCGCTGCACATCCACCAGCAGCGTGCCCTTGCGTTCCTGCTGCAGCATGGCCAGGGAGTCGCGGGACTCCAGCCCGAAGTAGCGGATTTGCTCCTCGAACTGCGTGCGGTGGGCTTGTGCACCCCAGGTGGCCCAGCGTCGCAAACCGCCCAGGGTGAGCTGGCCCAGCAACACATCGAGCTGGCCCAGCATGGGCCGCAAGCCGCGCGGCGCCTGCGCCAGCAGCGTGTTGAGGAACTGCAGGTACTGCAGGAACAACGCACTGTCGGCCAGCCGGCGTGCGGCAGTGGGCGCGGTGCCCAGCACGCGTTCGATGACTGCCCCCGAAGTGCGGGATGCCATAGACAGCGCGGCGGCGGCCAGTTCGCCCACCGCGTCCTCGCCCACCTCGCGCGCCACCTGCGGTGCGGCCTCTATCCAGGTGTGCACCAAGCCGTCACCCCGCCCCAGGCCGTGCAAGGCCGCCGCACCTTTCACATAGTTGTCCAGCCCGCGGGCAGAGAACACCTTGCTGGCATCGGCCCAGTGCCGCTCCAGCAGCTCGCGGGCGCTAGCTTCCAGCGTATCGGTCCACTCGGCATGGTCGCCCCAGGTTCCGGATGGCAACACCGCGCTACACCCGCTGTGGCATCAGAAGAAGGTGCACACCGCGGCGTCCAGTGCGTCGCGCATGTCCGGGTCGTCGGTGAGGGGGCGCACCAACGCCATGCGGCAGGCGGCCTGTGCATCTACCCCTTGCGCCATGAGGCTGCCCGCGTGGATGAGCATGCGGGTGGAAATGCCTTCGTCCAGCCCGTGGCCCTTGAGGTTGCGCGCACGCTCGGCAATGCCCACCAGCTTGCCTGCCACCGGCAACGCCACACCCGCTTCGTGCGCCACGATGTCGGTCTCCAGCGCGCGTGCGGGGTAGCTGAAATCGAGCGCGCCAAAGCGCTGCTTGGTGGACTGCTTCAGGTCCTTCATGAGGCTCTGGTAGCCCGGGTTGTAGGAAATCACAATCTGGAAGTCGGGGTGGGCGCGCAGCAACTCGCCCTTCTTCTCCAGCGGCAACACACGGCGGCTGTCGGTGAGCGGGTGGATCACCACCGTGGTGTCCTGGCGCGCTTCCACCACCTCATCGAGGTAGCAGATGGCGCCGTGCCGCGCGGCCAGGGCCAGCGGGCCGTCCTGCCAGCGCGTGCCGTTGGCATCGAGCAGGAAGCGGCCCACCAGGTCGGAGGCGGTCATGTCCTCGTTGCAGGCCACGGTAATGAGTGGCTTGCCCAGTTGGTAGGCCATGTACTCCACAAAGCGCGTTTTGCCGCAACCGGTGGGGCCCTTCAGCATCATGGGCATGCGCACCGAATAGGCGGCCTGGTACAGCGCCACCTCATCGGCCACTGGCCGGTAGTAGGGCTCGCGGGTGATGCGGTAATCGTCCAGCGGGTGGCTCACGGCGGCCCCTGGGTTCACACGGTCTTGCCGCGGTAAATCACCATGCTCGCCCCCTGCGACTGGGTGAAGTTGTTGTAGCCAATCAGGCGCACGTGGTTGTCTGGGTTGGCCTGGTGGCAGGCCTCGCACTCCTGCAGGATGCGGCCCACATCGGTCTCGCCAAACATGGGCAGCTTCCACATGTACCAGTAGGAGTCCATGAGGTACTGCGGCTCGATGTGTTCCACCGCCGGGTTCCAGCCCTGCGCCACGATGTAGGCCACCTGCTTGCGGATTTCATCGGCCGTCATGGCAGGCAGGTAGGAGAAGGTTTCGAACTTGCGGCTGGCGGGGTCCGAGAGGCGCGAGGGATAGTCTTGCATGGCGGTGTCCTTGGGATGGGGGTGTTGAAACGTGGTGACCAACGGGCTCACTTGTGCGCCAGGTCGAGTTTGTCCACCGTGTCGAACTCGAACTTGATTTCTTTCCACGTCTCCATGGCAATGCGCAGTTCGGGCGAGTGCTGGGCGGCCTCGGCCAGCACCGCCTTGCCCTCTTTCTCTACGGCCACGCCTTCGTTGCGGGCCTTCACGCAGGCCTCCAGCGCCACGCGGTTGGCGGCGGCGCCCGCCGCGTTGCCCCACGGGTGGCCCAGCGTGCCGCCGCCAAACTGCAGCACGGAATCGTCGCCAAAAATGCTCACCAGCGCGGGCATGTGCCACACATGGATGCCGCCCGATGCCACCGGCATGACGCCCGGCATGGAGCCCCAGTCCTGCTCGAAGAAGATGCCGCGGCTGCGGTCCTCCTTGATGACACGGTCGCGCATGATGTCGATCCAGCCCAGCGTGGACGCGCGGTCTCCTTCCAGTTTGCCCACCACCGTGCCCGAGTGCAGGTGGTCCCCGCCCGAGAGGCGCAGCACCTTGGTGAGCACCCGGAAATGGATGCCGTGGTGGGGGTTGCGGTCCAGCACGGCGTGCATGGCGCGGTGTATGTGCAGCAGCATGCCGTTGTTGCGGCACCAGTTGGCCAGGCCCGTGTTGGCGCAGAGCCCCCCGGTCAGGTAGTCGTGCATGATGATGGGCGCGCCCAGTTCCTTGGCGTACTCGGCGCGCTGGTACATGTCCTCGGGCGTGGGGGCGGTCACGTTCAGGTAGTGGCCTTTTCTCTCGCCGGTTTCGCGCTCCGCCTTGTGGATGGCCTCCATCACGAAATCGAAACGCTGTCGCCAGCGCATGAAGGGCTGGCTGTTCACGTTCTCGTCGTCCTTGGTGAAATCGAGCCCGCCACGCAGGCACTCGTACACCGCCCGGCCATAGTTCTTGCCCGACAAACCGAGCTTGGGTTTGATGGTGCAGCCCAGCAGCGGGCGCCCGTATTTGTTCATGATGTCGCGCTCCACCTGAATGCCGTGCGGCGGGCCGCCACAGGTTTTCACGTAGGCAATAGGGAAGCGCACATCTTCCAGGCGCAGCGCGCGCAGGGCCTTGAAGCCAAACACGTTGCCCACCAGCGAGGTGAGCACGTTCACCACGGAGCCTTCCTCGAACAGGTCAATGGGGTAGGCCACAAAGGCGTAGAAGCAGGTGTCGTCGCCGGGCACGTCTTCAATGCGGTAGGCGCGGCCTTTGTAGTAGTCCAGGTCGGTGAGCAGGTCCGTCCAGACGGTGGTCCAGGTGCCGGTGGATGATTCGGCGGCCACGGCGGCGGCCACTTCCTCGCGGTCCACACCGGGCTGCGGCGTGATCTTGAACACCGCCAGGATGTCGGTGTCCTTCACCGCGTAGTGGGGCTCCCAGTACATGCTGCGGTACTCTTTCACGCCCGCGTTGTAAGTCTTGACGGCCATGCTTGCTCCTCGTTGTCGTTGTCGTTGTCGTTGTCGTTGTCGTTGTCGTTTTTTTTCAGCGGGGCGGTACGCAGCACGGGGGGTGTGGAACGCGGTGGGGGCCCAACTGCTTTCCATTCTGGGCGGCTGGAACAATTAGGGAAAGTAGATTGTTATTACCGTAACGGTTTACTAAAATAAAACTATGAACCTCCGGCACGCCACCCTGCACCAGCTGCGCATATTTCTGGCGGTGGCGCGGCACAGCAGTTTTGCGCGCGCGGCGGAGGCACTGCACCTGTCACCGCCCACGCTGTCCCTGCAGGTGAAGCAGCTCTCCCAGACGGTGGGGCACGCGCTGTTCGAGCAGGTGGGCAAGAAGATCTACCTCACGGCGGCCGGGCAGATGCTGGCCGATGCCTGCCAGGACCTGGAAGCCCGCATGGAGCGCCTGGGGCAGGACCTGGCCGCCCTGAGCGGTGTGCAGCGCGGCAACCTGAAGCTGGCCATCCTGACCACGGTGAAGTACCGGGTTCCCAAGCTGCTGGGGCGTTTCTGTGCAGAACACCCGGGTATCGACGTGGCCATGTTCGTCGGCAACCGCGAAATGCTGCTGCAGCGCCTGGGCAGCAACCAGGACGACCTGTACATCATGGGCCAACCGCCCGAATCGCTCGACGTGATGTGCGAGGACTTTGCCGACAACCCGCTGGTGGTGGTGGCCCCACCCGGCCACCCGCTGGCGGGGCAGAAGAAGATTTCACCGCAGCGGCTGGTGAACGAACCCTTCATCCTGCGCGAGCCCGGCTCGGGCACCCGGCTCACGGCCGAGCGCTTTTTCAGCAGCCACCACATCACGCTGCGCAACCGGCTGGAGGTGGGCAGCAACGAAGCCATCAAGCAGACCGTGGCCGGCGGCCTGGGCCTGGCCGTGCTGTCGGCCACCACCGTGGTGAGTGAACTGGCGCTGGGCGAACTGGTGCTGCTGGACGTGCAGGGCTTCCCCCTCATACGCCGCTGGCATGTGGTGTACCCGCGCGGCAAGCGGCTTTCCCCGGCAGCGCTGGCGTTCAAGGCGTGGCTGTTCGAGCACCGCGATGCAGGCCAGCCACCCACGCCTTTGCCCGGCAAAGACGCGAGAACCGCGCGAACCACCAAAGCCGCAAAAAGCGCCAAGGCCACCAAGCCCTGAACCCTGCACACTCCTATCCCTGCAACCCCCGAAGCACGATGGCCCACTACCTCATTGGCGATTTGCAAGGCTGCGACGAACCGCTGGCCCGCCTGCTGGCCGAACTCGATTTTTCCCCCAGCCGCGACACGCTGTACCTGCTGGGCGACCTGGTGAACCGCGGCCCCGATTCACTGGCCGTGCTGCGCCGGCTGCAGGCCCTGGGCAGCAGCGCGCACTGCCTGCTGGGCAACCACGACCTGCACCTGCTGGCTGTGGCCCACGGCGTGCGGCCCGCCCACAAAAGCGACACCGTGGCCCCCCTGCTGGCCGCCCCCGATGCCGCTGCCCTGCTGGACTGGCTGCGCCACCGCCACATGGCGCTTCACGTGCAAGGCTGGCTGCTGGTGCATGCGGGCGTGCTGCCACAGTGGAGTACCGAACAGGTGCTGGCGCTGGCGCAGGAAGTGGAAGCGCTGCTGCGCGGCCCCGGCCTGAAAGAGTGGCTGGGTGTGATGTACGGCAACGAGCCCAGCCGCTGGAGCGACAGCCTGCAAGGCCCCGACCGTTGGCGTGTGGTGGTGAACGCGCTCACCCGCTTGCGCTTTTGCAGCGCCAGCGGAGACATGGAATTCCAGACCAAAGACGCGGCAGGCGAAGCGCCGACGGGCTACCTGCCGTGGTACGCGGTGCCCGGGCGCCGCACTGCCGATACGCCGGTGGCGTTTGGGCACTGGTCCACGCTGGGCCTCATGCAGGGCCACCACGTGCTGTCATTGGATACCGGCTGTGTGTGGGGCGGCTGCCTGAGCGCCGCCCGGCTGGATGCGGCCCACCCGGCCACCGCCGCGACCGAAATTATTCAGGTGCGTTGCCCGCAAGCTCAGATGCCTGGGCAGAAGCCTGGGCAGAAGGCTGGCCAGAAGACCCGCTAGCCACTGCAGGTTCGACAGGCTCTGCCGGTGCCACCGCACCGGCCTTGAACAGCGCGGCCACTTTCTTGCGCGTCTTGATGTAGGGCGACACGCCGCTGCGGGCCGCCGGCTTGGCGCTGGCCTCCCAGTTGGGCTTGGCGTCCTCGGGCAGTGTGGGCTCGTAGGGCTTCTCGAAAAACGGATCGCTGGGGCGGCTCTGGCGCGGCGGGCTGGCCGGGCGCGGGCGCGGGGCCGGTGCATCGGCCTCTTTCCACACGCGCTGGCCTTCGTTGAAGCGGCCCGCCGGGCGGCGGTCGGCCTCGGTTTCCAGCGCCTCCACATCCACCTTCTTGCCAATCAGCTTTTCAATATCGGCCAGCAGGCGCGCGTCGCGGCCCGTCACAAAGGACACCGCCAGCCCCGAAGCGCCCGCGCGCCCGGTGCGGCCAATGCGGTGCACGTAGTCTTCGGCGTTGAAGGGGATGTCGAAGTTGAACACCGCCGGCACATCCTTGATATCCAGGCCGCGCGCGGCCACGTCGGTGCACACCAGCAAATCTACCGCGCCGCTCTTGAAGGCTTCCAGCGCTTTCAGGCGTTCGTCCTGGCTCTTGTCGCCGTGCAGGGCGGTGGTGTTCAGGCCATCGCGCTCCAGGGAACGGGCCAGCCGCGCGCAACCCAGCTTGCTGTTCACAAACACGAAGGCCTGCTTCACGCCCTTGTCGCGCAATATGGAGCGCACCGCGGCGCGCTTGTCGTCGTCGTCCACGCGGTAGAAGCGCTGCTCCACCGTGGAGGCGGTGGCGTTGGAACGCGCCACTTCAATGGTCACCGGGTCTTGCAGGTAGCTGTTGGCCAGCCGCTTGATTTCCGGCGAGAACGTGGCCGAGAACAGCAGCGTGGTGCGGCTCTTGGGCAGGTAGCTCAGGATGCGCTGCAGGTCGGGCAGGAAGCCGATGTCGAGCATGCGGTCGGCCTCGTCCAACACCACGTACTCCACCTGGTTGAGCACGCAGTTCTTGGCCTCTATGTGGTCCAGCAGGCGGCCGGGCGTGGCCACCAGCACTTCCACGCCGCGCTTCAGTTCGGCGGTTTGCGGCTTCATGTCCATACCGCCAAACACCACCGCGCTGCGCAGGTTGGTGTACTTGGCGTACAGCTTCACCTGCTCGGCCACCTGGTCGGCCAGTTCGCGGGTGGGCAGCAGCACCAGGGCGCGCACTGGGTGCCGCGCGGGCGATGTGGAGCTGTTCTCGTGCTTCAGCATGCGCTGCAGCAGCGGCAGGGAAAACGCGGCGGTTTTGCCGGTGCCAGTCTGCGCGGCGCCCATCACGTCGCGGCCCTGCAGCACCACGGGAATGGCCTGCGCCTGGATGGGGGTCATGGTGGCGTAGCCCATTTCGGCTACCGCGCGTGCCAGCGGCTCGGCCAGCTGGAGTTCAGAAAATGCTTGAGTCATGTCCCCTTATTGTCTCATTTTGGGTTGCTTACCAGAAGAAGCGTGCCTGCCGGGCCCTGACTTGCCTGGGAAGGCCGGCGCGGACGGCACTTTCCTACCCTGGGGCGCCGGGCTATAATGTCGGGCTTTGCTGGCATCATCCACAAACCCTGAAGGACAACGAACATGGCAACCAAGCCGAAGAAAAAGAACCCGCGCCTGGCCTCTGGCCGCAAGCGCGCACGTCAAGACGTGAAACTCAACGCAGCCAACTCCTCGCTGCGCTCCAAATACCGCACCTCGGTCAAGAACGTCGAGAAGGCCGTGCTGGCCGGCGACAAGACCAAGGCCACCGAACTGTTTGCGAAGATGCAAGGCGTGGTGGACACCATTGCCGACAAGGGCATCTTCCACAAGAACAAGGCCGCTCGCGACAAGAGCCGCCTGGCCGCCAAGGTGAAAGCCCTGGCAACCGCCGCCGCCTGATCCGCAAGGATTCAGGCCAGCCCGGAAGCCCCAGTGGCTTCCGCTGTTTGTACCGGGTGCGCTGCCAGCAAATCAACGCCTCGTGAATAAAGAAACCGCCGAAAGGCGGTTTTCTTTTTGGTGCGGCCGCTTGGCCTAGGTCTCTGGTGGTCAGAGGCTCTTCCAATCGGGCACGAAAGCTCCGTTTGAGCGCCGTCTGGAGGTTTGATCGGCGGGGGCCGGCGCTTGGGTCACAAAATGACTGTTCAGCGCCGCACACCTGCCTGCCCTAACCCAAAGGAGTACGGCGGCGAAACAAACACCTAACCGGAACTGCCCTATGGAATTCGAGTTCAAGCTGACCTACAAACTGCCTGCCGATCAGGCTGACGCTGACTGGCTCATGACCCGGCCGGCCGAACAGGGCTGCACGGACGCGCTGGTTGGGCTCGGGGTAGCCGGGCAGATAGGTCTGGAATTTGTTCGCGAAGCCTCCACCGCAGAGGAGGCCATCCTGTCGGCGCTTGAGGATGTGAAGAGAGCACTCCCGCATGCCAAGCTCATTGAAGCCGCGCCGGACTTTGTGGGGCTGACCGATGTGGCTGAACTGGTGGGGCTCAGCCGGCAGAACATGCGCAAGCTTTGGCTGAACAACGAGGACGCGTTTCCACCGCCAGTCCACGCGGGGGCCTCGTCGGTGTGGCATCTGGCGCAAGTGCTGCAGTTTCTCAACGAGCGGCAATACTCTTTTGCGCAGCAGGTGCTGGAGGTGGCGCGTGTGACGATGAAGCTGAACATTGCCCGCCAGACATCGATGGTTGGCGATGGCGAGCTGGAAACCATACAGCGCCACCGCGTGTTTTAAGCAGGCAAGCAAATCAGCTCATAACGAATAAAAAGAAACCGCCGAAAGGCGGTTTCTTTTTAGCTGGGTCACCGCTGAATGACGGTGTTGATATCGGATCAGTTGCACCGCAGTATCAAAGGCCTCATCGCTCCGGCGGCTGCTGGGAGACCCGTTCGGGCAAGAAATCATCGCTGACAGGTGCACCACATGCAAAGAAGCCGTCCCATGTCTGGCAGGCGGGTGCAATCATGCCTTTGGGCGGCTTCAACGCGCCCGCCATATCCAGAATGGATTTGCTCTTGGCGCGCACGATGATGGTCCCATCGGGCGTAACCGACCACACCAACCGTGTTCCCAGCTTGGCCTGAACCAGGGCGCGAACTTCAGCGGGGACGGTGGTCCTGCCTTTGGCGGTGACGGTGGATTCGGGCATGGCTGCCTCCTGACTGATTCTTCCGCAGTAGGGCAGTGAACCACCGATGACAAGGTGATTGGCTGCCGCTGGTCAGCTCAACCACAACGCTGGCTTACCCCCGCCTAGGCCCATCCGGAATCCAGCAAGCCTCGGCCACCTGCAGGTTGTTGTCGCGCGCAAAGTTCATGACAAAGTCCCAGGCCATGACGTTGTGTTCGCGGAGCTCGCGGTTCACCACCACGCACTTCACGCCGTTCAGCACTTGTGGAATGCACCAGGGGGAGTAGGTGAGGTGCGCGCCCGGTGTGGCGCCGCCCGGGCGGAAGGAGCTCATGACGCCGGCCAGCCGTTCGGCCCAGTCGCTGGGGCGAAAGGTCTTGCCATCCTGGGTAATGCCCTGAATGAACACTTCCTTGCTGGCAGCGCTGGGCTGTGGCGGTCTGGGCGTTGGCGTGGGCACGACCATGCGGGTGGTGGTCCTGTTGAAAACGGGGGTTCCGCGCAGCGGGGATGGCCCGGCGGGAATGCCTTGTGGGTTTACCCTAGTATTCTATCTTATATAAGACTTGCGCCAACCCTTCCTGGGCCCCCGCCCACAGGCTACCCCTGCGCAGCGGTTGCGCCTAAAATGAAAGTTTGCGGCCTGCCACCCGGTAGGCCGCTAGCTTTTACGGCGGGCCACAACGGTTTTGCCCGCCCGCACCGCCCAAGGACCAGCCGCCATGAACGCCGCCATCAACGCACACGTTGCGCCCGCCAGCCCACACATCATGCCCACCTATGGGCGCCTGCCCATTGCGCTGTCGCATGGCCGTGGCTGCCGTGTGTGGGACACCACGGGCAAGGAATACCTGGACGCGCTGGCCGGCATTGCCGTGAACACGCTGGGCCACGCCCACCCCAAGCTGGTGGCCGCCCTGCAGGACCAGGTGGGCAAGCTCATACACACCAGCAACTACTACCACACGCCCAACGCCGAACTGCTGGCCGAGCGGCTGGTGGCCTTGTCGGGCATGACCAATGTGTTTTTCTGCTCCACCGGGCTGGAAGCCAACGAAGCCGCGCTGAAGCTGGCGCGCAAGTTTGGCCACGACAAGGGCATTGAGCGCCCCGAGGTGGTGGTGTACGAAAAAGCCTTCCATGGCCGTTCCATTGCCACCCTGAGCGCCACCGGCAACCCCAAGGTGCAGGCCGGCTTTGGCCCGCTGGTGGAAGGCTTCATTCGCGTGCCCGCCAACGATGTGGCCGCCTTGCGCCGCGCCACCGAAGGCAACCCCAATGTGGTGGCCGTGTTCTTTGAAGCCATTCAGGGCGAAGGCGGCGTGAACCCCATGACGCCCGAATACCTGCAGCAGGTGCGCGCCCTGTGCGATGAGCGCGACTGGCTGTTGATGATTGACGAGGTGCAATGCGGCATGGGCCGCACCGGCAAGTGGTTTGCCCACCAGTGGGCCGGCATAGTCCCCGATGTCATGCCCCTGGCCAAGGGCCTGGGTTCTGGCGTGCCCATAGGCGCGGTGGTGGCCGGCCCCAAGGCGGCGCACATCTTCCAGGCGGGCAACCACGGCACCACGTTCGGCGGCAACCCGCTGTCTGTGCGCGCCGGGGTGGAAACCATACGCATCATGGAAGAAGAAGGCCTGCTGGCCAACGCCGCCCGCGTGGGCGCTTACCTGCAGGCAGCACTGCAGCGGGAGTTGGGCGGCCTGGAGGGCGTGAAAGACATACGCGGCCGTGGCCTCATGCTGGGCGTGGAACTCACCCGCCCCTGTGGCGTGCTGGTGAACCAGTGCGCCGAAGCGGGCCTGCTCATCAGTGTCACGGCCGACAGCGTGATTCGCCTGGTGCCGCCGCTCATCCTGACCGAAGCCGAAGCCGACGAGATTGTGGCCAAACTGGCTCCCCTGGTGAAGCAGTTCCTGCAGCAAACCGCTGCGGCCTGAAACATCCCTGCTCTGCCTAGCACCGCTCCGTATGAAACACTACCTGCAATTCAGCGACCTCACCGCCAGCGATTACCACCACCTCTTCGAGCGGGCGGCCGTCATCAAGCACCGCTTCAAGAGCTATGTGCGCTACCAGCCGCTGGCCGACCGCACGCTGGCCATGATCTTCGAGAAAGCCAGCACCCGCACCCGCGTGAGCTTCGAGGCCGGCATGTACCAGATGGGCGGCTCCGTGGTGCACCTGACCACCGGAGACAGCCAGCTGGGCCGCTCCGAACCCATCGAGGACAGCGCCAAGGTCATCAGCCGCATGGTGGATTTGGTGATGATCCGCACGTTCGAGCAGACCAAGATAGAGCGTTTTGCGGCGCATTCGCGCGTGCCCGTCATCAACGGGCTGACCAACGAATTCCACCCCTGCCAGATTCTGGCCGACCTGTTCACCTGGCTGGAGCACCGTGGCTGCGTGGCGCCCGCCAGCGGCGAAACCCCGCCCAAGCTGGACCCGAACGCCCTGCGCGGCAAGGTGGTGGCCTGGGTGGGCGACGGCAACAACATGGCCAACACCTGGCTGCAGGCCGCCGACATTCTGGGCTTCACCGTGCACGTGAGCACCCCCAGCGGCTACGAGGTGGATGCCGCCGTGGCCGGCGTGCGCAGCAACTGCTGGAAAGTCTTCAAAGACCCGATGGAAGCCTGCCGGGGCGCCCACCTGGTGACCACCGACGTGTGGACCAGCATGGGCTATGAGGCCGAGAACGAGGCCCGCATGAAGGCCTTTGCCGCCTGGTGCGTGAGCCCCGAGATGATGGCCGTGGCCCAGCCCGATGCGCTGTTCATGCACTGCCTGCCCGCACACCGGGGCGAAGAAGTGAGCGCCGAGGTGATAGACGGCCCGCAGTCGGTGGTGTGGGACGAGGCCGAGAACCGCATGCACGTGCAGAAGGCGCTCATGGAGTACCTGCTGCTGGGGCGCGTTAGCCAGTAAGCTG
>JALOSG010000036.1 GCA_025458665.1 Serpentinimonas sp.
ATGGGCGGCATGGCCTCCGGGCAGGGGCCATGCGGGTGCGCGTGCATGGCCACCTCCACGGCCTGAATCACCATGCTGTTGTCCACCGTGACGCGGATTTCCATGTGGTGGATGGGCTCGTTCGGCGCCCACTGCCCTTCGCCCTGAATCTCGAACGGGTAGGGCTTGGTATCGATGAGTTCACCCTCGATGTCCCACAGCCCGTCCTCGCGCTCGTACCCGCGGTACTCCACCTTGCGGGTATGCACGGGCTTGCGGGGGTGCGCAGGGGGCAGCGGCACGGCGGGCCTCAGGTGTCCTTGCTGATCTTGATGCTGGGGAACTTGGAGCTGAAGTCCTTGGCCTTGGCGGCAATGGAAATGGCCACCTGGCGCGCCACGCTCTTGTAGATCTGCGCGATCTCGCCATCGGGGTCGGACACCACGGTGGGCATGCCGCTGTCGGCCTGCACGCGGATGCTCATGTTCAGCGGCAGCGCGCCCAGGTAGCTCATGCCGTATTCGGCCGCCATGTTCTTGCCGCCATCGGCGCCGAAAATGTGCTCGGTGTGGCCGCAGTTGGGGCAGCAATACACGGCCATGTTCTCCACCAGGCCCAGAATCGGCACGCCCACTTTCTCGAACATCTTGATGCCCTTGCGCGCATCGAGCAGGGCAATGTCTTGCGGCGTGGTCACGATCACGGCGCCGGTCATGGGCACGCGCTGGCTCAGGGTGAGCTGGATATCGCCAGTGCCCGGGGGCATGTCCACGATCAGGTAATCGAGGTCTTTCCAGTTGGTCTGGCGCAGCAGCTGCTCCAGCGCCTGGGTGGCCATGGGGCCGCGCCAGATCATGGCCTCGTCGCGGTCAATCAGGAAACCGATGGAACTGACCTGCACGCCGTAGTTCTCCAGCGGCTCCATGGTCTGTCCGTCCACGCTTTCCGGGCGGCCTTCAATGCCCATCATCATGGGCTGGCTGGGGCCGTAAATGTCGGCATCCAGCAGGCCCACGGCAGCGCCCTCGGCGGCCAGCGCCAGCGCCAGGTTCACGGCGGTGGTGCTCTTGCCCACCCCGCCCTTGCCCGAAGCCACGGCAATGATGTTCTTCACGTTGGGCATGAGCTGCACGCCGCGCTGCACGGCATGGGCGGTGACGCGGGTCACCACGTTGGCCGACACGTTGTCCACGCCGGGCACGCTCTTGGCCGCGGCAATCAGGGCCTTGCGCAGGGCCGGAATCTGGCTTTTGGCGGGGTAGCCCAGCTCCACCTCGAACGACACATCGCCGTCGTTCACCTGCAGTTGCTTCACCGCTTTGGTGGACACAAAATCCTTGCCCGTGTTCGGGTCGGTCACGCCCCTGAGGGCTTCCATGATGGCTTGTTCGGTCACTGACATGGGGGTTCTTCTCCTGTGGGCGGCAAGTCTATGCGCGGGGCGCTGTCCCTGACGGCACTGGGTGTATGGGCAAAAGAGAGGCGATAAAAGCGCAAAGACCCGTTCCGGGCCTCAACCCGCCATTGTCGCCGATGCCGCGCTCGGTGTTTTCCCGCAGAAGTCCACTGTGCAGCACCCCACACAATGGGGCCAGCGCTTTCCCGGAGCCTGTGCCATCACCCCAGCCGCCACACCATCCTGCCCACCGCCCGCCTCGGTGGGGTTGCTGCTCACGGGCGGCGGTGCCCGTGCCGCCTACCAGGTGGGCGTGCTGGAGGCTTTGGCGGCCATGCAGCAAGAATGGACGGGACGGGCAGGCCCGCAGGCTGGGTTCAGCCCGTTTGGCATTGTCACGGGCACTTCGGCCGGCGCCATCAACGCGGCCGCCCTGGCCAGCGGGGCAGACCAGTTCCAGCAGACCGTTGCCCGCATTGCCGATGTGTGGCGCCATTTCCAGGCGGGACAGGTGTACCGCGCCGATGCCATAGGTGTGGCCCGCTCGGGGGCACGATGGGTGGGCCTGCTCACCGCGGGCTGGATGGTGGCGCGCTGGCGCCGGCTGAAGCCCCGGTCCCTGCTGGACAACACCCCCCTGGAAGCCCTGCTGCGCGACATGGTGCAGCTGGAGCGGCTTCCTGACCTGATTGCGCGCGGGTGCCTGCAGGCGCTGGCGGTCACCGCATCGAGCTACACCAGCGGCCAGCACGTGACCTTCTTCCAGGGACACGGTGCGCTGCAGCCGTGGATACGTTCCCAGCGCCACGCCGAGCGTCAGACCATCACCCACGAGCACCTGCTGGCCAGTTCGGCCATTCCCTTCGTGTTCCCGGCCGTGAACCTGCCCCTGGGCAATCGGCGCGAATACTTTGGCGATGGTTCCATGCGCCAGACCGCGCCAGTGGCACCCGCCATACACCTGGGGGCCGAGCGCATCATGGTCATTGGGGCGGGCCGGCTGCATGAGCCGCGCCACGACCCACCCGCCCACACCGAGCCGGGCTACCCCTCGCTGGCCCAGATTGCCGGGCATGCCATGTCCAGCATCTTTCTGGATGCGCTCTCGGTGGACATTGAGCGCATACGGCGCATCAACCAGACGCTGTCTCTGGTGGCCGAAAGTGCGCGCCACGCCAGCGTGCTGCGGCCGGTGGAGCTGTTGGTGATTTCCCCTTCGGAACGCATCGATGCCATAGCCGCGCGCCACGTGCAGGACCTGCCCCGGCCGGTGCAGGCGCTGCTGGGCGGGCTGGGCGTTTCAGCGGTGGGGCCGGCGGCAGGGCCAGTGGGAGGGCCAGTGGGAGGGCCAGCCATGGCGCCGGCAGGAGGTGCCCTGGCCAGCTACCTGCTGTTCGAATCGGCGTTCACGCAGGAACTCATGGCGCTGGGCCGCCGCGATGCCCTGGCACAGCGGGCCGAGATCGGCAGCTTCTTTGGCTGGGAGCACGCGGAAACTCCACGCGCGCTGCCCGAGCGGCGGCGCGACCCGCTGCGGGTGTGAAGGCGGCACGGGCCGGAGCCAGCACACAGGCATAGAATTTGGGGATTGTCTATCCACCTCCATGGCCGCACCCTACGCGGACCCCACTGGTTTCTATGCCGCGCCAATTCTTCGTCACCACCGCCCTGCCTTACGCCAACGGCCACTTCCACATTGGCCACATCATGGAATACATCCAGGCCGATATCTGGGTGCGGATGCAGCGCATGCACGGCCACGAGGTGCACTTCGTGTGCGCCGACGACGCGCACGGTGCGCCCATCATGATCGCCGCCGAGAAGGCCGGCAAGACGCCCCAGCAGTTCGTGGCCGACATTGCTGCGGGCCGCAAGCCCTACCTGGACGGCTTCCACATTGCCTTTGACAACTGGCACAGTACCGATGGCCCTGAGAACCACGAACTGGCCCAGCAGATTTACAAGGACCTGAAGGCCGCTGGCCTGATTGCCACCAAGACCATCGAGCAGTTCTTCGACCCCGAGAAGAACATGTTCCTGCCCGACCGCTTCATCAAGGGCGAATGCCCCAAGTGCGGCGCGAAGGACCAGTACGGGGACTCCTGCGAGTCGTGCGGCGCGGTGTATGCGCCCACCGAGCTGCGCAACCCCTATTCCGCGCTGTCGGGCGCCACGCCGGTGCTCAAGACGTCGGAACACTATTTCTTCAAGCTCAGCGACCCGCGCTGCGTGGCCTTCCTGGAGGCCTGGACCGCCGCACCCGGCCGCCTGCAGCCCGAAGTGCTCAACAAGATCAAGGAATGGTTCCAGCGCGACGAGAACGGGGAAGGCGGCCTGGGCGACTGGGACATTTCCCGCGATGCGCCCTACTTCGGCATCGAGATTCCCGATGCGCCGGGCAAGTACTTCTACGTCTGGCTCGATGCACCCATCGGCTACCTGGCGTCCCTGAAGAACCACTTGAACAAGCTGGGCCTGGACTACGACGCCTACATGGCCAACCCGGCGCTGGAGCAGGTGCACTTCATCGGCAAAGACATCACCTACTTCCACACCCTGTTCTGGCCGGCCATGCTGCATTTCAGCGGACGCAAAACCCCCAGCCAGGTGAACGTGCACGGCTTCATCACCGTCAACGGCGGCGAGAAAATGAGCAAGAGCCGGGGCACCGGCATAGACCCGCTGAAGTACCTCTCCCTGGGCATGAACCCGGAATGGCTGCGCTACTACATCGCGGCCAAGCTCAACAGCCGGGTGGAAGACGTGGACTTCAACCCCGACGACTTCGTGGCCCGCGTCAACAGCGACCTGGTGGGCAAGTACATCAACATCGCCTCGCGCACGGCGGGCTTCATCAGCAAGCGCTTCGAGGGCAAGCTGGGCGTGGTGTCGGTGGATGGCGAGGCCCTGCTGGACCACCTGGAGCAGGCCGTGCCCGCCATTGCGGAGCTGTACGCCGAGCGGGAGTATGGCAAAGCCATCCGCGAGACCATGGCCCTGGCCGACCGCGTGAACCTCTACGTGGACCAGAACAAGCCCTGGGAACTGGCGCGCCAGGACGGTACGGCCGAACGCCTGCACGATGTGTGCACCACCTGCGTGGAAGCGTTCCGCCTGCTCACACTGCTCCTGAAACCGGTATTGCCCGCGCTGGCAGCGCGCGTGGAAGCCTTCCTGCAGTGCGCGCCCCTGACCTTTGCCAACGCCAGCCAGCGCCTGGGCGCCGGGCATGCGGTAGGGGTGTACCAGCACCTGATGCAGCGCGTGGACCCGAAGTTGCTGGAAGCGCTGTTCGAGCCGCCCGCCGCCGTGGAAACTGCCGCGGCTGCGGCGGAGGCCCCGTTGCTGCCAGGCGGGGAAGCCCTGGCCCCCACCATCACCATCGACGACTTTGCCAAGGTGGACCTGCGCATTGCCCGCATTGAACAGTGCGAGCGGGTGGAAGGCTCCACCAAGCTGCTGCGCCTGACGCTGGACGCGGGCGAAGGCCGCACGCGCAACGTGTTTTCGGGCATAGCCAGCATGTACCAGCCGGAGCAGCTGGTGGGCAAACTCACCGTGCTGGTGGCCAACCTGGCGCCGCGCAAAATGAAATTCGGCGTGAGCGAAGGCATGGTGCTGGCCGCCAGCCACGCCGACGAAAAAGCGGTGCCCGGCATTTACGTGCTGGAACCCTGGCCGGGCGCGCAGCCGGGCATGCGGATTCACTGAGCCGCTGGCCCATGCCCCTAGGTCTGCCGCCTTTACCCCCCGTGGCGCGCTTCCGCCCGCGCCTGCTGGCCGACCTGAAGGGCTACAACTCGGAGCGGCTGGCGCGCGATGTGGGTGCGGGGGCCACGGTAGGCATTGTGGCGCTGCCGCTGGCCATGGCCTTTGCCATAGCCAGTGGGCTCAGCCCGGAGGCGGGTCTCTGGACCGCCATCATCGCGGGCTTCATCATTTCGTTGCTGGGCGGCTCTTCGGTGCAGATTGGTGGGCCGGCCGGGGCGTTCATCGTCATCGTGTACGGCATTGTGGAGCGCTACGGGCTGGCCAACCTGCTCATCTCCACCGTCAGCGCGGGCGTGCTGCTGTTCCTGCTGGGGTTTTTCAAGCTGGGCACGCTGGTGCGCTTTGTGCCGGTGAGCGTGGTCATAGGCTTCACCAACGGGATAGCGGTGCTCATAGGCCTGTCGCAGCTGCGCGACCTGCTGGGGCTGGACATAGACCGTATGCCCGCCGACTTTTTCAGCCAGATTGCCACGCTGAGCCGCCACCTGGATTCCATCAACGGGTGGGCGCTGGGCCTGGGTGCGGCGTGCGTGCTGGGGCTGTTCCTGTGGCCACGCCTGTGGGCCCCGGATTCGGCCATGCTCAAGCGCCTGGAGGGCATGGGCCGGGTCAGTGCCATCAAGGCCACATCGCGGCTGCCGGGGCCGGTGGTGGCACTGCTGAGCCTGTCTCTGGTGGCGTGGGCCGCCAACCTGCCGGTGGAAACCATAGGCAGCCGCTTTGGCGGTATTCCGCAGGGCCTGCCGGCTTTCCAGCTGCCCGCGTTTTCGTGGGAGACCGTGCGCCTGCTGGTCACGCCTACGCTCACCATTGCGCTGCTCGGCGCCATAGAGTCTTTGCTGTGTGCCCGCGTGGCCGACCAGCTGCGCGACGGCCCCAAGCACGACCCCAACCAGGAACTCATGGCGCAAGGGGTGGCCAACGCGGTGGTGCCGTTCTTTGGCGGTATGCCGGCCACGGGCACCATTGCACGCACGGTCACGAACATCCGGGCTGGGGCCACATCGCCCATAGCGGGTATGGTGCACGCGCTCACGCTCATGGTGGTGGTGCTGGCCGCGGCACCGCTGGCCAAGCACATTCCGCTGGCGGTGCTGGCCGGTGTGCTGCTGTTCGTGGCCTGGAACATGGGCGAATGGCGCGAATTCCAGCGCCTGAAAAACTTCAGCGTGCACTACCGGCTCATGCTGCTCAGCACCTTCTTCCTCACGGTGGTCTTCGACCTGACCGTGGCGGTGGAGCTGGGCATGGTGCTGGCCATTGTGCTGTTCGTGAAGCGCCAGAGCGAGATTTTCCGGGTGGAGGCGGTGGAGCCTAACCAGACGCCCCTGGCGGCAGACCCAGCCCCCGCCCCTCCGGTGCAGCGCCTCACGTTCCAGCTGTACGGCTCGCTGTTCTTCGGCGCCATCACCAAGATGGATGCCATCTCCGCCGCGGTGGAAGCGCACGACGGCCCGCTGCATGTGGTACTCGATGCGCGCCAGCTCATCTCGCTGGACACCACCGGGCTCGATGCGCTGGAACAGCTGCACAAGGCGCTGCACCGACGCGGCGGGCGGCTGAGCATGGTGGGCCTGAACGAGCAGCCGCGCTCCATCGTCGAGCGCTCGGGGTTTGCGGCGCACCTGCACCCGGCCGATTGATACTGCCCGCTAAAATGGCCGCCTAGCTTCCGGATTCGTCCGCCCCCACACCATGAGTTTCTTCGCCCGCCCCCATTACGCTTCCGACGCCACGCAGTTCATCGACTCCTTGAAGGCCGCCAAGCCCACCCTGGAGCAGGAGCAGCGGCAGGGCCGCGCCCTGCTGTGGGACAAGCGCATAGACCGCCAGTGGCAGGCCGAGGCCAAGGCCGCCCAGGTGCCGCAGAAACCCTACGTCTACCAGACCCAGCCCACGCTGGAAGGCTGATGTCCGCCGCCCAGCCAGGGCCGGCCCCCGAGGCCCCGCGCGAACTGCCCCCCGACATGCCTCAGGTGGTGGACCACGTGGCCGTGGCACGCCTGTACGGCGAACCGCTGTTCGCCATGCCGCAGGACCTCTACATCCCGCCCGAGGCGCTGGAGGTGTTCCTGGAGGCCTTCGAAGGGCCCCTGGACCTGCTGCTCTACCTGATACGCAAACAGAACTTCAACATCCTCGACATTCCCATGGCCGAGGTGACGCGCCAGTACCTGACCTACGTGGAACAGGTGCGCCAGCGCAATCTGGAACTGGCCGCCGAGTACCTGCTCATGGCGGCCATGCTCATCGAGATCAAGTCCCGCATGCTGCTGCCGCCCAAGAAAGTGGCCGATGGCGAGGAAGCCGAAGACCCCCGCGCCGAGCTGGTGCGCCGCCTGCTGGAGTACGAAAAAATCAAGCTGGCCGCCGCCCACCTGGCCACCGCGCCGCAGCTGGGCCGCGACTTCCTGCGCGCGCAGGTGGCGGTGGAGCAATCTCTGGCGCCGCGTTTCCCCGACGTGAACGTGGTGGACTTGCGTGCCGCGTGGCACGACATCCTGCAGCGCGCCCGGCTGGTGCAGCACCACAAGATCAGCCGCGAAGAGCTCTCCGTGCGCGAACACATGAGCCATGTGCTGCGCCAGTTGCAGGGCCGCAAGTTCGTGGAGTTTGCCGATCTGTTCGATGTG
Organism: Serpentinimonas sp.; assembly: GCA_025458665.1. Taxonomy (GTDB): domain Bacteria; phylum Pseudomonadota; class Gammaproteobacteria; order Burkholderiales; family Burkholderiaceae_C; genus JALOSG01. Next base: position 7,780 of record JALOSG010000036.1, read on the forward strand.
GGCCGCGGCGTGCCCGTGCTGGTGGTCACCTTCATTGCCATGCTGGAACTGGCCAAGGAATGCCTGATCGAGCTGACACAGGCCGAGGCCTACGCCCCCATTTACGTGCGGCTGGCCTACACGCCCACTTGAACCCCGCTCCATGACCCCACCCCAGCCCCAGAAAGCCGCGCCAGAGCGGCGCTTCGATGTCGTGATCATTGGCAGTGGTTTGGCCGGCCTGAGCACCGCGCTGCTGCTGCCGCCCCATTTGCGCGTGGCGGTGCTCACCAAGCGCAGCATCGACGCCGGGGCTAGCGGCTGGGCGCAGGGCGGCATAGCGGCCGTGCTGGGCGATGGCGACAGCTTCGAGTCCCATGTGCAGGACACCTATGTGGCGGGCGCCGGCCTGTGCGACCCCGAGGCCACCCGCCAGACCGTGGAAGGCGCGCCCGATGCCATTGCGTGGCTGCGCGCCCTGGGTACCCCGTTCACCGAGGACGATGCCGGCCTGCACCTGACGCGCGAGGGCGGCCACAGCCACCGGCGCATCGTGCATGCGGCCGATGCCACCGGCGCGGCGGTGCAGGTCACGCTGGTGGAGCGGGTGCGGCATGCCCGCCACGTGCAGGTGTTCGAGAGCCACACCCTGGTGGACCTCATCCTGAGCGACAAGCACACCGCCCAGCCTTCCGCCCGCCAAGACGCGGCCAGCCCGCGCCGCTGCCTGGGCGCCTACGCCCTGAACCAGGACACCGACGAGGTGGAAACCTTTGTGGCGCCCCACACCGTGCTGGCCACCGGGGGCGCGGGCAAGGTGTACCTGTACACCTCCAACCCCGACACCGCCACCGGCGATGGTATTGCCGCCGCCTGGCGTGCCGGCTGCCGCGTTGGCAACATGGAATTCATCCAGTTCCACCCCACGTGCCTGTTCCACCCGCAGGCCAAAAGCTACCTGATCACCGAGGCCGTTCGCGGCGAAGGCGGCCAGCTGAAGCTGCCTCCCGCTCTAGGCGGCGAACGCTTCATGCCCGCCCACGACGAGCGCGCCGAACTGGCCCCGCGCGACGTGGTGGCCCGCGCCATCGACTTCGAGATGAAAAAGCACGGCATCGAGTACGTGCACCTGGACATCTCGCACCAGCCGGCGGCCTTCCTGCACGAGCATTTCCCCAACATCCTGGCGCGCTGCGCCGAGCTGGGCATCGACATCACCCGCGAGCCCATTCCCGTGGTGCCCGCTGCCCACTACACCTGCGGCGGTGTGGTGACCGACCTGCACGCCCGCACCGATGTGGCTGGCCTGTACGCGGTGGGCGAGACTGCCTATACCGGCCTGCACGGCGCCAACCGGCTGGCCAGCAACTCGCTGCTGGAATGCATGGTGTTTGCGCGCGCCGCCGTGCGCCACATGCTGCAGCAGCCCACCCAGGAGCCCCCCGCCATAAGGCCCTGGGACGACAGCCGCGTGATCGACGCCGATGAGCAGGTGGTGATTTCCCACAACTGGGACGAGTTGCGCCGCTTCATGTGGGACTACGTGGGCATCGTGCGGTCCACCAAACGGCTGGAGCGCGCGGCCCACCGCATTGCGCTGCTCAAGGGCGAGATCCAGGAGTTCTACGCCCGCTTCCATGTGACCCGCGATTTGCTGGAACTGCGCAACCTGGTGGAGGTGGCCGACCTGATTGTCCGCTCCGCGCAAAGCCGCAAGGAAAGCCGCGGCCTGCACTACAGCCGCGATTACCCGGACACCTTGCCCGAATCCGGGCCCACCATTCTCACCCCACCGACGTCGGCAGGGCTGGCCTGACCGCAGGCTAGGGCCGGCCCAGCTCCCAGGTGGCCCGCATGCGGCCGGCAAAGGTCAGATCGAGCTGTGCGCCCTCCGGGTGCTGGCTCAGGCGCACGCCAGGTTGCGGTGCCGGCTGGGTGCTCTGCACCTGCAACAGGCCGGCAGGCCAGCGCAGCTGCAGTTGGGCATCCATGGGCAGATAGCCGTCCAGATAGCGCCGCATGAGCGGGCCCGCGTGCAGGCGCCAGCGCCCTTCCCCGGTCTGCTCCAGCGCCCGCGAACGCAAGGCGATGCAGACGCTGCCGCCACGCTGCACGTTGGCCAGCTCCACATTCATGCCCTCCACACGGGCACTGTCCATGCCCGTGCTCTGGGTGACCTGCAGGGACTGCACCCGCTGGGCATTGAACTGCACCACCACGCGCCGGTTCGGGTCCAGCTGGCGGTGGCAGGTTTGAATATCCACCACGCCTGTGTGCAGGCTGTCAGGTGAAATCTGCACCACCGCGTCGTAGCGGTAGGCATCGGGGTCGGGGCGTTCGGCCAGAAAGCGCAACTGGCCTTCCAGCGCCACATCCTCGAACTCCAGCGCGGCAGCGGGGAGCGCAGCAGCCAGCAGCAAGCCCGTGGCCACGGCCCCCAGCGCTGCCCGCAGGGCCATGTCAGGCAGCCCCAATGTGGGGCACCAGCGCACCCGGGTTCTGCCCGCCGCGCTGGGCCGCCGTGAAGGCCAGCATGCGGTCTATCGGCAGGCGTGCCCGCTCTATCAGCGCCTCCGGCACCGTCACGGCATTCAGGCCCTGCTCCAGCACACGGGCCACGCCGGCCAGGCTGTTCATGGCCATCCAGGGGCAGTGCGCGCAGCTCTTGCAGGTGGCGCTGTTGCCGGCGGTGGGCGCTTCGATGAAGGTCTTGCCGGGGTTGAGCGTGCGCAGCTTGTGCAGCATGCCGTTGTCGGTGGCCACGATGAAGGTGCGCGCGTCCATCTCCTGCGCCGCCCGCAGAATGCCCGAGGTGGAGCCCACCGCATCGGCCAGAGCCACCACATCGGCCGGGCTTTCCGGGTGCACCAGCACCTTGGCTTCGGGGTGGCGGGCCATGAGGTCCTTCAGCTCCACCGCCTTGAACTCGTCGTGCACGATGCACGAACCCTTCCACATGACCATGTCGGCGCCGGTTTCGCGCTGTATGTAACTGCCCAGGTGCTTGTCGGGCGCCCACAGAATCTTGTGGCCCTTGGCGTGCAGTTCGCGCACGATGTCGATGGCGCAGCTGGAAGTGACCAGCCAGTCGGAGCGGGCCTTCACCGCCGCGCTGGTGTTGGCGTACACCACCACGGTGCGGTCGGGGTGCTGGTCGCAGAAGGCGCTGAACTCGTCGATGGGGCAACCCAGGTCGAGCGAGCAGTTGGCGTCCAGGTCGGGCACCAGCACGGTTTTGTGTGGCGAGAGGATCTTGGCGGTCTCGCCCATGAAGCGCACGCCCGACACCACCAGCGTCTGCGCGGCGTGGTCGCGGCCAAAGCGGGCCATTTCCAGCGAATCGCTCACCAGGCCGCCGGTCTCCTCGGCCAGGTCCTGCAGGTCGGGGTGCACGTAGTAGTGCGACACCATGACGGCGTTGCGCTCCTGGAGCAAGCGCTTGATGCGCGCCTTCAGCTCAGCCCGCTCGTCGGGGCCCGGCTCTGCGGGCACACGCGCCCACGCATGCCGGGTGGGGCAGGAGGGCTGCTCGAAATCAACTTCTATGACCTGTTCCATGGGGTTGGGCCTTGGTAATTCTGGGGTAGGTGCCAGCGTGGCTCGGGGCGAGCGGTGTCAGTCGGCAAACCGCATGGAGTAATCGATGGCTTTGACGTCCTTGGTCAGCGCCCCGATGGAGATGCGGTCCACGCCGGTACGGGCGAGCTCACCCACGGTGTCCAGGTTCACGCCACCCGAAATCTCCAGTATGGCGCGGCCCGCGTTCAGCCTCACCGCGGCGGCCAGCGTGTCCAGATCCATATTGTCCAGCAGCACCATGCGGGCACCCGCCTGCAGGGCTTCTTCCAGCTGGGCCAGGGTTTCCACCTCGATCTGCACAAAGCGGGCCTTGGGCGCGGTGTCCTTCACGCGCTGCAGCACGGCTTTCACACCGCCCGCCGCGGCAATGTGGTTTTCCTTGATGAGCACGGCGTCGTACAGGCCCAGCCGGTGGTTCTGCCCACCGCCTTGCAACACGGCGTACTTTTGCGCCAGCCTAAGGCCGGGCAGGGTTTTGCGGGTGTCCACAATGCGGGGGGCTTTACCCGCCGCCACCAGCGCGGGCCCCACGGCGGCCTCCACCGCGGCCACGTACTGCGCGGTGCGGGTGGCCACGGCGCTCATCATCTGCAGGAAGTTCAGGGCGGTGCGCTCGGCCGTCAGCAGGGCCTGGGCACGGCCATGGATTTCCAGCACCACCTGGTCGGCGGTACAGCGCTGGCCTTCGGCCACGTGCCACACCAGGCGCGCGGTGGGGTCCAGAGTGCGCACGGCGGCTTCCACCCAGGGCGCACCACACACCACCGCCGGCTCGCGCGCCAGAATGCGGGCCACGGTGCGGCGCTGAGGGTCCACCAGGGCGGCGGTCAGGTCTCCGGCGCCCACGTCTTCCTCCAGCGCGCGCTGCACATCGGCGGCAGCCAGGGCGCGCACGCGCTCGGGGGTGAACTCGGCGGATTCCATGTAAGCAGACGGGGCGCTCGGGGGCGTTGGGTTGGGGGGAACAGCAGGCACGGGCGTTACAGTGGTGGGCGAAAGGCTAGCAAGCATAACGGGATCGACTAGACTTGCCGCCCCGGACCGATTTTTACACCGCCTGCGCAACTTAAGTCTCCCGAACTTACCTCAAGCAACATGAGCGAGAAGTCCACAGCCTCCCTGTCCCAACTGCCGCAGGGCACGCCCTATGGCACCCTGCCCTCTGCATCTCCCTTGCCTGCACGCAAACCCATCAGCCTGCCGCGCCTGAACGACATGCGCGAACGCGGCGAGAAAATCGCCATGCTTACCGCCTACGACGCCACCTTTGCGGCCGTGGCAGACAGCGCCGGCGTGGAATGCCTGTTGGTGGGCGACTCCCTGGGCATGGTTTGCCAGGGCTTGTCCACCACGGTAGGCGTGACGCTGGAGACCATGCGCTACCACACCGAAAGCGTGACGCGCGGCCTGCGCCGCGTACAGGGCACCGCCTGGGTGGTGAGCGATCTGCCCTTTGGCAGCTACCAGGAATCGCGCGAGCAGGCGCTGCGCAGCGCCGTGCAGCTCATGCAGGCCGGCGCGCACATGATCAAGCTCGAAGGCGGTGGCTGGACCGCCGAGGTGGTGCGCTTCCTGGTGGAGCGCGGCATTCCCGTCTGCGCCCACCTGGGGCTCACACCGCAAACCGTGCATGCGCTGGGTGGCTACCGCGTGCAGGGCCGGGGCGATGCCGATGCCCTGCGCCTGAAGCGCGAGGCGCTGGACTTGCAGGAGGCTGGGGCCAGCATGCTGGTGCTGGAGATGGTGCCGGCCGCGCTGGCCGTCGAGGTGACCCAGCAGCTGCAGCGCTGCCATACCATAGGCATAGGCTGCGGCAACGGCACCGCCGGGCAGGTGCTGGTGATGCACGACATGCTGGGCGTGGGGCTGTCCAAAACACCCAAGTTCGTGCGCAACTTCATGGAAGGCAGCGCCAGCGTGCGCGACGCCATGGCCAGCTATGTGCAGGCTGTGAAGAACGGCCAGTTCCCCGACAACACCCTGCACGCTTGGTAAGCCGCCGCCCATGTACATTGCCCGAACTCTGGAAGAGTTGCGCCAGCACATGGCGCGTTTTGACCAGCCCGCCTTCGTGCCCACCATGGGCAACCTGCACGAAGGCCACCTGGCGCTGGTGCGCCACGCCCGCACGCTGGGCGACGTGACGGTGGCCAGCATCTTCGTGAACCGGTTGCAGTTCCTGCCGCACGAGGACTTCGACACCTATCCCCGTACCTTCGAATCGGACTGCGAGCGCCTTCAGGCCCAGGGCTGCGATGTGGTGTTCGCGCCCTCCGAAGCCACGCTCTACCCCGAAGCGCAAACCTTCAAGGTGCACCCCGATGCCGCGCTGGCCGATGTGCTGGAAGGCCACTTCCGCCCGGGCTTTTTCACGGGCGTGTGCACGGTGGTGATGAAGCTGTTCCAGTGCGTGTTCTCGGAGGCCCGGGGGCAACGCCATGCGGTGTTTGGCAAGAAAGACTACCAGCAGCTCATGGTGGTGCGCCACATGGTGCGCCAGTTTGCCCTACCGGTGCAGATTCATGGTCTGGACACCGAGCGCACCGCCGAAGGCCTGGCCCTGAGTTCGCGCAACCACTACCTGAGCGCCGCCGAAAAGCAGGAAGCCATACAGCTGTCTGTGGCGCTCAAGACGCTGGCGGCCAGCGTGCTGGGCGGGGAACACAACCTGAACGCGCTGGAACACCACGCTGCGCATGCCCTGGCTGCACGCGGCTGGCAGGTGGATTACCTGACCGTGCGCCGCCGCGCCGATTTGCAGCCCCCGGCCCCCAATGGCTTCCGCGCCGGTGAGCTGGTGGCCCTGGGCGCGGCCCGGCTGGGCAGCACCCGGCTGATAGATAACCTGGAGTTCTGAGCCCAGGCCGGCTTGCCGCTTATTCCGTGGTGGGCTCGCGGCCCATGAGCCGTGCCACGGCTTCGTCGGGCCGGATAGCCCCGTCGAGCAGCGCCACCACCGCCTGGGTGATGGGCATGTCCACGCCCAGCCCGTCGGCGCGCTGGGCCACGGTGCGCGCGCTGTAGACCCCCTCGGCCACATGGCCCAGCGAATCCACCGCTTCCTGCAGCGTCTTGCCCTGGGCCAGCAGCAGGCCCACCTGCCGGTTGCGGCTCAGGTCCCCGGTGGCGGTGAGCACCAGGTCGCCCAGGCCGCTCAGGCCCATGAAGGTTTCGGCGCGGGCGCCCATGGCCAGCCCCAGCCGCGAAATCTCGGCCAGGCCGCGTGTCACCAGCGCAGCGCGGGCGTTCAGGCCCAGCTTCAGCCCGTCGCACAGGCCGGTGGCAATGGCCATGACGTTCTTCACGGCACCGCCCACCTCCACGCCCACCACGTCGTCGTTGGCGTACACGCGCAGGGCGGGGCTGTGGAAGGCATGTACCAGCAAGTCGCACACCTCGGGGTGGGCACTCGCGGCGACCAGCGCCGTGGGGCAGCCGCGCGCCACTTCCTGCGCAAAGCTGGGGCCGCTGAGCACGCCCGCCCGCAGGTCGGGCGCTACCTGGGCGCACACCTCGTGGCCCAGCAAGCCCACGCCTTCGGGTGCGCCGGTGGATGCTGAAATTCCGGTGGGCCGCTCGAAGCCCTTGCACAGCCACACCACGGGGGCATGGCAACCGCGCAACGCCTGCAACATGCCGCGCAGGGCGGCCATGGGGGTGGCCACTATCACCAGTTCCTGATCGGCCAGATGGGCGGCCCAATCAGCGGGGTCGGCGCTGAAAACCTGCAGGGTGTCGGGCCAGGGCAGGTCCGGGAGGTAGCGGTCGTTGCAGCGGCGCTCCTGCATGCGCTGGGCCTGAACAGCATCACGGGCCCAGAGCTTGACGTGGTGCATGCGCCCCACATCGGCGGCGGCGGACATGGCCATCGCCGTGCCCCAGGCGCCAGCACCCAGAACGGTGATCTTCATGCGGGGTGCTCCTGGAGCGGAGCGCTGCGTCCCGCCATGCTTACTGGGTCACGATGCGCGGCGCATCCTGGGCGGCTTGCGCCTGCTGCTGCTCGTACATCGCCTGGAAGTTGATCTCGGCCAGGTGCACCGGCGGAAAGCCGCCGCGCTGGATGAGGTCGGCTACGTTACCGCGCAGGTAGGGGTAGACGATCTGCGGGCAGGCAATGCCCATGATGGGGCCCATCTGGTCCTGGGGCAGGTTGCGGATCTCGAAAATGCCGGCCTGCTTCACTTCCACCAGGAACACGGTCTTGTCCTTGATCTTGGTCTGCACGGTGGCGGTGACGCAAATCTCGAACACCCCGTCGGCGGCCTGGTTGGCCTCCACACCCAGCTGGATGTCTACGCTGGGCTGTTCCTGTTCCAGCAGGATGGCCGGGGAATTCGGCTGCTCGATGGAGGCCTCTTTCAGGTACACACGCTGGATCTGGAACAC
>JALOSG010000037.1 GCA_025458665.1 Serpentinimonas sp.
CATCTCTGCGGCACCCGCATTGGGGCCGGCCGCTGTTGCGCCGAAAGCGTCGGCCCGGCACGTAGCGGACGAAGAGTCCATGACTCTGTCTTTCGCGCGTACCGAGGGTGCCGCCAAGGCTGCCCAGGCGAACACCGCGACACGTCCGGCGCGTGGCAGCCAGCCGGCGGCAGCATCGGTCAGCCCGGCCGCCGATGCGCGACTGGCCGACGAGCTGGTGGGCCTCAAGAGCATGATCGAAGAGCGCTTCAATACGCTCACCTGGCTGGGGTCCTCCCGGCAGGATCCCACCCAGGCCAGCCTCATGCTCAAGCTCATCCGCGCTGGATATTCGGCCACCATGGCGCGCGCCATCATCGAGAAGATGCCCTCCGGCCTGAATGGCTCCGAGGCGTTTCGCTGGATGCTGGAGGTATTGGCGCGCAACCTGCGCACGCCCAAGGACGCCAGTGCCCTGTGTGACGAAGGCGGGGTATTTGCGCTGGTGGGTTCCACGGGTGTGGGCAAGACCACCACCGCCGCCAAGCTGGCCGCGCAGTGTGTGCAGGCCTATGGCCCCAGCAGCATTGGCCTGATCACGCTGGACACCTACCGGGTTGCCGGCTACGAGCAGTTGCGCGCATTCGGCCGCATGCTGGGCGTGGTGGCGCACCTCGCGCACGACGCCGCCGCGCTCCAGGATCTGCTGCAACTGCTGGCAGGCAAGCGGATGGTCATCATCGACACGGCAGGACTGGGGCAGAAGGACACGCGCATCCAGGAGGTACTCGATCTGCTGTCTTCCCCAAAGATCAAGAAGCTGCTGGTGCTCAATGCCGGCAGCCACGGGGACACCATCGACGAGGTGCTGCATGCCTACCGGCAAACCGAGCTCCATGGGGTTGTGCTCTCCAAGACCGACGAGGCGGCCAAGCTCGGTCCGGCGCTGGATGCGCTGATTCGCCACCAGCTGGTGCTGCGCGGTGTGAGCACTGGCCAGCGTGTGCCCGAAGACTGGCAACGCCCCGACGCTCAGGCGCTGGTGCGGCTCTCCATGGCCACCGCAGGAAAGTCGGCGCACGACCCGCAGAGCTCCGAGCTGGGCTTCTTCTTTGCCGAAACCGGCCATGCCGCGGTGCAACTCGATGCCTGGCACGCCTGAAGTGCACGACGCGCCCGAGATACGCCCCATGAGCCCCAGCCCCGACCTGCGCAGCTTCCAGGACCACCAGGCCGATGGCCTGCAGGCCTGGGTGCTGCCCGCAGGCATTCGGCTCATACCCTTGTGGCGCCCCGCCAGCGGTGAGGCATTGCGTGCGGCCATGGCCTGCGCCTGGACGCTGGAGCGGGAACTGCGGGCAGAAGGCTACGACGTGGTGGTGCTGGACGAAGCAGGTACCGCACCCAAGGTGCCGCTGGCCGGACAAACTCCTCAAGGCCTGTTGCGCGAGCGACTGCGCCGGCTACCCGGCCACGCCGTGGTGCTGTGGCTGGCCCCGCTGGAGACGCTGGCGGTGGTGCTGGAGGGCAGCCCCGCGCGCCCGCTCGTGGCTTTCGCTCCCCAGTACAGCAGCCACCGCCAGGTCGTGGATGCCTACAACGCCATCAAGGTGTGCTGGCAGGTGGGCGGCCTGCATGCCATCGTGCTGACCCCCGGTACCACCCCGGCCAGGTTTGTCCAAGCCCTGACCGACTGCTGTACAGGCTATCTGGCGATGACCCCTCCTGTCTGGGCGCTGGAGTATCATGACACTGCCGATCTGCCCCGCCCTGCGTGGCATGCGGCTTCTGTGTGGAAGGTGCTCGACAGCGCTTGGATGGTGACGGGCAGACAGGAACCACAGAATGATCCCCAACCCCGCGAGTGCCCCACGCCAGATGCCCGCCCGTACTCCCGACTTGCAGATGTATACGGCCAAAGGTACGCTTGACCGGGATGCGCAGCTGCGGCAGTACAGCCCGTTGGTGCACCGCCTGGCCCACCACATGATTGCCAAGCTGCCCGCCAGCGTGGAGGTGGACGACCTCATTCAGGTGGGCATGATCGGCCTGACCGAGGCACTGGCCCGCTACGAGCCCTCCCAGGGCGTGCAGTTCGAGACCTTTGCCAGCCAGCGTATCCGCGGTGCCATGCTCGACGAACTGCGCGAGGGGGACTGGCTGTCGCGCGGATCGCGCAAGATGCAGAAAGACATCGAGCACGCGGTGCAGAAGCTGGAACAGCGGCTGCAGCGAGCGCCCAAGGAATCGGAGATTGCCAGCGAACTGGGCGTCCCCCTGGCCGAATACCAGCAGATGCTGTCGCGCGTGCGGGGCGCCCAGCTGGTTTACCTGGAAGACATGTCGGGCAAGGGCGATGACGAGGACCACTTCCTCGACCGCTACCTGCCGGCCGATGCGCAGTCCGATCCGCAGTCCTTGCTGGGTGACCAGCGCATGCGTTCGGCGCTCATCGACGCCATCAACAAGCTGCCCGAACGCGAGCAGTACGTGATGAGCATGTACTACGAGCACGACATGAACCTGAAGGAGATTGCTGCCGTGCTGGGCGTGACCGAGTCGCGCATCTGCCAGCTGCACAGCCAGTCCATCGCGCGGTTGCGGGCGCGGCTGCGCGAGCACTGAGCGCGGCGGGCATTCTCTGCGCCGTGCGGTGCGCGGCTAGTACTTCTTGCCCAGGCGGCTGTAGGCGTCTGCAGCGGTTTGCGGGAACAGCACACCCAGCGCCTGCTGGTTGCGCGCACCCAGCCGGGCTGTGTGGTCCTGCAGCAGGGCCAGCCGCGCTTTCACCTCGTCGAGCAAACGGGCCACAGGGGTCGGAACGGGCTCCCGGGTTTGGTCCAGCCAGCGGCCCAGTTGCGGTGCGGCCGCCGCCATGGCCTGGGCAAGCTGCTCTGTGCGCTGCATGAGCAGGGCGGTGTCGGCATCGGTAGGCGAAGAAACCAAAGCCGCCTCATGGGCGGCTTGAATGTGCTGCAGCAGCGACTCCAGCGTGGTTTGGCAGGGGGTCCAGTCCGTTGGGCTTGTCATCCGCGCAGTGTAAACCCCGAAGGAGAGCCAGTGTCAGTTGGCAGAGGCCACGCTGAGCATTTCGCGGGCATTGGAGAGGAGCTTGTCGGCCACCGCCTCGGCGTTGACGGAGAAGGAGCCGTTCTGGATGGCGGCCCGCATGGCCTGCACCTTTTCGGCGTTGAACACGTCGGTACCCGAGCGGGCGACGCCGTTGGTCATGGTCTGGGTCACGGGGGACAAAGTGACCGATACGCTGGAGCCAGGAGCAACGGCAGCCCCGGCAGGCTTGCTGCTGCCTTCAGGCGCAACCGCCCGTTCCGCCGTTTTGGCGGAAGCTGCAGCCGCGGTGGCGGGCAGTTCTGACAGGTTGTTGACTTTCATGGCGTACTCCACACCCCATAGTTGGGGCCGTTGGAAGACTTATCGGCGAGCGTTTCTGAAACTTTACCCCTTTTTGAGAAAAAAAGTGCCGGACGGTTCCGTGTCCTTGCCGCATTGTGGGAAGCGCACCACGCTGCAACCCGGCATGGGGCGGCAGGGCGGGCTCAGAGCCCGAGTTGCACCCGTTGCCCGTCGAGCGCGGTACCCGTCACGATGCGGCCATTGTCCAGCCGGACCCGCACGTTCTGACCGGCAAAACCGTGCCCCATGGCCTTGCCGGTGGCCGTGAGCTGAAAGCTGCCGCCGTCCACCAGCACCTTGACCTGGCTGCCCGCCGCAAACAACTGGGGCGGGCGCACCATGCCCTCGCGCAGCACCTGACCGGGCATCAGCCCACGCAGCGCTTCATGGCCCACCCAGTCTTCGGGGCGTGCGATGACGGGCGCCACGCCTTCGGCCCAGTCTATTTCGGCCAGTTCGGCGTGTTCTGAAGTCAGGGTTGAGCCGGGGTGCAGCGGCTGGCGCACCACCCAGGCGGGGCCCCAGGCCCGCACGGTGATGGGCAGGAACACACTCCAGCGGGCCTGCCCGTCGGTACAGCGCAGCCCGATGCGGGAGCGGCCCCACAAGCGGGTGTTCTGTGGCAGAAAGGGTTCCACCTGGGTGCACGGGGCCAGGCGCAGGCGGCTGTCCAGCTCGCCGAAGACCACCTCGGGCCGTAGGCCCGTGCTGCCCTGCACGCCGGGCAACTCGACGCCCAGTTGCTCGTTGATCCAGCGCTCGGCCAGCTGGATCCACTCGGCTTGCTGGGTGATGGCCTCGGCGGTCTGACCCTGGGCACGGGCCACGACAGGCAGCAACGCACATCCCGCGAGGGCCAGCAGCCAGGCTGCCAGCAGGCTTCGGAAGCGGGGGCGGGAGGGTGGGTTGGCCCGTACAGCAGCCGGGCCCCGAAGGACTGGAACGGTGCTTCGCATGGCCACCACTGTAGGGGCAGATGCCTGTAACGATGGCCGGAAATGGGCGGGTATGGGGGGGCTTATCGGGCTTTCACGGAGGCTCAAGTTTTTGACAATCAGACCAAATCCCCCGTCCACCGACCACCCTGTGAGGCGCCCATGTTCGAGCAACTGACCCAACGGATGGAGTTTTTCTCCAGCTCGCTGCAGCTGCGCGCGCACCGGCAACAGGTGCTGGCGAGCAACATTGCCAACGCCGACTCTCCGGGTTACGTGGCGCGCGACTTCGACTTTGCCAGCGCGCTGCGCAGTGCCACCGGGGTGTCGGCCACGGGGATCACCAACGCCACGGGCGGTGCCACGCTGCCTCTGGCGGCGCCGGTCTCCGGAGCTGCCGGCGGGGCAGGCGCCCTGAATGTGGCGGGCAGCACCACCGGCCTGGTGCGCGCCAGCCACCCTGGGCATCTGCGGGCCGTGGGGCAAACCGGCGCAGTGTCGGACAAAGCCCGGCTGGCCTACACCGTACAGACGCAGCCCAGCCTGGACGGCAACAGCGTGGACATGGACCAGCAGCGCGCCAACTTCACCGACAACGCCATCCGCTACGAGTCCACCTTGCGCTTCATCAACGGGCACGTGCGCACCATGTTGAGCGCGATCCAGGGCCAGTGAGGCCCAGATAAAGGAAGAAGGAGTCCCTCATGTCCATGTTCACGATCTTCGGGGTGTCCGGCAGCGCCATCAGCGCGCAGTCGCAGCGCCTCAACGTGGTGGCCAGCAACCTGGCCAACGCCGATGCCGTGGCCGGCCCCGACGGGCAGGCCTACCGCGCCCGCCAGGTGACGTTCCAGACGGTGCCCATGAGCAACACGCAGGGCGCTGCCGGTGTGAAGGTGAACAACATTTTCGAGAGCGATGTGCCCAACCGGCGCGTCTTCAACCCGCAGCACCCCAGCGCCGATGCCGAAGGCTACGTGACGCATTCCAACGTGAACCCGGTGGAGGAGATGGTCAACATGATCTCGGCCTCGCGCTCCTACCAGAACAACGTGGAAGTGATGAATACCGCCAAGTCCCTGCTGCTCAAAACGCTGCAGATGGGCCAGTAACCCCGAACGGAGCCCACCATGTTCATGACCCCCCTGAGCAATAGCCAGATCGATGCGTACAACGCCAAAGGCGGAGCGGTGGGCGAGAACTCCGACCCGCAGGCCGCGCAGGACCGCTTCCTCAAGCTGTTTGTGGCGCAGCTGAACAACCAGGACCCGCTGAACCCGCTGGACAACGCGCAGATGACCTCGCAGATGGCGCAGATCAACACCGTGACGGGCATACAGCAGGTGAACGAAACGCTCAAGAGCGTGGCGGCCCAGATGGGGGCAGCCAGCAACCTGCAAAGCGTTTCCCTGATTGGGCGCGAAGCTCTGGTGGACGGCAGCAGCCTGCGTGTGGACAACGGCGTGGCGCGCGGCAGTTTCACTCTGCCGGCGCGGGCCGACGCGATCCGGGTTGACGTTCTGGGTGCTGCCGGACAGCTGCTGGGCAGCGTGGAGCTGGGTCCGCGCGGCTCGGGCGTTCAAAACTTCGAGTGGTCGCTCAATGGGGTAGATCCCGCCCTGGTGGACCGCTTCAGCGTGAGCGCCACCGCCAACGGCCAGCCTGTGGCCGCCAGCTTGTTGTCGCGTGAGCGCATACAGGCCGTGGGCCAGGTGGACGGCGAGCTCAGGCTGCGCACCGAATCGGGCAACTCCCTGCGCTACGAGGACGTGCTGGCTTTCATGTGAGCCAGAACCCCGCACCACACACGGCACCGAACCTTCTCTTCTTCAGGAGTACACCATGAGCTTCCAGACAGGCCTTTCCGGTTTGAACGCATCGAGCAAGAGCCTTGATGTGATTGGGCACAACATTGCCAATGCCAACACGACCGGCATGAAGGCCAGCCGCGCCGAATTTGCGGAGATTTACTCTGCCGCCCTCGGTATCGGCGGGGCCGGTAGCGGGATCGGCGTGAGCGTGGCCAACACCGCGCAGCTGTTCACGCAGGGCAACCTCAAGATCACGGGCAACACGCTGGACCTGGCCATCAACGGCGAAGGGTTCTTCCGGGTACAGGCCACGGGCGAAGAAGAGCTTTACACACGCAACGGCGAGTTCAAGCTGGACCGCGAAGGCTTCATCGTCACCAACGCGGGCTACCGTCTGGTGGGCTACAACACCACCGAAGATGGTGTGCGCACCGGTCTGAATCCGGTGGCCCTGCAATTGCCTACCGGCGGGCAGGTGCCGCCGCGGGTCACCAGCGAGATTGTGCTGAACGCCAACCTGGATGCGGGTGCGCCGGTGCAGACGCCGCTGGCCTCTCCGCTGAGCAACGAGCAGAAGGCCTACGGTACCGCGCTGAACGTTTATGACTCGGTGGGCAATGCGGTGCCGGTACAGCTGTTCTTTGTGAAGACTGGTTTCGATACCACCACCCGCGTAGCCACCTGGAGCGTGGTGAGTGAAGTCACCAACCGCGACACCGGCACTGTGACTTCGGCGGTGGTGGGGGCCCTGCAGTTCGACGATACCGGAACTCCTGTGGCCAACGTGCCGCTCAACATCAACGTGCCGGCCGATTCGTTCGGCACCGCCACCCCGATCACCGCCATCAACCCCATTGCCATCAATTACGGCAACGCCACCGATGGGTACACCCTCACACAGTTCGGCAGCAAGTTCGGTGTGGCCGATGTGCGCCAGGACGGCTACCAGCCGGGTGAGCTGACCTCCATCAACATCAGCGAGACGGGCGTGATCTCGGCGCGCTACTCCAACGGTGTGTCGCAGGCAGCGGGTCAGGTGGCGCTGTCCACCTTCCGCAACACGCAGGGGCTGCAGCCCATCAACGGCGGCTACTGGGCCGAGACGTTCGCTTCCGGAGACGCATTCGACGGTGCAGCCCTGGAAGGACGCTTCGGCCTGATCCGTTCCGGCGCCCTGGAGGAGTCGAACGTCGATATCACCGAGGAGCTGGTGAACATGATTGTGGCGCAGCGGGCTTACCAGGCCAACGCGCAGACCATCAAGACGCAGGACCAGGTGCTGCAGACGCTGGTGAACCTGCGTTGACGCGCACCATGCAGCCCGCCCATAACAGGAGCGCCCCATGGACCGCATGATCTATACCGCCATGAGCGGTGCGACTGCCACCATGCACCGCCAGCAGGTGCTGGCGCACAACCTGGCCAACGTGAATACCACCGGCTTCCGCGCCGAGCTGGCGACCTTTCGCGCAGTACCTTTGCGCGGAGACGGTGCCACCACACGGGTGTTCGCGCTGGAGGCGACCGCGGGGCACCTGGACACACCGGGCAGCATGATGAGCACGGGACGCAATCTGGATGTGGCGGCCGCCGGGCAGGCCTATTTCGCCATACAGGGGCTCGACGGTCTGGAGGCCTACACCCGGGCCGGCAATCTGCAGGTCTCGGCGAACGGTGAGCTGGTGGGCCACTCGGGTCTGCAGATGCTCGATGAGGGCGGTGCGCCGATCAATATTCCCCCGGGGGCCGAGGTGGTGATTGCTTCGGACGGGACCATCACGGCCAAGGTACAGGGCCAGGAGCCGCAGAACGTGGGGCGTCTCAAGATGGTCACACCGAACGACGAGGTTCAGCTGCGCCGGGGTGACGACGGGCTGTTCCGCGGCCCCGAAGGGGAGCCGCTGCAGCAAGACCCGCAGGCACGGCTGAGCAGCGGCATGCTGGAGGGTTCGAATGTGAATCCGGTGAGCGCAATGGTGGACATGATCGCCGCCGCCCGCCAGTTCGAGGTGCAGATGCGCATGCTGCAGAACGCAGAAAGAAACGACCAGACGGCCAGCCAGTTGCTGAGTCTCACGGGCGGCTAAGCCCACCGAACAGTGCCTGAATCAGGCTGACCCACGGAGCACTCCATGATCAATTCCCTGCAGATTTCCAAGACGGGCATGCAAGCGCAGCAAACGCAGCTCGATGTGATCTCGCACAACCTGGCCAACGTGTCCACCACCGGCTTCAAGCGCGGCAACGCGATTTTTGAAGACCTGATCTACCAGAACCTGCGGCAGGTGGGCGCCAACGCCGCCGAGCAAGCCGAACTGCCCACCGGCCTGCAACTGGGCCTGGGTGTGCGCACGGTGGCCACCGCGCGCACTTACACGCAGGGCAGCCTGCAGCAGTCCGAGAACAGCCTGGACATCGCCATCAATGGCAATGGCTTCTTCCAGATCGAGATGCCCGATGGCACCACCAGCTACACGCGCGACGGTACGTTCCAGGTGAACGCCGAGGGCGAGATCGTGACCTCCAGCGGGTTCCGGCTGCTGCCCGGCATCACGGTGCCCGCGCAGTCCCGTGGGCTGACCATTGCCAAGGACGGTACGGTGAGCGTAGTGCCACCCGGGCAGGCCGAGCCTACGCTGCTGGGCACCATCGAGCTGGCCACGTTCGTGAACCCGGCCGGTCTGGAGCCGCTGGGCGCCAACATGTTTGCAGAGACGCTGGCCTCTGGCGACCCCAATACGGGCGCGCCGGCCAGTGAGGGTTTCGGCATGCTGATGCAGGGCTATCTGGAAAGCTCCAACGTGAACGTGGTGCAGGAACTGGTGAACATGATCCAGACGCAGCGCGCCTACGAAATGAATTCCCGCGCCATCCAGACCTCCGACCAGATGCTGCAGCGCCTGACGCAGCTGTGAGCCTTTTCAGGGAGCCGGCCATGCCAGCCTTCATTTCATCTACCCGTACGCTGGCACTGGCCAGCGTGGCTGTACTGCTGGCGGGCTGCAACACGCTATCGCGAGTACCCGATGTCGACCTGGTGCAGCGCGGCACCATTGAGTACGCGCGCCCGGATACCCAGGCCAACGCCATTCCCACCGGCGGGCTGTATGCGAGCAGCCGCTTTCGCCCTGGCTTCGAGAACCCGCGTGCGCGCCTGGTGGGGGACTCCATCACCATCCAGATCAGTGAACGGCTGAACGCTGCGCAGCGTTCCTCCAGCAACGTGGACCGCGAGTCGGAACTGGGCTTTGGCGTGTCTGCTCTGCCCTTTATCGGTGCGGATACGCTGGTGGACCTCAGCGCCAATGCCAATTCCACCAACACGTTCAGTGGCAGCGGTGACACCGCGGCGGTGAATACCTTCAGCGGCTCCATCACCGCCATCGTGACCGAGGTCTTGCCCAACGGCCACCTGGTGGTGGTGGGCGAGAAGCAGATAGGCGTGAACCAGAACGTCGATGTGCTGCAGTTCTCGGGCAAAGTAGACCCGCGCACCATTGCGCCAGGCAACCAGGTGCAGTCCACCCAGGTGGCCGATGTGCGCGTGCTTTCGCGCGGGCGCGGTGCCCAGAACGATGCCCAGACATTTGGCTGGCTTTCCCGCTTCTTTTTGACGCTTCTCCCCTTTTAAGTTTTTCGACAATGGGTTCATGGGCTGAGACCCCCGCCTGCGCCGACCGCGCAGGCCGGGTGTCTGGAAAGGACCACCATGAACTTCATCAACGAACTGCTGCTGTCTGACCCGGGTGGCCCGGAGCGCCGCCACACCGCACCGCCGACACCGCTGCAGGCTCTGCTGGGCTGGCTGGGCCGCACGCTACTGGCTGCTGCGTTGCTGCTGGCGCTGGCCATGGTCCTGGCGGCCCCTCAGCTGGCCCACGCCAGCCGCATCAAGGATGTGGCCTCCATACAAGGCGTGCGCAGCAACCAACTGACCGGCTATGGTCTGGTGGTGGGGCTGGACGGCACCGGCGACCAGTCTGCCCAGATGCCCTACACGGCCCAGAGCCTGGCCAACTACCTGCGCGAAATGGGCGTATCCCTGCCACCTGGGGTGGTGGCCCAGCCGCGAAACATTGCAGCCGTGCTGGTGACGGCCACGTTGCCTGCTTTCGCCCGCCCCGGGCAGCTGGTGGATGTGACCGTGTCTTCGGTGGGCAACGCCAAATCGTTGCGTGGCGGCACGCTCATCACCACCCCATTGAAGGGGGTGGATGGGGAGGTGTACGCACTGGCGCAAGGCAACCTGCTGGTGGGCGGTGCGGGCGCATCGGCCGGGGGCAGCAGTGTCACCATCAACCACCTGAGCGCCGGGCGCATTCCTGCGGGCGCGCAGGTGGAGCGCGTGGTGGCCACCCCGTTCCTGCTGGGCGATTCGGTCGATTTGAGCCTGGACTCCTTCGACTTCCAGACGGCGCGCCGCGTGGCCGAAGCCATCAATGCAGCCAAAGGCGCAGGCACCGCCCAGGCACTGGATGGGCGGGTGGTTCGCGTCATGGCGCCTCAGGACCCGAACGCCCGCGTGGCCTTCGTGGCCGACCTGGAGGAGTTGCCGCTGCAGCGCTCGCGCCCGGTGGCCCGCGTGGTGGTGAATTCCCGCACGGGCAGCATCGTCATGAACGACGCCGTCACGCTGGGCGCCTGTGCCGTGGCGCATGGCAATCTGTCGGTCACCATCAGCTCCACGCCGCAGGTGAGCCAGCCGGGCGCCTTTGCGCCGCCCGGTGCCCAGACCGTGGTGACGGAGCGCGCGGACATCCAGATCAGCCAGGACGGAGGCGCGCTCATTCAGGTGGAGGCGGCGCCCCAGTTGAATGATGTGGTGCGTGCGCTCAATGCGCTGGGCGCCACGCCGCAAGACCTGGTGGCCATTCTGCAAGCCATCAAGGCGGCCGGCGCGCTGAACGCGGAGCTGGAGGTGATCTGACATGGCCACCGATCCCGCGCTCTCTGGCCTGGGCCGTTCCATGATGGGAACGGCCAACGCCAACGCCTTGTCGGCCGACGTTCAGGGGCTGGGCAAGCTGAACACGCTGGCGGGCAAAGACCAGCGCGCAGCCATTCGGGAGTCGGCGCGGCAGTTCGAGGCGCTGTTCATGAACGAGCTGCTCAAGAGCATGCGCGAGGCCTCGCTCAAGAGTGGTTTGCTGGACAGCGAGGAATCGAACCTGGCCAACGATTTGCTGGACCAGCAATGGGCCACACAGATGACGGGCATGCCGCGCGGCCTGAGCGAGATGATCGAGCGCCAGCTTACCCAGCAACTCGATGCGGCCATGCAGCGCGGCGCAGAGCCGTCTCTGCCAGGCGCAGCGGCGCCTGTGACCCAGGGTGGTGCTGGCTTGCAACCCAGCGCGGTGCAGAAGGCATTTGTGGCCCAGCACCGCCAGGCCGCGCTGGCCGTGTCGCGCGAGTCGGGAATTCCTGCAGGATTCATGATCGGACAGGCAGCCCACGAGACCGGCTGGGGCCGCAGCGAGATCCGCGCTGCCGATGGCAGCAACAGCCACAACCTGTTCGGCATCAAGGCCACCGGCAACTGGCAGGGCAAGGTGGCCGAAGTCACCACCACCGAATACATCGATGGCGTTCCGCGTAAGGTCACGGCGCGCTTTCGCGCCTACGACTCCTACGCCGATGCCTTCCGCGATTACGCGCGCCTCATAGGCAACAGCCCGCGCTACGCCCAGGTCATGGAGAACCTGCACTCCTCGCAGGCGTTTGCCCAGCAACTGCAGCGCGCTGGCTACGCCACCGACCCGCAATACGCCAGCAAGCTGAGCCGCGTCATCAATACCGCGCTCAACGTGCAGCGCGCGCTGTCCTGAGGTTGAAGGGATCCCGCCATGAGCCTCAACATCGCCGCCCGTGCACTGACCACCAACCTGTCGGCCCTGCAGGTCATTGGCAACAACATTGCCAACGCCAGCACACCGGGGTATTCGCGCCAGTCGGTCACGCTGGAGCAGGTGCAGGGTCAGTTTTCCGGCAGCGCCTACTTCGGCAAAGGCGTGCAACTCACGGGCGTGAACCGCTCCTTCGACCAGTTCCTGACGCAGAACGCCAACACACTGGGCGCGCTGTCGGGCAGCGACAGCATCCGCTTCAAGGGCCTGCAGCAGGTGGAGACGCTGTTCCCGCTGGGTGAAGGCAGCCTGGGCGCCAGCGTGACCAAGCTCATGAACGTGTGGGTGGATGCGGCTGCAGCGCCCACCGATGGGGCTGCGCGCAATGTGGTGCTCAACACCATGGACGAACTGGCACGGCGTTTCAACGACACCCAGAGCCAGCTGGAAGAACTGCGCATCAATGCCACCACCGAGGTGAGCGAGACGGTGACGCGGGTGAACGACCTGGCCGCGCGCATTGCCAATCTCAACGACCAGATTTCCCGCGTCCAGTCCGACAACCGTGTTCCCAACGACCTGCTCGACCAGCGTGACCTGGCGATTGCCGAGCTGAACAAGCTGGTGCAGGTCAACACGCTCAACGCGGACGACAACACCATCACCGTGTTTGCGGCGGGCAGCTACCCGCTGGTACTGGGCAACCGGGCAGGCTCCCTGGTGGCAGGCCAGGACCCCGCCGACACCGACCGCGTGCAGGTGCGCATCCGGATTGCTGGCTCGGCCCCCACTTCCACCCCGCTGTCCATCACCCCCGACTTTCAGGGCCTGGACACCGCGCTGCGCGGTGGCGAGTTGCAGGGCCTGGTGCGCTTTGTGAACAAGGACCTGACCGATGTGGTGAACACGGTGGGCCGGCTCGCGCTGTCTATGGCCACCCAGTACAACACCCAGCACCGCGGCGGTGTGGACCTGCTGGGGCAGCCGGGGGGCAACCTGTTCAACGGGCTGGCCTTGCCCAACGGGCAGCCTGGGCCCGCCAACGTCGGCACTGGCGCAGTGGCTCTCTCGGTCACCGACCCCACCGCCTTCGTGGCGTCGGACTACGAGCTGGTGCTGGCCAGCGCCACCGCAGGGCCTCCCGATACCTATACCGGCACGCTGCGGCGCCTTTCCGATGGCGCTTATGCCAACGGTGCAGGCGGCTGGGTCAATGCCCCGCCGGCGGTGCCCATCTCGCTGACCGCGCCACTGGCCGCCGATGGCCTGCAAATCGATCTGTCCAACGGCGCCGTGGCGGGCGACCGCTTCATACTGCGCCCCTTCAGCGACGCCGCCGAGGGCATCGCACGTGCGGTCACGTCGCCCAACAACCTCGCGCTGGCCTCGCCCGTGATCGTTCAGCCGGTGGGCAGCAACTCGGGCCAGGTCACGGTGGAAGGGGTCTCTCTCACCGTGAGTGCAGGAACGCTGACGCCAGGGACCATTCCACCCGTGAGCTTCTCGTTCAACGCCAGCGGCCAGATCACGCTGGGTGCCGTCACCCCGCCGGCCACCGCCAGCATTGCGCCCAGCCCGCTTCCCTTCGAGTCGGGCAGACCGTTTGCCGTGACCGTGAACGATGGCGCTGGCAACACCTACGAGCTCTCGGTCTCCCTGCGTGGTGTGCCCCGCGTGGGCGATACGTTCACCCTGAGCTCCCCCTTGGCTCCACCGCCCGGCAGCCCCGAACTGCTGCGCCAGAACGCCGACAACGCCAAGGCCTTCCTGGCCTTGCGCGACAGGGCCTCCTTCGACGGTGGCACTTCGCTCAGCGACGGCTACATACCCGTCATTTCCCGCGTGGCTTCCCTGTTGCAGGAGGGCAAGTTCAATGCCGAGTTTTCCCAGTCGCAGGCGGCCAGTGCCGAAGCCCAGCGGGCCAACTTCTCGGGCGTCAATCTGGACGAGGAAGCCGCCCGTTTGCTACAGTTTCAGCAGGCCTACCAGGCCTCTGCCCGCTACCTGCAAACCACGCAGAGCCTGTTCGATACCCTGCTGGCATCCTTCGGCCGCTGATCCAGGATGGAGGACTGAGCCATGACCGTGAACCGCGTTTCCACTGCCAACAGCTTCGACCGTACCGTTGCCAGCATCAACGAACGGCAGGTGAAACTGGCCCAGGCGCAGGACCAATTGAGCACGGCCAAGCGTGTGAACAAGGCCAGCGACGACCCTGTGGCCGCCGTGTTGTCCGAGCGGGCTTTGAACCGCAAAGCCCAGCGCGAAGCAGATCTGCGGGCCCTCGACGGTTCCCGCCGTTCGCTGGAGCAACTCGACTCTGCGCTGGCGCAGGTGGCAGACCTGTACGCCCGTGCCCGCGAACTGGTGGTGCAGGCCGGCAATGCCGCCCTGGCCGAACCCGAGCGGCGCGACCTTGCGCAGCAGTTGCTCGGAATCCGTGAGCAGTTGCTGGAGGTGTCCAACCGCGACGACACCTCGGGCAACACCCTGTTTGGCGGGCTTGGCGGTGCTGCCCAGCCCTTTGTGGACGTGTACGACGGCCAGGGCCGCGCGGTGCGCTTCGATGGTCTGCGTGGCCAGGAGGCTGCCACGGCGCAGTCCCTGCCCAAGATGATCGATGGCTTCCGCGTGTTCATGGGCGTGAACCTCAGCGGCAACTTCGCAGCGTCCACCAGCGCCGACGGCGTGGCTGTGGCGCAAGGCTACGGTGGCAACCTGGGTACCGGTGCGGTCACAGTCTCGGGCTCGCCCGCCACACCAGGGTTCTTCTCGTTCGATGAGAACGCTGCGCGCCAGCCGCGCTACGTGATCGAGTTCACACAGGTGCCTGCAGCCGCTGTGGGCGCGCCGCCCGGAAACGCCAACCGGGTCACGGTGACGCAGCTCAACGCCGACGGCACTGTAGGCGCCGTGACGGGTCCTGCGGTGTATCCAGTGCCCGGCCCGCCGGTGGATGCCACCGTCACCATCGACGGCATGACACTCTCTTTCGCGCAAACCCCCATCGCTGGCGACAAGGTCGAACTCAAGCCCGCCGATCAGGATGTGTTCGCCGTGCTGGACCGTATTGCCAAGTCGCTCACCTACGGTGGCAGCGCCGACCCCGGTGACCGCGCCCAGGACGTGCGCCGCCAGGAAATCGACACCGCCCTCAACGAGCTCGACTTCCGCCTCAACCAGTCGCTGGAAGCCCGCGGTGCGGTGGGCGACTTCCTCAACCGCGCCGATTCGTTGCAGTCTCTCTTCACCGACCAGCGCGACTTCTACGAGAAAGAGAACTCCGAACTCACCGACCTCGACATGGTCAAGGGCATCTCGGAATTCCAGACCCAGCAACTCACGCTGCAGGCCGCCCTGCAGGCATATGGACAGGTCCAGCGGCTCTCGCTCTTCCAGTACATTGCATGATGTATGTCGCTCAATATCCTGTCGAATGTGGCGCTGGCCTACGAGCCGGTCTGGGGGCCTTCGCGCCAGCTTGAAGCGGTGCGCCTGCGGGTGCGCACGCTGCACCCCGAGTCGGTCGATGCGGCCCATCTGCTGGGCCTGCTCAGCGAGGAATGGTCGGCCGAGTCCCCGCCCCTCATCGTTTCTTTCACCGAACGCGGCCTGCTCAACCAGGCGTTGCTGCTCAGTCCGTTCGATCACATCCAGCTGGAACTCCCCGACCTGGGCCCGGCGCCGCCGCCCGAGTTCGTGCA
>JALOSG010000208.1 GCA_025458665.1 Serpentinimonas sp.
GCCACATCGGCCTTGGAGCGCCCTTCCAGCCGCAGCGGGTAGGCGATGTTGTCGATGGTGCGCATCCACGGGAACATGGCTTCGCGGTAGTTCTGGAACACGTAGCCAATCTTGGTGTCCTGCAACGTCTTGCCATCGAACAGGATCTGCCCGGAGTCCACCGGAATGAGCCCGGCAATCATGTTGATGAGCGTGGACTTGCCGCAGCCGTTGGGCCCGAAGATGGAGACGATCTGGTGCTTGGGGATATCCAGATCGAAGTTCTCGTAGAGCGGCCAGCCGGCAAAGTACTTGGTCAGCCCGCGGATGGTGATGTGGGTGCCCGCCGGCCCGGGCCGGAACGGTTCGTTCGGTGGGCCGGAGTGCGGCCGTGCCGATGCCGAGGGGGTCAGTGCTTCGACCATGGTTTACCTTCCGCTCCAGTGAACAATGCGGCGCTCGGCCAGCAGGAACAGGATGTTGAGCGCGTAGCCCAGCACACCCGCAGCCAGGATGGCGGCGTACATCTCGCGCACGTTCATGACCTGCTGCGTGTTGATGACGCGGTGGCCCAGCCCGCTGTCGGAGCCAATGAACATCTCGGCCACGATGACGATGACCAGCGCCATGGACACCGCCGAGCGCAAGCCCACGAAGCTGGGTTGCAGGCTTTCCCAGACCAGCACGTCCTTGAAGATCTGCCAGCGCGAGGCGCCCATCACCTTGGCCGCCATGACGCGCTGCTTGCGCGCATTGATGACGCCATAGGCACTGTTGAAAATCACGATCAGGAAAGCCCCGAACGCCGCAATGGCCACCTTGTTGATGTCGGAGGTGCCAAAGATCATGAGGAACAGCGGGATGAGCGCCGAAGACGGCGTGGAGCGGAAGAAGTCGATGAGGAATTCCACGCTCCGGTAGGCGCGTTCGTTGCTGCCCAGCAGCACGCCCAGCGGCATGCCCACCACGGCGGCAATCAGGAAGGCCTGCACCGTGCGCCATACCGTCATGAGGAAGTCGTTGAGCAGCGGCCCACCCGCCAGCCCCCGCACCAGTGCACCGATCGTGTCTATGGGCGGCGGCAGCAGGATGGGACGGATGAAGCCCAGCCGCACCACCAGGTCCCACACGATGAACAGGAACAGTGGCCCGATGATGGGCAGGAAGCGCAGCCACGGGGAGGGGCCGGGCACATGCCGCGGTGTGGCAGCTGTGCTGGCGGCGCTAGCGGCCGAAGGGGCCGCCGCGCCCGCCGCGCCCGCCGGCGTGGGGATGGTGAGTGGGGTGTCCGCCATGCCTGAACGCCTCAGCCTTTGTAGAGCATGGAGTCCACCAGCAGCTTGCTGGCGAAGACGCCCTTCTCGGTGAACAGGTCGAAGAACTTCTGGAAGTAGGCAATGTCGCTGGCGGTGAACTCGTTGTACATGGTGTAGGCGGCCAGCGGCACCTCGCTGGTGAGGGCGCCTTCGATGGGCGTGTAGCCTTTGAGGAACTGGCGCGCCTGGGCAGCCTGGGTGCGCACGTACTGCACGCCCTTGCCGTAGGCGGCGATGTACTTTTTGGCCACCTCGGGGTTCTTCTTGATGAACTCGCTGGTCAGGGCTGCAGAGCCGCCGAACCAGGGCGCTTTGGGGTCGCCCAGCACATAGCGGGAAATGACGCCCGTTTCCAGAATCCGGGTGGTGCCGTTGAGGCGGCCAATGGTGCCGGTGGGTTCCAGCGTGTAGCAACCGTCGAGCTGGCCCGCCGCCAGTGCGGCCACGTGCTGACCGATGGGCAGTTCCACCACCGTGGCGCCGGTGGCGCCGCCGCGCTCCAGCACGGTGCGCGCCAGGGTCACGTTCTGGATGCCAGGGCCTGAACCCACGCGCTTGCCCTTGAGGTCGGCCATGGTTTTCACCGGGCTGTTCACCGGAACAATGACCTCATCGAGCACGTTGTCCACGTTGCTGGGGTTGGAGCAGAAGATCTTGAAGGTGCCGGGCGCAGCCATTTCCCCCACCGCAATGTTGGCCGATCCGGTGCCGTTGGCCGACCCATCGATACGCCCGGCCAGCATGCCTTCCATGATCTGCTGCGCACCCGCCAAGCGTATGACTTCCACGTTCACGCCGGCTTCCTTGAAATAGCCCAGCTCCACCGCCGAATAGAAGGGCAGGCCGGCAGCAATGGGCCAGTACGCCACGCGGATGGTGGGGCCGGTTTGCGCGCGCAGGATGGCGGGCGCGCCCATGAGGCCCACGGCGGCGCCTGCCACGCCGGCTTGCAGCCAGTGGCGGCGGCTGGCCGATGCGGGCTCGGCGGCAGCGTGGGTGGTAGGTGCTTGGACGGTAGAGGGGATGCGTGACATGGAGTGGCTCCTGGGTGGGGGTGAAGAAAAGAAAGGTGGCTGTTGGGTTGCAGCGGGCTCAGTCGGCCACCGCGTGGAGTGCGGCCTTGAGCTGGCGCATGTAGGCGCGCCAGCCGCCCAGCGCGGTGATGTCCTGGGCGTCTTGCAGCGCCACGGCTTCGGCCAGAAAGCCCTGCACGGTGCTGCCATCGGCCAGTTCCAGCGTGCCTATGCCCAGCGGCTGGGGAATGAGTGCCACGAAGCTGCCGTAGGCGGCCACGGGCATCTCCCAGATCTCCAGTTCGATGGGGCCGCCCTGGCCGGGCTGGGTGCGCACCAAACCGGGCTTGGGCGGGGTGGTGCCGGGCAGTGCAAACAGGCGGTAAGCGTTGCTAGTGTGGGCGCTACCCGCCAGCGTGGCGCCGCGTTCGGTGAGTTGGTAGTTCAAGGGCATACCCGACAGGTGGGCGCCGACCACGGCCACGCGCACGGTGTGCGCGCTGGGCGCCGGCAGGATGGGTTCCGGCGCGGGCAGAGGCCGGCCCGTGGCGCCTTGTGGCAGGCCCGTGGCGTGGTGGTAGCGCTGGCCGAGTTCGGCCAGTTGCAGGTCGCTGCCGCAAGGCCCTATGAAGGTGATGCCAAAGGGCAGCCCATCCGGGCGCAGGCTGCTGGGCACGGACAGTGCGGCGTAGTCCAGCAGGTTCACGAAGTTGGTGTAGGCGCCCAGGCGGCGGTTCAGCTCTACCGGCTGCTCCAGCATGTCGGCCGTGCGCACGTGGGTGGGGGCGGTGGGCACCAGCAGCACATCGGCCGCGTTCCACAGCGGCGCCGCCCGCTGCGCCAGGGCAGCCAGACGGGTTTGTGCATGCACCAGATCGGCCGCGGTGTAGCCCTGGCCTGCACCAATGATGCTGCGCACAGGTTCAATGAAAGCTTCCGGGTGGGCATCGAAGAAAGGCTGCACCGCGGCGTAGCGCTGCGCCACCAGCGCACTGCCGTAGAGCATGTCTGCGGCGGCATAGAGCGGGCTGAAGTCCAGCGTCACCACCTCCGCGCCCAGGGCTCGCACGCGCTGCAGCGCGTCCTTGAAGGCGGCTTCGGCCAGCGCATCGCCAAAGAATTCCAGCGTGCCCGGCACCCCCACGCGCACAGACGGGGGCCAAGGCGTCTGCGCCAGTTCCAGGCGGCGCGAGTAC
The DNA here is from genome assembly GCA_025458665.1 of Serpentinimonas sp. Classification (GTDB taxonomy): domain Bacteria; phylum Pseudomonadota; class Gammaproteobacteria; order Burkholderiales; family Burkholderiaceae_C; genus JALOSG01. Next base: position 3,505 of record JALOSG010000208.1, read on the forward strand.
GGGTCCTGCGGGTCGTGGCCCAGGGCGGCGCGCAATGCCCGCACCGCCATGGCCACCGTGGGCGCGAAGATGGAGACGCAATCCACGCTTTGCGCAGCAGGCACCACGCCGGCCGCGCTGAGCAGGCCCTTGGACGGCTTGAGCCCGACGATGTTGTTCAGCCCGGCAGGCACCCTGCCGGAGCCTGCGGTGTCGGTGCCCAGGGCCAAGTCCACCTGGCCGGTGGCCACCGCGTAGGCCGAGCCCGAACTGGAGCCGCCGCTGACATAGGACGGGTTCACCGCATTGGGTACCGCGCCGTAGGGGGAGCGTGTACCGCTCAGGCCGCAGGCGAACTGGTCCAGGTTGGTTTTGCCCACCAGGGCTGCACCATGGTCGAGCAGGCGCTGCACCACCGTGGCGTGCTGCCGGGCGGTGTAGGCAAATGCCGGGCAGGCGGCGGTGGTGGGCCAGCCGGCCACATCGATGTTGTCCTTCACCGCAAAGCGCACGCCCCGCAGCAAAGGCTGGGGGGTGCCGGGCACTGCGCCGGGTGGCAGCGTGAGCGCCTGGGCGGGCCGATGCAGCCACTCCGGGTGGGTGGCTGCGTCCTGTGCAGGGGGTGAGGATTGGGGCACCATCTTGAAGCATTCAAACTTGGATACAAGTTCACATGCAAGATGGGTGCCAGTCTGTCCAGTCGGCCGACCGTCCTACCGACCGCCCAGGTCCGGGCCGGGGACCCGCTCGTGCGGGTACTCTCGCGCGGGTACTTACTTTCAGGTAGCGAGTTCGACCCGGTTGCGGCCCAGGTGCTTGGCGCGGTAGAGGGCCTGGTCCGCGCGCGCCAGCACGTCCCGGGAGAGCGCATCGGCCGGTGTGGCCGTGGCCACCCCGATGCTGATGGTGACGG
>JALOSG010000209.1 GCA_025458665.1 Serpentinimonas sp.
GTGGTGCTGTGGGGCCGCAGCCAGCACGGGGCGGTGCTGCCTATCGACGAGGTGGCCCACGCCGCAGGCACCATCAGCTATGAGCTGATGTGCGCGGTGGCCGCGCGGGTGCCCTTTGCGGTGGACGAAGGCTGAACCAGCGTGGCGGTGGTCAGCGCGGCGGGGAGCAGCTATCGAAGCCGTAACGTTCGCAGAACGGGCTGCCCTTGAGCGGTAGCCACGGCGGAATGTCGTGGAACTGCTCGGCAATCTGGCGCAGCACGGTATCCCGGTAGGCCTGGTAGCGGAAGCCCTCCCCGTCGAGCTGGTAGTAGGTCACGCCAGCCACATCGAAGGTGGATACCCGCACACGCTCAAAGAACGGTGCATGGTCTTCGGGGTTCACCGGGCTGCGGAAAAACACCCGCACCGCGCGGCCGTCCCAGGCACGGAAATCGAAGCGCAGATCGTCCTCGCGGGCGTAGTGGCGGCCCACCCCGTAGACCGGCACATAGCGCTGTGTGAAGTAGGACAGAATGGCCGCCGGGCTGTAGGCGTGGGCCATGAGCAAAGCGCTGTCGGGCAAGTCCTGCTGCAGGCGCTGGGCCACGGCAGGCGCCTCGTGCAGGAACACCGCCTTGTCGTACACCGAGGTGTTCTGCCACCATGCCAGCGGCGCCCACACCAGAACGCCCACGAGCAGCAGGTGCGGGAACGACCAGGCCAGTGTCCAGCGGTAGCTGCGGCGCAGCGCGGCGGCGTCCACCCGCAAAGCGGCCCACAGCACGAACAGCGGCACGAAGCCCAGTACCCAGTGCAGGCCCACGCTGCGGCGCAGACCCAGCACGGCAAACACCAGCAGCGGAAACAGCCAGAGCACCGCCACAGCCACCGCCACGCTGCGGCGGGTGGCGGCTGCGTCGTTGCCCAACCCCGCCAGGGCTCCGCGGTGCGAGCCGGACTCTGCCGCCTGCATGCGGGCCCCATGGCCCTTGAGTGCCTGCCACCACAGCCAGGGAGTGAACAAGTACAGCAGCATGAGCAGGTACACCACGAAAGACTCCCACTGCCATTGGGAAGATTCGTTGCGGTTGAAGAAATTGAACATGATGTTGGCCCAGCCGTGGTGGGCGTTGAACAGCAGGTTCACCGCAATGGAGGGCAGCGCAAACAGGAACATGAGTGGCAGCGCCCACCAGCGGTCGCGGCGCCAGCCCAGGATGTACACGGCATAGGCCAGGCCTAGCAGCGCGGCAAAGTACTTGGAGAGGAAGGCCAACCCGACGAACAGACCCGCCAGCAGGTACCAGACTGCGGGCCTCTGTTCGGCGCCCTGTGCGGCATCGGCACGCAGGAAGCACCACGCCGACAACGCCATGAAGAAGATGAGCGGGGTGTCGGTGGTGACCAGCACCAGCATCCACGACCAGGGCAGCACCAGATACACCGAACCCGCCCACCACGCGGCGGCCTCGCGGTCGGAGGGCAGGTGGCGCAGCGCCACATCGACCACACCCACGGCAATCAGGCTGCTGAGCAGCAGCGTGCCGCTGCGCAGGATGAGCGGGTGGTCCCCGAATTGCAGCAGTACCGAGAGCCACCAGCCCACCATGGGCGGGTGGTCGGAGTAGCCCCAGTCGGGAAAAGTCCCCCAGAGGGCGAAGAAGGCCTCGTCGCTGGTGAGTGGAAAGTAGGCGGCCAGCACCACCTTCAGCACCAGCGTAACCCAGAAGGTGAGCCAGAACACGCTGCGGGCGCGCAGGGCGGAGTTGTAGATATCGCGCATGGACGAAAGCCGGGAAGAAGTGGGGTGTCAGAGCCCGTAGGTGGCCACTGCCGCGAGCACACCGATGGCCGCCACGGTGAACCAGCTGAAGCGGTCGTGCAGGGCAAACTGCAGCGGGTCTTCGCCGTGCAACTCGCGCCGGCCTGTCTTGAGCCAGATGCGCATGATCCACCACAGCAAAATGGGAATGGCGCCCCACAGCCATTCGGGCTGGGCATACAGCTCCCGGCCGTTCTGGCTGTCTATGTAGAGCGCCAGCACCATGACGGTGAAGAAGCCACTGGCCACGCCCATGGCACGCAGCGCGGGCAGGTCGTCCTGGTGGTAGCCACGGCCGCGCGCGCTGCTCACCTCGGTGTCCAGCAGCACCTCCTCCAGCTCGGCGCAGCGCTTCACCAGCGCCAGCCCCAGGAACAGGAACAGCGATATGACCAGCAGCCAGTTGGACAGCTCCACGCCGGCCACCAGCGCGCCGGCGCCTATGCGCAGGGTGTACAGGCCGGAGAGCACCAGCACATCGAGCAGGGCCACGCGCTTGAGGTAGAGCGAATATGCCAGCGTGATGGCGGTGTAGAGCGCCAGCATGGCAGCAAACACCGGCGACGCCCACAGCGCCAGCGCAAAGGCCGACAGCAGCATGAGCAGCAACACCTGCACCGCCGCCGCCGTGCTGATGAGCCCGGCAGCCAGAGGCCGGTGGCGTTTGATGCGGTGGCGCCGGTCGTTGGGCAGATCGAGCAGGTCGTTGATGAGGTAGGTGGCCGAGGCACACAACCCGAAGGCCAGAAACGCCCAGGCCACCGTGGTCCACAGCGCCGGGTTCAGCTCATGGGCCGCCAGCAGCGGCACAAACAGCAGGCCGTTCTTGGCCCACTGGGTGATGCGTATGGCCTTGAGCCAGGTGCGCAGGCTGGCGGCAGCGCCCGGGAAGACACGGGCCTGCGGATGCTGGCGCTGCAACTGGCGCAGCACCCCCGCTGGCGCATTCACGGCCACTGCTTCGGCCGCTCCCGACCACACCACCAGATCGTCCCGGCTGTTGCCGGCGTAGGCGTAACCGCTGTGGCCCTGGGACCGCATATGCTGTTCTATGGCGCTGCGCTTGTGGTGGCGGCTGAGGTTGAGGGTGGCATCCTGCGACGCCATGTTGGTAGCCAGCACCCCGTCGAACAGCTGCAGGTGCTGCGCCACGTCCTGGGCAATGTGTGCATCGGCGGCGGTGGCCAGAAACAGGGCACGGCCATTGCCGCGTTGCAGCTGCAGCCACGCCAGAAAGTCGGCGTGGTAGGGCAGGGTGGCCGCATCGGGCCGCACCGCCTGCGCCACCTGGCGCTTGAAGGCGGCCTTGCCGCCCAGCAGCCACCACAGCAGGCGGAACAGGTTCAGAGGGTTGGCCCGCAGCAGCAGCAGCAAAGACTCGTGCAGCGTGTCGCTGTGTACCAGCGTGCCGTCAAGGTCGACGTAAAGCGGCAACGCGGCGTTGGCTGGGGGATGCGACATCGGCAGTGAGGGGGCTTGCGAAAACGGAAGGAAGCGGGTTCGGCCATTTTAGGCACCCGGCACTCCTGCAGGCGTCCAGGGAAAGAACAGCGCATTACCATTGGTCCTTGACATCCTCCCCACCCTGAAGAGTGGGGATTCCCTCTGCAGGCGACACATGCCCGTGTCGGGCAAGGATATTCAGAGCGGCATTCACATCACGATCATGCGATGCGCCACAGCTACTGCAACACCAATGCCTTATTCCAAGGTCTGCGATACCTCTCGGCCTCGAATCAGGCTTGTCGCCGCAACTCGAGCAGACTTGGGTGCTAAACGCTTCGCTCACTTCCTCAAACCACGCGCCATGCCTAACGGCCTTGTACGCGAGCATGCTTCGGAAGGTCGACCAGCCACTGTCCAATACCGACTTGGCCATGCTGGTTTTTGCCAGTCCAGCCGCATTGATGTTGCCAACGGCTATGTAGTCAAAGCGCTGAACGATCTTCAAGGACTCTTTGTGCAGAAAGTCCCATCTGGAGTTGGAGATTTTCGCGTGAATGGTGTTGACACGACGACGCTTGCCGGCGCGCTGTGCGCATCCCAAGGCTTCTTCCAAGTGCCGGTAGTGTTTCGGATTCTCGATCTTCTCCCCGTTGGACAAGGTTGCAAGATCCTTTAGGCCCAGGTCGATGCCAATTCCGTTGTTCAATGCCTTGGTAGCGACGTCTGGCACCTCGATGCAGACATTCAAAAACCAGTTACCACGGGTATCTCTAGAGAAACTCGTGCCGTCTTTGACGGTGGCGCCAACGGGCAAGCCTCGGCTTTTGAATACCTTGAACTCGCGTCCGTTGAAGTGAAAGCCACTAGGGGTTTCTTTCAACTCCCGCCCCTTCAATGGCACCCAACCCAGATGCTTTTTGCCGCGGTAGCGAAGATAGGGGCGCTTCTTTTGGCTTCTGGACTTGGCGTACTGCTCGCACACCGCGTTAATCGTGCCAGAGTGAACACCAAGCTCTTTGCTGCTGCCAGTAGTGAGCTTGTTCAAGTCAAACCCAGAGAGCCATTTGCGGCCAAAGCGTATCGCGTCTTTTTGGCGATCGTTGCAATAG
>JALOSG010000210.1 GCA_025458665.1 Serpentinimonas sp.
CAGGGTCTTCTGCGGCACGCTGAAGGCGGGGCCAAAACTGGCCGATTCCTGCACCAGCGGGAAATCCTCGGCGGGCAGGGTTTGCAGGGTGAACTTGCTCTTGCCACCCTTCAGGATGAGTTTGTTCTGCACCGACTCCAGGCTCACCGACTGGTCGGCCGGCAGGGTGCGCAGAATATCAATGAGTTTGCGCGCGCCCACGGTGGTGGCAAAGCTGCCGTCGTCCCCACCCAGTTCGGCCTGGGTGCGGATCTGGATTTCCAGGTCGCTGGTGGTCAGCTGGATGGCATTACCGGTCTTGCGCAGCAGCACGTTGGCCAGGATGGGCAGGGTGTGCCGGCGCTCGACAATGCCCGACACCGCCTGCAGCGCGGCAAGCACCTGGTCCTGGGTCGACTTGAAAACGATCATGGCTTGACTTCCGTTCCTTGTGGGCGTGGTGGCGTGGTGCCGTGGGTAGGGGTGGTTTTTCGCTGGGTGACATTGTCGCCGGTTTGCGGGCGCTACCCGTAAAAAGGCAGCTGCCGCTCAACCCGGAGCCTCGGGTCTCTGAGGAGCGTATCTAGCCTTTCAGCGTCTGTTCCAGCACATGCAGTTGTTGGTTGAGTTCGGTGAGTTGCTGGCGCTCGGCGGCAATCTTGCGCACCGCATGCAGCACCGTGGTGTGGTCGCGCCCGCCAAACAGCTCGCCAATCTCGGGCAGGCTTTTCTGCGTCAGCTCCTTGGCCAGGAACATGGCAATCTGGCGCGGGCGGGCAATGCTGGCCGGCCGCTTCTTGGAATACATGTCGGCGACCTTGATTTTGTAAAAATCGGCCACCGTTTTCTGGATGTTCTCCACGCTGATCTGCCGGTTCTGTATGGACAGCAGGTCTTTCAGCGCATCGCGCGCCAGCTGGATGGAAATGTCTTTCTGGTTGAAGCGCGAATAAGCCAGGATCTTGCGCAGCGCGCCTTCAAGCTCGCGCACGTTGGAGCGCACGTTCTTGGCCACGAAAAACGCCACGTCTTCGGGCATGCTGGCGCCTTCGGCCGCCGCCTTGCTGATGAGAATGGCCACCCGCATTTCCAGTTCGGGCGGCTCGATGGCCACCGTTAGCCCCGAATCGAAGCGCGAAACCAGCCGCTCGTGGATGTCGGCCAGGCCCTTGGGGTAGGTGTCGCTGGTGAGCACGATGTGGCTTTTCTTGGCCAGCAGCGCCTCGAACGCGTTGAAGAATTCTTCCTGGGTGCGCTCCTTGTTGGCAAAGAACTGCACGTCATCTATCAACAGCAAGTCCAGCGAGTGGTACTTGTCCTTGAATTCATCGAAAGTTTTGCGCTGGTAGGCCTTCACCACGTCGGACACAAACTGCTCCGCGTGGATGTACAGCACCTTGGCCTGCGGGCGGTCGGCCAGCAAAGAATTGCCAATGGCGTGCACCAGGTGGGTCTTGCCCAGACCCACGCCGCCGTAAATGAACAGCGGGTTGTAGAGCTGCCCCAGGCTGCCGGCCACGTGCATGGCGGCCGCGCGCGCCATGCGGTTGGCGGTACCTTCCACCAGCGTGTTGAAGGTCAGGGCGGTGTTCAGGCGGTGCTTGTGCCCGTCGGTACGCGGCTCGGCCGGCACAGGCACCTCGGGCAGTTCGGCAAACACCGCATCTTGCAGGGTTGCCGGCTGCGGCGTTGATTTCACAACGTTTTCCCGCGGAGCGAGCACCAACTCCACGCCCACTGGCTTGCCTGCAGCCTTTTCCAGTGCGGCGGAGATTCGCCCCGCATACTGGGCGCGTATCCAGTCCATCTTGAAGCGGTTGGCCACGGCCAGAACCACCTTGTCGCCCGCCTCGGACACACGGGCCGACAGCGGCCGTATCCAGGTGTTGAACTGCTGCTCGGGGATGTCCTGCGCCAGGTGTTCCACGCAGGCAAGCCACAAATCGGCGGTCACGGGAAGGGAACTGGACGGCGGCATGCGGTGGGAGGCGGACTGGGCGGGAGCGCCCGGTAGTGGGCACCCGGGGCTAAGGATGGGCTTGGGGGACTTGAAAAAACCGGTAAGCGGGCTTGTGGATAGCTGGCCCCGAGGAACCGTTCCGAAGCCCTGGATTCTACCCGCAGCAGCCAGTTATCCACAAGCGTTCCGGCGCTATGGAAACCCCCAGGTCTGGCCGGAACAGACTTGAGCTAGCGGCGCTCAGGGCACCTCTCTGGGCTTTATGAAAGTCACGGGCACCGGGCAGTTCTCCAGCATGGCTTGCGACACCGAGCCCAGCCAGCTGCTGCGCACCAGCCCTTTGCCGTGGCTGCCCATGAGCACCCCCTGGCACCGGTGCTTCTCTCGCAGTTCCAGCAGCATGGGCACCGGGTCCCCCGTAGCCACCTCGGCCACGTAAGGAATACCCGCACTGGTGCATTTGGCTACGGCCGGGGCGAGCATATCGGCGCCGGCATCGGCGGCCAGCTTGGCCAGCGCCTCAGGGTCGTGCAACGTGATCATTTCGTACAGCGTGGCGGGCTCCTGCACGTTGGCCAGCACCACCGTGGCCTTCAAGCCCTGGCGCGCCAGGTGCAGCGCATGGTCCAGCGCCTCGAGCGAGAGCTCAGATCCATCGATCGGGACAAGCAATTTCATGGACGCTCCTGTGGGGGCGCCAGGGGGTGTTTCTGGCGCGGGGTCTGAGACCATCATAGCCCCTGCCTGCCCGAATAGGTGGGGTCTTGCCGGGCCAACGTCGCTCCCGCAGCACAGTGTTTGACGTAGCACAATGGAACCCATGCAACCCGTCTACCCACCTGCTTCCTCCCTCGCTCAGGCTGCCTCGGCGCAGGGGCCCGAGGCCGAACTGCACATCGTCTTTTTCTGCATGGGCAACATCTGCCGCAGCCCCACGGCGCACGGTGTGTTCCGCCAGCGCCTGGCGCAAGCCGGCCTCCTGCACCGCGTGCGCGTGGACTCTGCAGGCACCCACAACTACCACCCTGGCAAACCGCCCGATGCGCGCAGCCAGCAGTGCGCGGCCCAGCGCGGTTACGACCTGTCTGACCTGCGTGCGCGCCAGCTGACCGATGAGGATTTCGAGCGCGCCCACCTGCTGCTCGGCATGGACTGGGACAACATGGCGCTGGCCGAGGCCCAGTGCCCGGCACCCCACCGCAAGAAGTTGCGCCGCCTGACCGAGTTCTGCCAGCGCCACGATGCCACCGTGGTGCCCGACCCCTACTACGGGGGCAACGAAGGTTTCGAGCAGGTGCTCGACCTGGTGGAAGACGCCTGCGACGGTCTGCTGCGCCACGTTCAGCAGCGGCTGGCGGCGCAGGCATGAGTGCGCCCAGCCAGCCTGCCAAGGCCCTGAGTGGCCTGGCCTTTGCCACCCTGCTGCTCATCGCGTTCATGATGGGCGCCAACCATGTGGCAGCGCGCTTCGCGTTCGACCACGGCGTCGATGTGCCCACGGCAGTGGCTGTGCGCAGCAGTGTCACGGCGCTGGTGGTGGCGCTGCTGGTGTGGTTCATGCACGTGCCGGTGCAGTTCACCGCGCGCCAGCGCAGATTCTTGCCGCTCATAGGCATGCTGGTGGGTGCACAGAGCCTGTTCCTGTATGCCTCCGTGGCGCGGCTGCCGGTAGCGCTGGCGCTGCTGGCCTTCAACACCTACCCGCTCTGGACGGCTTTCTGGGCCTGGGCCGTCTACCGGCACCGCCCGGAGCCGCGGGTGCTGCGCGCCATGCCGCTGTTGCTGCTGGGGTTGGCGTTGGCCCTCGATGTACTGGGCGCGTCTTCGGGGCTGGGGGCTGCCGGGCACTGGAGCGCCATTGGCGTGGGCGTGGCCTTTGCCATGGGAGCGGCGGCCACCTTCGGGCTGGCGCTGGTGCTTACCCAGCACGAAGCGGGTAGTGTGGATGGGCGGGTGCGCACCGCCACCACCATGGGCCTGGTGGCACTGATTGCACTGACGGCCACTGCCACACAGGGTGGCCTTCAGTGGCCCACGGCCGCCCCGGGGTGGTGGGGCCTGCTGGGCCTGACGTTGCTGTATGGGACGGCGTTCACCGTGATGTTCACCCTATTGCCACGGCTGGGCGTGGTGGGCAATTCGGCCATCATGAACGTGGAGCCGATTTTTGCTCTGGTGCTGGCCTGGCTGCTGCTGGGCCAGACCATTGCCCCGATCCAGGTGGGCGGAGGCCTGCTGGTGGTGGCTACGGTGATGTGGCTGGGGCTGCGCAAACGCTGACCCCAGCCAGGGCACATGGCCGGGTCCAGCCCCGGATCAGGCGATGGTGGCCTCGTCGGTGCGGGTATCGCCCTTGTTGTCGGTCCACTTCACGCTGACCTTCTCGCCCTTGGCCGCGCCCTTGAACTTG
>JALOSG010000211.1 GCA_025458665.1 Serpentinimonas sp.
CAGTTCCACCAGGTGCGAAATCCGGGCTGCGTCCACTTCCTCCACCCCGGACAGGTTGGGCGCCATGTCGGAAACCACCATATCCACGCGGCGCGCGCCAGCCGCGGCGCCCCCCCGGGAAGCGTCGTTTAAAAGCAACTCTTCCAGCCGGGCCAGCACTTCCGGTTCGCGGAAATCGCCCTGGATGAACTGCACACCGTCCACCGCCTCCATGGGCAGCAGGTCGAGCGCCACGATGCAACCGTTCAGTTCCCCCGTTGCCGCACCGTTGGGCGCCAGCTTTCGGCGCAGATACTGGCTCCAGGCGCCGGGGGCGCTGCCCAGGTCCACCACCACCTGCCCGGGCTTGAGGAGGTGGAAGGTTTCATCGATCTCCTTGAGCTTGTAGGCGGCCCGCGCCCGGTAGCCCTCTTTCTGGGCCAGGCGGACGTACGGGTCGTTGACGTGCTGGTGCAGCCACGCCTTGTTGACCTTCTTGCTCTGCGTATTGACTTTCATGCTGAGATAATTGTCCCATGCCTCATATTGTTCTCACCCCCGCCCAACGCAAAGTCCACCGTGCCGATGCCCACCACCTCGACCCGGTCGTGCTCATTGGGGGCGATGGACTGACCCCTGCCGTCGTGAAAGAGGTGGATGCGGCCCTGGCCGCTCACGGCCTCATCAAGGTGCGCGTGTTCTCCGACGACCGCACCCAGCGCGAGGCGTTTTTCACCCAGCTGGCCAATGACCTGAACGCAGCCCCCATACAACACATCGGCAAGTTGCTGGTGCTGTGGCGCCCGCTGCCGCCCAAGGAAAAGGCCGTGGACGAGGACCGCAAGCCCGGTCCGCGGGAAGTGAAACTGGTGAAGTACGCCAAGAAATGGGGCCAGCGCCCGGAAATCAAACAGGTGCGGGTGCTGGGTAACGAGCGCATCACGGCCGGCGGCCTGGTGAAGCGGGCCAAGAAGCCCCGGCTGAAAAGTGCCAAGAAGGCGTCGGATACCTGAAGCGGCGGCCCAGGGCGCCAACGCCTTGAAGCTATATTGTCCAGATAGCCACTCTCCATCGGCGCGGACTTGAAATCGCGCCCTGAAAGCGCAAACTCAAGCCCATGAACGCCCACACACCCCACACTGCCGTCCTGGCGCAAACCGAAGCCAGCGCAAACCCGCTGCTGGACTTTACCGATCTGCCGCAGTTCAGTGCCATACGCCCTGAGCACGTGGCCCCGGCGCTGGATGCCTTGCTTGCTGCAGCCGATGCCGCGCTGGAGCAGGTGACAGCCCCCGCATTTGCTGCCGACTGGACCGCCATGGCCAGCACGCTCGACGTGGCCACCGAGCGCCTGGGCCGTGCCTGGGGGGCCGTGGGGCACCTCAACAGCGTGGCAGATACCCCCGAGTTGCGTGCCGCCTACAACGCTGCCCTGCCCCGCGTGACCGAGTTCTGGACGCGGCTGGGTTCTGACGAACGCTTGTATGCCAAGTACAAGGCCATGAACGTGGCCCAGCTGAACCCCGAGCAGGCGCAGGCGCACAAGAACGCCATGCGCGGCTTCGTGCTGGGTGGCGCTGAACTGCAAGGCGCCGCCAAAGAGCGGTTCGCGGCCATTCAGGAGCAAATGGCCGAAGCGCAGCAGAAGTTCAGCGAAAACGCCCTGGATGCCACCGACCGCTATGCCCATTTCGCCAGCGCCGACGAGTTGGCTGGCGTGCCGCAGGACGTGGTGGACGCCACCCGGGCTGCTGCGCAGGCCGACGGCAAGGACGGCCACAAGATCACCCTGAAGCTGCCCTGCTACCTGCCGGTGATGCAGTTCGGTACCCACCGCCCGCTGCGTGAGCGCCTGTACCGCGCCTACGCCACGCGCGCCAGCGAACAGTCGGAGCAGCCCGAGTTCGACAACACCGCCCTCATCCGCCAGATCCTCGCGCTGCGCAAGGAAGAATCGGCGCTGCTGGGCTACCCGGACTTTGCCACCGTGTCGCTGGTGCCCAAGATGGCCGAATCGCCGCAGCAGGTGATTGACTTTCTGCGCGATCTGGCCCGGCGCGCCCGGCCGTACGCCGAACAGGACGTGACCGACATGCGCGAGTTTGCGGCCCGGGAACTGGGCCTGCAGGACCCGCAGGCCTGGGACTGGCCCTTCATTGGCGAGCAACTGCGCCAGGCCCGCTACGCCTACAGCGAACAGGAGGTCAAGCCCTACTTCACCGCGCCGAAGGTGCTGGAAGGCCTGTTCAAGATTGTGGAGACCCTGTTCGAGGTGTCCATCCGGGAAGACGTGGCGCCGGTATGGCACCCGGGCGTGAAGTTCTTCCGTATTGAGCGGACACCACAGAGCGGCAGCGGGGAGCAGGCACCCCAGCTGGTGGGCCAGTTCTACCTGGACCCGGGCGCGCGCAACGGCAAGCGCGGCGGCGCCTGGATGGACGACGTGCGCGCCCGCTGGCTGCGCCCCGACACCGGCACACTGCAAACGCCGGTAGCGCACCTGGTGTGCAACTTTGCCGAAGGCGTGGGCGGTAAGCCCCCGCTGCTCACCCACGACGACGTCATCACCCTGTTCCACGAATTTGGCCATGGCCTGCACCACATGCTCACCCAGGTGAACGAGCACGATGTCTCGGGCATCAGCGGGGTGGAGTGGGACGCGGTGGAACTGCCCAGCCAGTTCATGGAGAACTTCTGCTGGGAGTGGGATGTACTGAAGCGCATGACCAGCCACGTGGATACCGGCGAGCCCCTGCCCCGCGCGCTGTACGACAAGATGCTGGCCGCCAAGAACTACCAGAGCGGCCTGCAGACGCTGCGCCAGATCGAGTTCGCGCTGTTCGACATGCTGCTGCACAGCAACGCTGCACCGCAAACACCCGAGGGCGATGACTTTCTGGCGTTGCTGCAACAGGTTCGCTCCGAGGTGTCTGTGCTGCAGCCGCCGGCCTACAGCCGAACACCCCACACCTTCAGCCACATATTTGCGGGCGGCTATGCGGCAGGCTACTACAGCTACAAGTGGGCTGAGGTACTGAGCGCCGACGCCTACGCGGCTTTCGAGGAAGCGGCGCAGGCAGGAGGCACCAGTACTCTGGACGTGGCCACTGGGCGCCGCTACCGCCAAGCTATTCTGGAGGCTGGTGGCAGCCGCCCGGCGATGGAGTCGTTCAAGGTGTTCCGCGGGCGCGAGCCACAGATTGACGCATTGCTGCGACACCAGGGCATGGCCTGATGTGGCGGTAGGCACGCAGCCTGTACTGAGTGAAAATCTGTTCCCTGGCTTTCTGAGGAGTTCGCCGTGTCTGCTTCTGTACCTTCCCTGTTCCTGCCTTTGCTCGCCGCCGCGGCCCTGCTGTCCGGCGTTTCGGCAGTGAACGCCCAGGGGAACTCGGTCATCCGCATCGTGACGCCCGACGGTCGCGTCACCTTCACCGATCTGACAGGTGCTGGCGGTGCCGTGGACGCTCCCGCCGTGGCGCCCGCCCGCAGTGCCAGCGAGGCAGACCGCTTTGCCAACTTCCCCTTCGCACTGCGTCAGGCGGCCACTCGCCATCCGGTGACGCTATACACCAGCAATGGCTGCCAGCCGTGCAACCGTGGGCGGCAGATGCTGCTGGGGCGTGGCATTCCCTTCGAGGAAAAAACCATCAGCAATGAAGACGACGCGGAGGCGTTCGCCAAGCTGGGGGGGGGTGGTCAGGTGCCCTACCTCACGGTGGGCGCCCAGGCCGTGTCGGGCTATTCGGAGAGCGAATGGACACGCCTGCTGAACAACGCGGGGTACCCGCCCAATTCGCAGTTGCCGCGCACCTACCAGGCTATGGCGCCGCAACCTCTGGCGCCGCGCACCGCACCACCACCGACCACCGATGGGGCGAGCCCGGCAAGCAGCACCGAGGCGGCACCGGCGGAGGCGCCCCCCGTTCCAGTGGCTCCGCCCACTGCGCCGGGAGGCATCCGCTTCTGAATGACTGGCCGCGCCTGCGGGGCTCAGGCGGGGAATTCCACCGTGCGTACGCCCTGGGAGGTGCCCAGCAGGCACACATGGGCGCGCTGGTGGGCAAACACACCCACCGTCACCACACCAGGCCACTGGTTCACCATGGACTCGAACGCCAGCGGGTCGGTAATGCTGAGGCCGGTCACATCCAGAATGTGCTGGCCGTTGTCGGTCACCAGAGGCACCCCGTCTTTCAGGCGTAGGGTGGCCACGCCCCCCAGCGCCTGAAACTGCCGCCCTATGCGCAGCGCCGCCATGGGAATGACTTCCACCGGCAGTGGAAAGCGCCCGAGCGTCTGCACCCACTTGCTTTCATCGGCAATGCAGATGAAGCGGCGCGACTGGGCCGCCACAATCTTCTCCC
>JALOSG010000038.1 GCA_025458665.1 Serpentinimonas sp.
CGCGCGAAAGACAGAGTCATGGACTCTTCGTCCGCTACGTGCCGGGCCGACGCTTTCGGCGCAACAGCGGCCGGCCCCAATGCGGGTGCCGCAGAGATGGACGCGGCCCTGCCCGCGCCGCCTGCAGCAGCACCCGCAGCGCTGGGCTGGAATGTGGGCTCAGGCTGGCGGCCTTCGGCCTGCATCTGCGCTTCCTTGCGTTTGCGCAACATGCGTTCACGCACATAGTCCTGAAAGGACAGCGTGCTCATGGCCAGCGCCTCGGTGTCCTGCGCCACCGAGCTGGCGGGTGAGGAATTGGCCAGCGATGTCGCTGCCGTTGGGGGCAGCTGGCGGGAGGCACGGGCTGCCAGCGGCTGGTTGCGGGCGACCGCTTCGCGGTCGGCGCGGGTGCGCAGTGCGTTGTAACGCTTGCGCTCCAGCAGGTCCTCATCGCCCATGACCACTGGCACGGCAGGTGCGCTGGGTGCTGCGTCGGGCAGGCTCTGAAGACTGGCCTCGGTGGTCGCCAGCACCTCAAAACCAGCCTCGGTGGTACGGGTGGACAGAATCACGGCGGCGCCACCGAGCGAGGCCTTGACCTTGTTCATGGCCTCGCGCGAGGTCGGTGCAGTAAAGCGTTGGACGTTCATGCGGCTTCTCCCAGAATCGGGCCGATACGGATCAGGTGGGTTTCAGGAATCTCGCTGTGCGAGAGCACTTGCAGGCGGGGAGCGGCGCGGCGCAACAGCCGCGCCATGGCCGAGCGGATGGCGTCGGGGACCAGCAGGCAGGCCGGTATGCCGGCCTCTTCCTGCTTGTTCGCCACCTCGGCCGCGGTTTTGGTCAGCAGTTCGGCCACGCCCGGGTCCAGCGCTGCCATGGGGCCGCCGGTAAACGCCTGGGTGATGAGGCGCTCCAGGCCGGGCTCGATGGCAATGACCTCGAGTTCCTTGGCCGGGCCATAAATCTGCTGAACGATGGCAGGTGCCAGCGCCATGCGCACGCGCTTGGCCAGTTCGGCAGGGTCCTGCGTAGCGCCAGCGTGCTCGGCCATCGATTCGATGATGGTGCGGATATCGCGGATATTGACCTGCTCCTCCAGCAGCAGTTGCAAGACGCGCTGGAACACACCGATGGGGACCATCTTCGGTACCACCTCTTCAATCAGTTTGGGTGCCAGTTTGGCCACATGGTCCACCAGTTCCTGGGTCTCGGTGCGGCTGAGCAACTTGCTGGCGTGCACCTGCATCAAGTGTGACAAATGGGTGGCCAGCACGGTCTCGGAATCAACCACGGTGTAGCCCGCCATTTGCGCGTTTTCCTTCTGCGCCTCGTCGATCCAGTGGGCCGGCAGGCCAAACGCCGGGTCGGTGGTGGGGGTGCCCAGCAAGGGCGTGCGGATGTGTCCGGGGTTGATGGCCAGGTGCTGCCCCGGAAACACCTCGCCCTCGCCCACCACCACGCCACGCAAGGCAATCCGGTAGGCGCTCGGGCGCAGTTCCAGGTTGTCGCGCACGTGCACGGGCGGTGGCAGGAAGCCCACTTCCTGCGCGAACTTTTTGCGCACGCCTTTGATGCGGGTGAGCAAGTCGCCCTGGCGCGTCTTGTCCACCAGGGGAATCAGGCGGTAGCCCAGTTCCAGACCCAGCAAATCCACGGGCTGCAGGTCGTCCCACGTGGCCTCACCGTCGTTGGCGGGTGCGGCGGCAGCCGCACTGGCAGCCTGCTGGCGCTCCAGCTCGGCAGGGCTGGGTTGGGCCTTCTCCCGGGAAATCCAGAATGCGAACGCACCAATGATGGCGGCGAACAGCAGGAACACGAAGTGGGGCATGCCAGGCACGATGCCGAGCAAAAACAGCACGCCCGCAGCCACGCCCAGCACCTTGGGCGAATCGAACATCTGCTGCACGATCTGTTCGCCCAGATCCTCTTCCTTGCCCACGCGCGACACCACCATGGCGGCGGCCACGGAAATGAGCAGTCCGGGTACCTGTGCCACCAGCGCATCGCCCACGGCCAGGGTGATGTAGCTGTCGGCGGCGGCAGCCAGCGACAGGTCGTGCTGCAGCATGCCAATGGCAAAGCCGCCGACGATGTTGATGATGAGGATCAGGATGCCGGCAATCGCATCGCCACGCACGAACTTGGAGGCGCCGTCCATGTTGCCGAAGAAGTCGGCCTCCTCGCCCACTTCGGTACGCCGGCGCTTGGCTTCCTTTTCGTCAATCAGGCCGGCATTCAGGTCGGCATCAATGGCCATCTGCTTGCCGGGCATGGCGTCCAGCGTGAACCGCGCACCCACCTCGGCAATGCGCTCCGCACCCTTGGTGATCACCACAAAGTTGATCACCACCAGAATCAGGAACACGATCAGGCCCACCGCGAAGTTGCCACCCACCAGGAAGGTGCCAAAGGCTTCGATCACGGCGCCGGCGGCACCCGGGCCTTCGTGGCCTTCCATCAGCACCACGCGGGTGGAGGCCACGTTCAGCGCCAGCCGCAGCAAGGTGGTGAGCAGGAGCACGGTGGGAAATGCCGTGAAGTCCAGCGCCCGTTTCATGTAGGAGGCCACCATCATCACCGTGATGGCCACCGCGATGTTGAGCGTGAAGAAGGTATCCAGCATCCACGGTGACAAAGGCAGCACCAGCATGGAGAGCACCAGCATCACCATGATGGGAGCCGCCAGGGCCGAGAACTGTCCGTTCTTGCTGGAGAGCCAGGAAACTGCAGATTGCACTTGCGGGTTCATGCGTCAGGCTCCGACAGAAACCGGCGTGGTGATGCGGCCGTGGTGGGGATCGAGCTCCACCGGCACCTCGGGCTTGGGCGGCTCGCCGGGCATGGGGCCCTGGCCCTTCAGGGCTGCACGCAACTGGTACACATAGGCCAGCACCTGCGCCACAGCGGTGAACAGCGCCACGGGCACCTGCTGGTCAATTTCGGTATGGGCATACAGCGCGCGCGCCAGCATCGGGGATTGCAGCACCGGTACGTTGGAATCCTTGGCCATATCGCGGATGCGCAGGGCCACCAGGTCGGCGCCCTTGGCAATCACATGGGGCGCGGCCATGGTTTTCTCGTCGTACTGAATGGCTACGGCGTAGTGGGTCGGGTTCATCACCACCAGGTCGGCCTTGGGCACGCGGGCCACGCTGTTGCCCTGCGCCAGGTCACGCGCAATCTGGCGCTGGCGGCTCTTGAGCAGCGGGTTGCCCTCGGTTTCCTTGTGCTCGTTCTTCACTTCCTGGTGCGACATGCGCAGCCGGTGCTTGTGCAGGTGCGTCTGCAGCGGCACATCGATCATGGCCACCAGCGCCACCACCGCCAGCAAGCCACCCACGCCCACGGCGAACCACTGCCCCAACTGGCTCAGCGAGGACTCCAGCGGGCGCAACAGCAGCGAGCCAAATTCGTGCATGTGGCTGCTCATGAAGACATAACCCACCACTGCCAGCAACACGGTGATTCCCAGCAGCTTGAGCACTTCGAAGAACTGCTGGCGAGAAAAAAGACGCCCAAAGCCGCTGATAAGCCCGATCTTGGAGATTTCGGGCATGAGGGGCTTGGTGCTCAGGGCGAAAGAGCCCGAGGCCACCATGGCCACCACGGCTGCCACCGCCACAATGACGCCCAGCGGCAGGAAAAACACCAGCCCTGCCCCCATGCCATCGCCGAGGGCGCGCACGATGAGCTCGGGGTGGCGCAGCGTGTCGGCATCGAAAGCGAAGGCCTCGCGCATACTGCGGCGCAGTTGCTCGTAGCCCCACGGCACCATGAGGAACAGCGTCACCAGCCCGCCGCCCAGCACCACGATGTGGCTCAGATCGCGCGAGCGCGGTACCTGCCCGTCTTCCCGGGCCTTCTGGAGGCGTCGGGGTGTGGCAGGTAAATTGCGATCTTGGGTGGAGGATTCCATGCGCAGGCAAACGGTGGGTCTGCCTGCATTGTCCCGGTGCAACCGGAGAACTAAAGCGCAAAAAGGGCGGCCAAGGCCCGCCTGTTGTCGGGACTTGGCTCAGAAGCCCAGACTGGCCAGCAGGTCATCGACCTGTGCCTGGTTGGTGACCACATCGCTGCGGCCTTCGGGGTTCACCACCGGACCGGACAGACCCTCCTTGGGCGCTGCAGCAGGCGCTCCACCAGCGGCAGCACGGCCCGCCTGAGGGTCGGGTTGCTGGCCTGTCGCATGGGGGGCCGATTCCACCAGCAACTGCAACAACTGCTCCTCGATGGTGGCCGCCAGCGTCACCACCCGCCCGATCACCTGCCCGGTGAGGTCGTGGAAGTCCTGCGCCATCATGATTTCGGTCAGGTGCTGGTCGGTCCGCTCTGCGCTGGCCTGGATCTTCTGGGACCAGTCCGTCAGTTCGGGCATGGCCCATTTCAAGCCGGGGACACGCTGAATGGTGTCGTACAACTGTTTGCTGTGGTCGCGAACCTGCTCCTGCTCGCTCTTGGCCTCGTCCACCCGATTGAGCACCTTCTCTGCGGCCTCGCCGGTCAGTCGCGCAATGTATTGCAGGCGGGTCCGCGCATCGGGCAGTTCCTCCACCGCGCCCTTGAGCACCGGGGTGTAACCCAACTCCGTCAGGGCGTCGTGCAGTTGCCGGGTGATGGCACCCAGCCGCTGATACATCTCCAGGGTCTTGTGTTCCTCGGGGGCAGGGCCGCCCTCCGTGGGCGATCCGGACGCCTGCTCCGGTGATGCGCTGGGATCGTTGCTCATGCCGGATTACTCCTACCAACCCATTTTCTTGAAGATGTTGGCCAGCTTTTCCTCCAGCGTGGCCTTGGTGAAGGGCTTGACGATGTAACCCGCCGCACCGCCCTGCGCTGCAGCAATGATGTCTTCCTTGCGGGCCTCCGCAGTCACCATCAACACCGGAATGTGCTTGAGCTTCTCGTCGCTCTTGATCTGGGTGAGCAACTCGAAGCCGTTCATGTTGGGCATGTTGATGTCGCTGACCACGAAGTCGAACCTGCCGTTGCGCAGCTTGTGCAGCGCGGCCACGCCGTCCTCGGCCTCGTCGGCGTCGGCATGCCCGATCTCTTTGAGCAAGTTGCGCACAATGCGCCGCATGGTAGAAAAATCATCAACTATCAGAAATCGCAATTCAGCCATGGGAGGCTCCGGGTGGAGGGAACGCTAAGTGTAAGTGCTTCATCAGCGCGGGCCCGAAAAGGTCGCATGCGGCATCAGTTGGGTGCACCGGGCGCAGGCTGCAATGGGGGCGGCAGCGGTATGCGGAACGGGCTGGGAAGCACGACCTCGCCCTGCGTTGGTGACACGCTCACCGGTGGCGCACCGGGCGCCGTAGTGGGAGCGGTACCGGGCGCAGGAGGAGCAGGTGCCACCGGGGCTACGCCGGGAGTGGCTGCGCCGGGGGTTCCCCCCTCGGCCGCAAAGGGCTGGCCCAGGCGCTCTTCGGCTTCCTTGGTCATCACGATGATGCTGATGCGCCGATTCACGGGGTCGGTGGGCGCGTCGGGCAGCAGCGGATGGCTCGCAGCCAGGCCCAGCACGCGGGTGAGCTTGTCTTCAGGCAGGCCCGCAGCCACCAGTTCACGGCGCGATGCGTTCGCACGATCGGCCGAGAGCTCCCAGTTGCTGTAGCCGCGTTGGCCACTGCCGTAGGGGGTGGCGTCGGTGTGTCCGGCCAGCGCCACGCGGTTCTCCACGTCGGCCAGGGCCACGCCGATTTCGCGAAGAATGCTGCGCATTTCAGGACGCACCACCGCACTGCCCGAATCGAACATGGGCCGGTTCTGCTCGTCCAGAATCTGGATGTGCAGCCCATCGGCCACGATATCGAGCTTGATCTGGTCCTTGTACTCGTTGAGCCTGGGATTCACCGTGATCAGGTTCTCGATCTTGTCGCGCAGGCCTTCCAGGCGGGCTTGGTCCAGCCGTGCCTGTTCCTGCTTGGCCAGGCGGGCCACCGCATCCGCCGAATTGAAATCGGTCTCTCCGCGCCGGACCTCGCCGATGGTCTCGGTGATGTCCTGCCCGCCGCCCTGAATGATGCTGCTGCTGCTGCCCGAGCCAGTCCCGCCAAACAGGGCCACCATGACCGGGGCGTTGAAGTAGTCGGAAATGCCCTTGCGGTCTCCTTCTGTGGTGGAACCCAGCAGCCACATGAGCAGGAAGAAGGCCATCATGGCCGTCACGAAGTCGGCATAGGCAATCTTCCAGGCGCCCCCATGCGCTGCATGCCCGCCCTTCTTGACGCGCTTGATGATGATGGGTTGGAGTTGCTTGCCGCCGGCTGCCATGGGGTGTGTCTGCGTTCAGGAAGGGAGCACCGGGCTCACTTCTTGGTCTTGACGTGGCTTTCCAGTTCGCTGAACGAAGGCCGCTCGGTGGAGTACAGCACCTTGCGCCCGAATTCAATGGCCGTCATAGGCGCGTAGCCCTGCATGCTGGCCAGCAGCGTGGTCTTGATGCACTGCAATTCCTTGGACGCCTCGTCGCCCTTCTGCTCCAGCAGGCCGGCCAGCGGCTCCACGATGGCGTAGGCCAGGAAAATGCCCAGGAAGGTACCCACCAGCGCCGAGCCGATCATGCCGCCCAGCACCGCCGGCGGCTGGCCCACCGAGCCCATGGTCTTGATCACACCCAGCACGGCCGCCACGATACCGAAGGCTGGTAGCGCGCCGGCCAGCCGCTGGAAAGCGCCCACCACGGCATGCTCCTCGTTGTGGTGGGTTTCTATCTCGCTGTCCATCAGCGCCTCGATCTCATGGGCATTCAGGTTGCCAGAAACCATCATGCGCAGGTAGTCGGTGACAAACTCCACCACATGGTGGTCGGTGCCCACGGTGGGGTACTTCTGGAAAAGGGGAGAGTTGTCCGGGTCTTCCACGTCGGCCTCGATGGCCATGAGACCTTCCTTGCGGGCCTTCTGCAGGATTTCGTACAGCATGGCCAGCAACTCCATGTAACGGTCCTTGGTGTACTTGGACCCTTTCATGGCCTTGCCGAAAGCACCACCCACCGCCTTGAGCAGCTTGGGCTGGTTGTTCACCGCAAAGGCGCCCAGCGCACCGCCCAGAATGATGAACATCTCAATGGGCAAGGCGCGCAGGATGACCCCGATGTTGCCGCCCGCGATGATGTAGCCGCCGAAGACGCAGCCCAGCGCGACCACGTAGCCAATAATGACGAACATCTGCTTCTATCCTGTCTTTGGTGCCTTGAGCATTGGCGATTCAAGGCGCCCGCTGTGGAATCAGTGCCCGCCTAGCGTGGCTGGCTGCCTCAGCTTCATTCTATCGGCCACATTTGACGCAACCCAAGAAAAATCTGCTTGAGCGCAGTTGTTTCTGCGGAATTTTTGGGTTGAATCCAGCGTTTGATGCGCCGACTCCACATCCACAGCATCCACGCCTTGCTCCCCCATTGCGCCAAGCGTCTGGGACGGGCCACCAGCAGCGCCACACCCGCGGCAACCCATACTTCGGGATGGCTGCGCAACCAGCGCCAGCCCTGACGGGCATGGTCGGTACCGGCGAAAAGGGGGCGCAGGGACTGTGCCCGCGCAGTGAAGCGGTCGCGGTACAGCGCAGACTCATGCAACAGTTGCAACTTGCGCTCCAGCAGCGCCTGGCGTTGCGGGCTCATGGTTTGAGGCGCTCTTCGTCCTGCCGCAGTTCACCCAGACTGGCGGCAAACCACTGGCGGGAGCGGCGCAGCGCGTTGCGCGCCACGACCGCGCAGACAACACCCAAGGTGAGGAACAGGGCCGTGAACAGCGCCAGCACCAGCGTGCGGTGGCTGTCCCAGAGCAGCACCGTGACCAGCACGGAGAAGAACACCAGCCCCAGGCTCAGCAGAAACAGCGCCGCCAGGCTGGTGAGCAGAAGTACCAGCGCGTCGGTGGTGTGCTCCCGGGCCTCCAGCCCCAGCAGTTCCAGCCGGACGCGCGCCCAGCGCACAGCGTCCAGCGCCCAGGCCTTCAGGCCGGCGGCGGTGTCCGGACCCGAATCGCTCATGGCAGGAAAGGTGGCTGGCCGATCAGCGGCGGCCGATCAGCATGCCCAGCACCAGGCCCACGCCCGCGGCAATACCGATGGCGCTCCAGGGGTGCTCGTGCACGTAGTGGTCGGTGGCCTTGGCGGCCTCGCGGGCACGCACGCGCAGCGCGTCCTCGGCGTCCGCCAGCTTGTGGCGCGCCTCGCGCAGGTTCTCGGTCATGCGCTCCCGCAGTTCGACGATCTTCTCGCCCGTCTGGTGCTTGGTGGCTTGCAGCAGTTCTTCTGCGTCGGCAATCACCACTTTCAGGTCAGCTACCAGCTTGTCCTTGGGATCGGTGGCGGTACTGGCAGAACCGGTGGTGGATTCGGTGGCAGTGTTCATGGCTTCCTCCTGTGCAAGTTGAACGACAAGTCCATTATGGACCCAGGCCCGAAGGCCCGAGCCGCGGTGGCCAGACCTTAGGGCTACGCCACCGTGGGATTGCGCAAACGGATGTGAAGTTCACGCAATTGCTTCTCGTCCACCGTGCTCGGGGCCTGCGTGAGCAGACACTGGGCGCGCTGGGTCTTGGGGAAGGCAATCACATCGCGGATGGATTCGGCCCCGGTCATGAGCGTGATGAGGCGGTCCAGACCAAAGGCCAGGCCACCGTGGGGCGGCGCGCCGTACTGCAGGGCGTCGAGCAGGAAGCCGAACTTCAGCTGCGCTTCCTCCGCACCAATGTTGAGCGAACGGAACACCTTGCTCTGCACGTCGGCGCGGTGGATACGGACCGAGCCGCCGCCCAGCTCCCAGCCATTGAGCACCATGTCGTAGGCCTTGGCCACGCAGCGGCCCGGGTCGGTGTCCATGTAGTCTTCGTGCCCGTCCTTGGGCGCGGTGAAGGGGTGGTGCACCGCGTTCCAGCGGCCGGCTTCTTCATCGAACTCGAACATGGGGAAATCCACCACCCACAGCGGTGCCCAGCGGTTCTCGAACAGGCCTTTGGCGCGGGCAAACTCGCTGTGTCCGATCTTCACCCGCAGCGCGCCCATGGCGTCGTTCACCACCTTGGCCTTGTCGGCACCAAAGAACAGGATGTCGCCGTTCTGCGCGCCAGTGCGCTGCAGGATGGCCGCAATGGCCGCGTCGTGCAGGTTCTTCACGATGGGAGACTGCAGCCCGTCGCGGCCCTGGGCCACGTCGTTCACCTTGATCCAGGCCAGCCCTTTGGCGCCGTAAATCTTCACGAACTCGGTGTGCGCGTCGATCTCGCTGCGGCTCATCTCGCCGCCACCCGGAATGCGCAGCGCCACCACACGGCCGTTTTTCATCTGGGCTGGCGCGCTGAAGACCTTGAAGTCCACATCGGCCATCACGTCAGTGAGCTCGGTGAACTCCAGCTTCACGCGCAGGTCGGGCTTGTCGGAGCCAAAGCGGTGCATGGCTTCGCTGTAGGCCATGACGGGAAACTCACCCAGGTCCACGTCCATGGCGTGCTTGAACACGCTCTGGATCATGCCCTGGAACATGGCGCGGATTTCCTCTTCGGTCAGGAACGAGGTTTCGATATCGATCTGCGTGAACTCGGGCTGGCGGTCGGCGCGCAGGTCTTCATCGCGGAAGCACTTGGTGATCTGGTAGTAGCGGTCATAGCCGGCCACCATGAGCAACTGCTTGAACAGCTGCGGCGACTGCGGCAGCGCAAAGAAGTGGCCGTCGTGCACGCGGCTGGGCACCAGGTAGTCGCGGGCGCCTTCGGGCGTGCTCTTGGTGAGCATGGGCGTCTCGATGTCCACAAAGCCGTGGGCGTCGAGGAACTTGCGCACTTCCATGGCCACGCGGTAGCGCAGCATGAGGTTCTTCTGCATCTGCGGGCGGCGCAGGTCCAGAACACGGTGCGTCAGGCGGGTGGTCTCGCTGAGGTTGTCGTCATCGATCTGGAACGGCGGCGTGACCGACGGGTTCAACACCACGATCTCGTGGCACAGCACTTCAATGCGGCCGCTCTTGAGCTGCTCGTTGGTGGTGCCTTCCGGGCGGGCGCGCACCACACCCTTGACCTGGATACAGAACTCGTTGCGCAGGCCTTCGGCCAGGGCGAACATCTCGGGGCGGTCGGGGTCGCAGACCACCTGCACATAACCTTCGCGGTCGCGCAGGTCCACGAAGATCACGCCGCCGTGGTCGCGCCGGCGGTTGACCCAGCCGCACAGGCTGACGGTCTGCCCCATCAGGGCCTCGGTCACCAGACCACAGTATTCGGTTCGCATAGCCATGAGATAGTTTGCTTTCAGGTTGTCAGGTGCTGGCGGCGGGGGTGGCCGACGGTGCCGCGGCAGGTGCCGCAGGGCTGGCCGCGCTGGAAGATTCGGTGCTGGCGGCAGCGGGAGATGCGGGAGATGCGGCAGAAGAGGCCGGCGCGCTGGCAGCGCCGCCGCCGTTGCGGAAATCGGTCACGTACCAGCCCGAGCCCTTGAGCTGGAAGCCAGCGGCCGTGACCTGCTTGGTGAAGGTGGCCGCGCCACAGGCCGGGCAGTCGGTCAGGGGGGCGTCGGAGAGTTTTTGCAACACGTCCTTGGCATGGCCGCAGGACTCACATTTGTAAGCGTAGATGGGCATGGCAGTCTCGGGTGCAAAGCACGCACAGATGGATAAGGGAGTAAGAAGGCGCGCAGGCCGGTGTTCACCTGCCGCGCGCGCAACCCGCCATTATAAATTGCCGCCTACCAGATGCGGATGCGCAGGAGCACCTGCATGGCCAGCAGGCCCAGCAGGAAACCCAGGCCGCCGTAAATGATGGTTTGCAACAGGCGGTTGGTCCGCCGCTGCTCGCGCACCAGTTCGTCCAGGTCGCGGCGCAGGTCGTTGGGGCGCTGGCGCAGGTAGTCGTGCAACAGGCGCGGCAGCTCGGGCACCAGCTTGGCCAGGTGTGGCGCTTCGGCCTTCAGCTGATCGAAGAACTTGCGTGGCCCGACCTGCTCCAGCATCCACTTTTCCAGGAAGGGCTTGGCGGTGCTCCAGAGGTCCAGGTCGGGGTCGAGTTCGCGGCCCAACCCCTCGATATTGAGCAGTGTTTTTTGCAGCAGCACCAGCTGCGGCTGGATTTCCACATGGAAACGGCGCGAGGTCTGGAACAGCCGCATGAGCACCAGGCCCAGCGAAATTTCCTTCAGCGGCCGGTCGAAGTAGGGCTCGCACACCGCGCGTATGGCCGCTTCCAGCTCGTCCACCCGCGTGTGCTTCGGCACCCAGCCCGACTCGATGTGCAGTTCGGCCACGCGCTTGTAGTCGCGCCGGAAAAAGGCGGTGAAGTTCTGCGCCAGGTACTCTTTGTCGAACTGCGTGAGCGTGCCCACAATGCCGAAATCGAGCGAAATATAGCGCCCGAAACTGCCTGGCTCCACGCTCACCTGGATGTTGCCCGGGTGCATGTCGGCGTGAAAGAAGCCGTCGCGGAACACCTGGGTGAAGAAGATGGTGACGCCATCGCGGGCCAGCTTGGCAATGTCCACGCCGGCGCTGCGCAGCCGCTCCACCTGGCTGATGGGCAGGCCCTTCATGCGCTCCATGACCAGCACTTCGGCGCGGCAGAATTCCCAGTGCATCTCGGGAATCAGCACCAGATCGAGGTCCTGCATGTTGCGCCGCAGCTGGGCCGCGTTCGACGCTTCCCGGATCAGGTCCAGCTCGTCGTGCAGGTACTTGTCGAACTCGCCCACCACCTCGCGCGGCTTCAGGCGCTTGCCGTCGGCCGAGAGCTTTTCCACCCAGCCGGCCATCATGCGCATGAGTGCCAGGTCTTTCTCGATGACCGGCAGCATATTGGGCCGCAGCACCTTGATGGCCACCTCGCGGCCGTCCTTCAGCTTGGCAAAGTGCACCTGCGCAATGGAGGCACTGGCCACGGGCTTGTGCTCGAAGTCCACAAACACCTCATCGATCGGCTTGCCGTAAGCCCGCTCGATGGTCTGTACCGCGACTTCGCTGGGGAAAGGTGGCACGCGGTCCTGCAGCAACGCCAGCTCATCGGCCACGTCAGGGGGCAGCAAATCGCGCCGGGTGGAAAGCACCTGCCCAAACTTCACGAAGATGGGGCCCAGGCGCTCCAGCGCTTCGCGCAGACGCCCGCCGCGGGGGTGGCGCAGGTCGCGCCCCACCGACAACACGCGGCGCAGGAGGCGTATGGCCGGGTTGGGAAAGCCCGACAACACGAGGTCGTCCAGACCGTAGCGCAGCACCACCCAGGCGATGAAAAAGCCACGAAAAATGCGCATCATGCGGCCCCTTGGCTGCCAGCGCCCGGGCTGCGCAGGGGCTGGCGTTGCAAAAAGGCCCGCAATGCAGTGGCCGCCTCGCGCAGGCGGCTCACCAGGGTGTGCGCCGCAGCGTCACCCAGCAGGCGGGACAGGTCTTCCTCCACGTCCCAGCGCACGTTGTCCACCAGCCAGGCCACCTCGGCGGCCAGTTGCACATCGCCCTGAATGTCCACCTGCGGGCGCTGCCCCTGCATGAGAGTCTGGGCCAAAGCCACCGGGGAGGTTTCCGGAACGGCCAGCACCAGATCGGGGGTCTTCGCGCTGTCGGCCAGGGCCAGCAAACCGGCCGGCGTGGCCTGCATCACCAGCTCCACCCGGCTCCAGGTGGCGCGCACGACCTTGCCGCTCTGGCGCTTCAGGCGCTCCATGGCCTGGGGCTCCTGCATCAGCACGTGGTTCACCAGCAGCAGCAAGCGGTTGCTGATCTCGGCACGCAGCCAGGGCGGCGGCTCGGGAACGGCACCGGCCATCTGCTGCAAAAAATCGGCCGGCGGAAATGAAAACGGGGGCTTGTTCATAAGCCCCCGATTCTGACGGATAAAGCCCCAGCGGGCTGCGGCGCTGACTTATTGCAGGGCTTGCACCCCGGCCACCAGCCAGCCGCCCTGGCCTTCCTTGGGCCGGGTGATGTTCCAGACCTCGCGGAAGGGGTTGGGGCCGGCCGACTGGTCTTCCCGGATCAGGCCGGAGAACTCCACACTGGCCATGTACTCGCCGTCCAGTTCTTCAATGCCCAGCAGCTGCGCCTCCAGCATGACCACCTCGGTCTTGTTCACGGTGGCACCGGTGTGGCTCTCGCGTTCGGCCAGTTGCGCCTCGATCTGGGAGACCATTTCGTCGGTCATCATGGCACGCAGAGCCGGGATGTCGGCACGGTCCCAGGCGTCCTGCAGGCGCACGAAGTTGCCCTTGGAGGCGCGCAGGAACCCTTCGATGTCGAAGCCAGCCGGAATGCCCCAGGTTTGCGGGCCACCCAGGGCTGAGCCAATCAGGCTGCCGCCGTTGGCCGGGGTGGCATCGAACGCGGTCTGGGTCCGCTCCCAGGGACGCGCGGAAGAATCATTGCCCACGTTCTGCGGGCTGTAGGCGCGCGGCGGCTGCGTGGCGCCACCGTCGAAAGCCATCGGGTTGCTGCCCCGGCCGGCGCCTTGCGCAGCCAGCTGCGGGCCGCTGCCACCCTGGCGCGAACGCATGACAAAACCGATCACGGCCATGACCACCACGGCCAGCAGCGCGAACAGAAGAATCTGGGCGAAGGCCTCGCCCAAACCCAGCGCCGACGCCAGCCAGGCCAAGCCCAGGCCCGCGGCCAGACCCGCCAGCATGCCGCCCCACGGGCGCGAAGCCGGCGCGGCGTTGGGCGCCGTCGCCGGGCGCTGAGCCGCGTTCTGGGTCGCACCACTCTGCGTGGGCGACTGCACCGGCGTTCCCGGCTGTGCAGGCGGCGCACTGCGCTGCACGTTGGTGGACTGTTTACCAAAGGACAAACCACCCCCCAGGCGTTTTTGCGCCAGCGCATCCTGCGAGGACAACACCACGGCCGCAGCCACCAACACAGCCCAGAATTTCATGATGTACGTTTCCTGTCTTTCAACACTTCAAACCCACGTGCAGCGCCGTGACCCCAGCGGTCAGGTTGTGCACGTCCACATGGCCAAAACCGGCCTCCTTCATCATCCCGCGCAGCGTTTCCTGATCAGGGTGCATGCGTATGGATTCCGCCAGATACCGGTAACTCGATGCATCGCCCGCCACCAGCTGGCCCAGGCGCGGCAGCACGTTGAAGCTGTACCAGTCGTAAGCCTTGGCCAGCGGCGGTGCCACCCGCGAGAACTCCAGCACCAGCAGCTTTCCACCGGGCCTGAGCACTCGATTCATTTCCTTGAGTGCAAGTTCCTTGTGCGTCATGTTGCGCAAGCCAAAAGCCACCGTGACGATGTCGAAATGACCATCCGGGAAGGGCAATTGCTCCGCGTCGCACACCAGCGTGGGCAGCGCTAGGCCCTGGTCGAGCAAGCGGTCGCGGCCTTCGCGCAGCATGGCTTCGTTGATGTCGGTGTGCACCACAGTGCCGCCCGGCGCCACCTTGGGCGCAAACGCCAGCCCCAGGTCGCCGGTACCGCCGGCAATATCCAGCACCTTGTCGCCGGGCTGCGGGTTGGCCACCGTGACGGTGTAGCGCTTCCAGACGCGGTGCAGCCCGGCCGACATCAGGTCGTTCATGACGTCGTACTTGGACGCGACCGAGTCGAACACGCCACGGACGTGGCGCGCCTTTTCCCGTTCGTCCACCTGCTGGAAACCGAAATGTGTCTGGCTCATGCTGCAATGGTAGGGGATCGCCTGCGGGTCAACACCAAATCAGGGCATTTCTGGGGGAATCGGTCACCCAAAGCGTCCGTCAGGCACAAAAATGGTGCCCGTTCGTGACTCCCTTGCCACACCCGCCGGTACCCGCCGGCACCCGGTGGGCGGGCCGGATGAAGAAACTCAGTGCTTGTGGCTGGCGCAACCGCCACCACCGCCGGACGAAGCCGCCACCATGGGCGCATCGCGGCTCACACCCGCGGCCTGCAGACGCTCTTCGTACTCGGCCCACAGATCGGCCTCATTGGCGCCGAGAAAATACAGGTAATCCCAGGAAAAGATGCCCGACTCGTGGCCGTCGGAGAAGGTAGGTTGCACCGCATAGTTGCCCACCGGCTCCAGCGCCACAATGCCCACCTCCCGCTTGCCGGTCTGCAGGACTTCCTGGCCGGGGCCGTGGCCGCGCACCTCGGCAGACGGGGAGTAAATCCGCATCAGCTCGAACGGAATGCGGAAATGGGCACCGTCAGAGAAGGCAATCTCCAGCACCCGCGACTGGCTGTGCACCGTCAGGGCTTCGGGGTGGGGCGTCTGGGTATTCAGGCCGGCCATGGGGTTCCTCGTTGCTCTTTGCGTTGTATGGGGCAGGGCGCCGAAAAATTCAGACCAGCACCCGCTCGATGCCACCGTCGTTGGCCTTGGCCACGTACTCGGGCAGCCACTGCTCGCCCAGAATCTGGCGCGCCATTTCCACCACGATGTAGTCGGCCTCCAGCAGGCCGTTCTGCAGGTCGTCGCCGTAGCGCTTGAGGCCCTGCAGGCAGCTGGGGCAGCTGGTGAGTATCTTGGTGGCGCCACTGGGGTCCAGAGCGGTACCGTTCTTTTCGGCCAGAGCGCCGAGCTTCACCTCGTCGCGCTGCAGCTCCTCTTCCTTGCGGAAGCGGATCTGCGTGGAAATGT
>JALOSG010000039.1 GCA_025458665.1 Serpentinimonas sp.
CACCCGAAGAAGAACTTCCGCCTCAAACAGAAGGCGGTGCCTCAGTGGTTCAAATCTCGCACGGGCACCCGTACCCGGGCGCAGTCCGGTGCGGCCCGCGTAGCCCGCTTCCGTCCCAAGCGCTGAACAGGCCCTCACTCTTCCCCACATGTCCGACCCCTCCAAGCCCGACGAACTGGCTGGCACCGAGCAGCCCTTCGTGCAGCACCTCATGGAGTTGCGCGACCGCCTGCTCTACTGCATGGCAGGCGTGGCGCTGTGCATGATCGCGCTGGCCGTCTGGCCGGGGCCCAGCGGCCTGATCGATCTGATTGCGGTGCCCATACGCGCCCACATGCCTCCGGACTCACGGCTCATCGCGGTCGGCGTGTTTTCGCCTTTCTTTGTGCCTTTGAAGGTACTGATGATGGCAGCCATCCTGCTGGCACTGCCCTGGCTGATGTACCAGATGTGGGCTTTCGTCGCCCCCGGCCTGTACAGCCACGAAAAGCGTTTTGCCTTTCCGCTCATCGTGCTCGGCAGCCTGCTGGCCTACACCGGTATCGCGTTCGTGCAGTTCTTCGTGCTGGACAAGATGTTCGGTTTCATCCAGAACTTCACCCCAGAGAGCGTCGCCGCCACCCCCGATATCGCCTCTTACGTAGAGGCCATCCTGTCGCTGTATCTCGCGTTCGGACTCGCGTTCCAGGTGCCTATCGTGGTCATTCTGCTGGTCCGCTTTGGCATGGTCACCATCGAAAAGCTCAAGGCGTTCCGTGGCTACTTCATCGTCGTCGCGTTCGTCATTGCGGCGATCGTCACGCCACCCGATGTGATTTCACAGTTGGCGCTGGCCATTCCCATGTGCATCCTCTACGAGGTCGGTATCTGGGGCGCCCGCTGGTTTGCCAAGGTAAAACCGCCCGAAGAAACCGATCCGCAGGCCTGACCACTACCCGCCACTACCCGCCACTACCCGCCACTACCCGCGAGGCTGCAGCGCGCCAGACCAGCGCGCGCCTCCGAGGGTGCGCACCACTGAGGCGGTTTACCTCGCTTCGCGCTGAGACGGCCGCCGCCCTGGGGTCACCATCACGGTCTCCGCACCGCCCCGGCGCAGCACTTCCAAAGCGCTAGGCTCACCGGGTCGCAGCGCGGCCACGGCACCCAGCAGGCTAGGGACGTCCGTGACGGCCTGCCCGTTGACAGTGGATATCACGTCCCCCGGGCGAATACCGGCCTGGGCAGCAGGACCATTCTGCAAAACCCCTGTGATGATCACTCCGCGCTGGGCTTCTATGCCGAAGTGCTGGGCCAGATCGGCAGTCAGGGGCTGGGGTTCTACACCGATCCAGCCGCGCGTGACCTCGCCGTCACGAACGATCGACTCCAGCACGAAACGCGTGGTGGAAGTGGGAATGGCAAACCCGATTCCCATGGAGCCGCCAGAGCGCGAGTAAATGGCCGTGTTGATCCCCATCAGGTGGCCCTGTACATCCACCAGCGCGCCGCCCGAGTTGCCTGGGTTGATGGCGGCATCCGTCTGGATGAAGTTTTCGAACGTATTGATGCCCAGTTGGGAACGCCCCAGAGCACTCACGATGCCGCTGGTCACAGTCTGGCCCACCCCGAATGGATTCCCTATGGCCAGCACCACGTCGCCCACTTCGAGCAAGTCCGAGTTGCCGAGAGTGATCACCGGCAGGCCGCCGAGCTCTATCTTCAGCACCGCCAGATCGGTCTCCGGGTCGGTCCCAATCACCTGCGCCAGAACTTTGCGGCCATCGCTGAGCTGAACCTCGATCTCATCGGCTTCGGCAATCACATGGTGGTTGGTCAGAATGTATCCCGCCGGACTCACGATCACTCCCGAGCCCAGGCCGGTTTGCGGCCTTGCCTGTTCACCGAAGAAAAACTGAAACCAGGGGTCCCCGGCGTGCGGGTTGCGGGCGGTCTTGCTGGTGCTGATGCTCACCACCGCCGGAGACGCCATACGGGCAGCGCCGCTCAGACTGCTGCTGGCCACCAGTGCTGGGCGTTCGGTGTCCATCTGCTCGAACACCGGCACCATGGAGGTGAAAGTCGGGGGGCGTGCCAGCCACTGGGGTTTGAGGGTGGCCACCACGAAATAGAGCGCCAGCAGTACAGTGACGGATTGGGCAAACAACAACCAGTAGCGTTTCATGGATTACAGCGAGTTCAGGGGGTAGCGGGCCAGAATGGGCAGCGGTTCTTTGCCGCACACCATCCTCCAACGCTTTCAGATGGGGCTTGCCCTAGACCTGGTCAAGTGCGCAGGCGCTCAGGCGCAACAGGAGCGCCAGCCGCCATTGTCTGTGTTTTTTCGCTACCAGCGGCCTCAGCTTGGCGGGTGTTGCGGTGCAGCGCCACAATACAGCCCATGAACCATGGCTCTTCCAACCCCTCGCCTCCGCGCGGCGTGCACCGTGCCCAACTGCTTGCGGAGTTCGATGCCTTGTTACAACCAGCGCTGTTCAAGGATTACGGCCCCAACGGGCTGCAGGTGGAGGGGCGTGCCCAGGTTGGACATGTCGTCAGCGGTGTGACCGCCAGCCGCGCGCTCATCGAGGCCGCCATTGAGGCAGGGGCCGACGCCATCTTTGTGCACCACGGTCTGTTCTGGCGCGGTCAGGACGGCTGCGTCACCGGCTGGATGAAGCAGCGCCTGGCCCTCCTGCTGCAGCACGACATCAACCTGTACGCCTACCACTTGCCGCTGGATGCGCATCCGCATTGGGGCAACAACGTTCAACTGGGCCTGCGGCTGGGGTTCGCCTCCGACATGGCTGCCACGTCCGCATGGCAACGCTTCGGCGACCAGAGCCTGGGCTGCCTCGCCGATGTGGAGCCCTGCAGCACCGAGTCGCTCGCCTCGCGGGTGGAACAGATATTGGGCCGTTGCGTCACCGTGGTGGAGGGCCACACCAGACCGGTTCGCCGCGTGGCGTGGTGTACCGGGGGTGCCCAAGGCTATTTCGAAGCCGCCATTGCTGCGGGTGCGGATGCCTACATCACCGGGGAGATTTCCGAGCCTCAGGCCCATTACGCCCGCGAGATGGGCGTGAGCTACCTCGCCTGTGGCCACCATGCCACCGAGCGCTATGGCGCCCCGGCCCTGGCTGGCCAGGTTGCCGCACGGCTGGGCCTGCAGCACACATTCATCGACATCGACAATCCCGCCTGAGGGGTACACAGACATGCATTCCCGCCCTGTAGCCATCACCATGGGCGACCCCGCCGGCATTGGCCCCGAGATTGCCGCCATGCTGTTCCGCCGTCGCCCGGAGTGGTCTGGCCGCTGCTTCGTGGTGGGCGATCTCGGCACTTTGCGCCGAGCAGCGCTGCTCACTGCCACGGCGGGAGGGCCCTTGCCGCTGGCAGTGCTGGAGTCCCCGGAGAATCTGCCCGGGTTGCCGCCGGGGTGCCTCCCGGTGCTCCCACTGTCACGCAGCCTGGAGCCTTCGGTGCCGTTTGGCCAGGTCAGCGCACAGGCCGGCGAGGCCGCGGCGGCAGCTATCGAATGGGCTGCCCGTGCCGCGTTGCGGGCAGAAGTCTCGGCTGTGGTCACGGCGCCCATCCACAAGGAGGCCCTGGCAGCCGCCGGAAGGCCGTATCCCGGCCACACAGAATTCCTGCAGGCGCTGGCAGCAGAGCACCACGCTGTGGACGCCAGCCGAATGCCGGTGCGCATGATGCTGTCCAACCCGGACTTGCGCACCGTCTTGCACACCATTCATGTACCCTTGCGAACAGCCATCGAGGCACTGACCATCCCCTCGTTGCTGCAGACCATCCAGATCACCGCGGCCCATTTTGAGCGCTTCTTTCCCCGTCCAGACCGTCCCTGCCGGATCGGCGTCGCCGGGCTCAATCCGCATGCCGGCGAAGGCGGCCTGCTGGGGCGGGAAGAGATTGAAGTGGTCGCGCCGGCCGTGGCTCTGGCGCGCGCCGAGGGGCTCGACGTGTTCGGTCCGGAGGCCCCGGACACCATCTTTATGCGGGCGCGGCGCGGCGCCTGCGATGTGGTCATCGCCCTCTACCACGACCAGGGCCTGATTCCTGTGAAGTTGCTGGGCCTGGATAGCGGCGTCAACACCACACTGGGCCTGCCCTTTGTCCGTACCAGCCCCGATCACGGAACCGCCTTCGACCTCGCGGGCAAAGGCCTCGCCTCACCCGACAGCCTGTGCGCCGCGGTGGAGGCGGCCATGTGCTATGCCCCACAAGACCGTGAACCGCGTTCCAGTCCGTTAGAATAGGGGGCTACCCTGAGCGCGGAACCATTCGTGCGCGCCAGCATCCCCTCAAGAACTTCAAGCCCTGTCATTGAAAGATTCCCATGAGCGAAGCACCTGTAGACAACAGCCGCCGGACCTGGCTCATCACCTCTTGCGCCATGGGTGGCGTTGGCGCAGCGGCAGTCGCCGTGCCCTTCGCAACCTCCTTTGCCCCTTCCGAGCGGGCCAAGGCAGCGGGCGCCTCTGTGGAGTTTGACGTTTCCGTACTCGCCCCGGGTGAAAAAGCGGTGGTCGAGTGGCGCGGCAAACCCGTCTGGATCATGCGCCGCACGGAAGAGCAGATCGCCTCGCTGGAGGCTGTGGAGCCCGAACTGGCCGATCCCAATTCCGAACGCACCGCCTACCCGACGCCGGAATACGCGCGCAACCGGCACCGCTCCATAAAGCCCGAGTTCTTTGTAGGAGTTGGCATCTGCTCCCACCTCGGTTGTTCGCCTATCGATAAGCTTACCCCCGGAGCGCAGCCGTCGTTGCCAGACAACTGGCCGGGCGGCTTCCTATGCCCTTGCCACGGATCGACTTTCGACGTTGCAGGTCGTGTCTTCAGAAACAAGCCCGCGCCCGATAACCTCGAAGTACCCCCTCACTACTACGCGTCCGAGACCGTACTGGTGATTGGCGAAGACCAGGCAGCCTGACAAGCACTTCACAGAGGACCATCATGGCCGAATTCAAGCAAGTTGCGGCAGACGCGCCGCCGGGCGAAAAGCTACTCAACTGGGTGGACAACCGCTTTCCCTTGTCCAAGATGTACAAGGAGCACCTGAGCGAGTACTACGCACCCAAGAACTTCAACTTCTGGTACTTCTTCGGCTCGCTCGCGCTGCTGGTGCTGGTGATCCAGATCGTTACCGGCATTTTCCTGGTCATGCACTACAAGCCCGACGCTTCGCTGAACGCAGCCGGCGTGCCAGTGGCGTTCGCTTCCGTCGAGTACATCATGCGCGATGTGCCCTGGGGCTGGCTGATCCGTTACATGCACTCCACGGGCGCTTCGGCCTTCTTCGTGGTGGTGTATCTGCACATGTTCCGGGGCCTCATGTACGGCTCCTACCGCAAGCCGCGCGAGCTGGTCTGGGTGTTCGGTTGTGCCATTTTCCTGGTGCTGATGGCCGAAGCCTTCATGGGCTACCTGCTGCCCTGGGGCCAGATGTCCTACTGGGGTGCGCAGGTGATCGTGAACCTGTTCTCCGCCATTCCCTTTGTCGGCCCCGACCTCGCGCTGCTCATCCGGGGTGACTACGTGGTGGGCGATGCCACACTGAACCGCTTCTTCAGCTTCCACGTGATCGCCGTGCCGCTGGTGCTGCTGGGTCTGGTGGTGGCGCACATCATCGCGCTGCACGAAGTGGGCTCCAACAACCCCGACGGCGTTGAAATCAAAGCCCACAAGGACGCGAACGGCAAACCACTGGACGGTATTCCGTTCCACCCCTACTACACCGTGCACGACATT
The DNA here is from genome assembly GCA_025458665.1 of Serpentinimonas sp. Classification (GTDB taxonomy): domain Bacteria; phylum Pseudomonadota; class Gammaproteobacteria; order Burkholderiales; family Burkholderiaceae_C; genus JALOSG01. The sequence continues at coordinate 5,755 of JALOSG010000039.1, forward strand.
CTGGGTGTCTCGGTGTTCCTGATGGCGTTCTCGGCGGTCGTGTTCTTCGCCCCTGAGTTCGGTGGTTTCTTCCTGGAGTACAACAACTTCATCCCGGCGGATCCGCTCAAGACGCCGCCCCACATCGCGCCTGTCTGGTACTTCACGCCGTTCTATTCCATGCTGCGTGCCGTGACGACCGAGATGATGTACGTGCTCATCCTGTGCGTGGTGGTCGGTGCCTTCCTGGGTGTTCTCAAGTCCCAGCTGGGCGCCACCGGCAAGGCAGCCATCGTCATTGCCGCGGTGGTGTCCTCTGCGCTGATGCTCAGCATCGACGCCAAGTTCTGGGGCGTGGTTGCCATGGGCGGCGCGGTCATCATCCTGTTCTTCCTGCCCTGGCTCGACTACAGCCCTGTGCGTTCGATCCGCTACCGTCCCACGTGGCACAAGTACCTCTACGGTCTCTTTGTGATCAATTTCCTGGTGCTGGGCTACCTCGGCATTCTGCCTACCTCCCCCATAGGTGAGCGCGTATCGCAAGTGGGTACCCTGTTCTACTTCGGCTTCTTCCTGCTAATGCCCTGGTGGAGCCGGATCGGTGAGTTCAAACCCGAGCCCACGCGCGTCAACTTCGTCCCTCACTGAGTACGGCTGAGCGCTACCTCTGGAGCAATCTGATATGAAAAAATGGATCATTGGCTGCCTGATGGCGGTGGGCCTCTCCCAGGCTATGGCCGCGGGCAGCACCTTCCCCATGGACAAGGCGCCGAACCGCACGAACGATATGGCGGCACTGCAGAATGGCGCCAAACTATTCGCGAACTACTGCCTGTCCTGCCACTCCGCATCGTTCATGCGCTACAACCGGCTGACCGAAATCGGTCTGACCGAGCGCCAGATCCGCGATAACCTCATGTTTGCCACCGATCGGATCGGTGACACCATGCAGGCCAATATCAACCAGCGGCAGGCCAAGGAGTGGTTTGGTGCAGCGCCCCCCGACCTGACTTTGGTGGCCCGTTCCCGCGCTGCCATCGGCGGCCACTCGGGCCCGGATTACCTGTACACCTTCCTGCGCACCTATTACCGCGACGGTGAAAAACTCACCGGCTGGAACAACCTCGCGTTTCCCAACGTAGGTATGCCCAACCCGCTGTGGGAGTTGCAGGGTGAACGCCGCCCGATTTTCGAGACCGTCACCAGCCGCGGTCACGAAGTGGAGGTTTTCCGTGGATGGGAAGAAGTAACGCCTGGGGCCATGACTGCCGCGGAATACGACAATGCCATTGCCGATCTGGTGGGTTTCATGCAGTGGATGGCGGAGCCGGGTCAGAACGACCGCGTCCGCATGGGTGTTCTGGTTCTGCTCTTCCTCGCGGTATTCACCGTGGTGGCCTGGCGCCTGAACGCAGCCTACTGGAAAGATATCAAGTAACAGTCCAGTCCGGACGGCGCACCACCGGGTGCGTCTGCACAGTGGTGTTGCTGTACAGCCCCAGGGCTTCCACAGCAACCCACTGTTTTTTGTTTTCGTGAGCGAGGAGTTTTCATCATGATGGTTTTGTACTCGGGCACTACTTGTCCCTATTCGCACCGTTGCCGTTTCGTCCTGTTCGAGAAAGGCATGGACTTCGAGATCCGCGATGTGGACCTGTACAACAAGCCCGAAGACATCGCCGTGATGAACCCGTACGGGCAAGTCCCCATTCTTGTTGAGCGGGACCTGATCCTCTACGAATCGAACATCATCAACGAGTACATCGACGAGCGTTTCCCCCACCCGCAACTCATGCCCGGAGATCCTGTCGACCGCGCCCGCGTGCGCCTGTTTCTGCTGAACTTCGAGAAAGAGTTGTTCACTCACGTGTCGGCGCTGGAAGCCCGTGGCAACAAGGGCAGCGACAAGACGCTGGACAAGGCCAAAAGCCACATTCGCGACCGCCTTACCCAGCTGGCCCCGGTGTTCCTGAAGAACAAGTACATGCTGGGTGAAAACTTCTCCATGCTCGATGTGGCCATTGCGCCCTTGCTATGGCGCCTGGACTACTACGGCATCGAACTGAGCAAGAACGCAGCGCCCCTGCTGAAATACGCAGAGCGCATCTTCTCGCGACCGGCGTACATTGAGGCGCTGACACCCTCCGAGAAGGTCATGCGCAAGTAAGCGCGAACGGCAGCCCGATGAGCAAGGACCCGATCCCGAGTACCCGCCCTTATCTGATCCGGGCGCTGCACGAGTGGTGTACCGATCACGGGTTTTCGCCCTACATTGCTGTCCGCGTGGACGACAGTGTGAAGGTCCCGCGTGAGCACGTGAAAAACCACGAGATCGTGCTGAACGTGAGTTACGACGCCACCGGGCAATTGCTCCTCGGTAACGAGTTCATCGAGTTCAAGGCGCGTTTCGGTGGGGTGGCCCGCGAATTGGTCATCCCGGTGGACCACGTGGTGGCCATTTACGCCAGGGAAAACGGTCAGGGTATGGCATTCCCGGCGCCACCTGTGCCTCCCACCCAGGGTGCGACACCGACCGAGGGCTCATCTGCGGTACTGACGGCGGTCGGGGCTTCGCCCCCGGAGCCGCGGACCGAGAGCGATGCGGCGGGCGAAGCATCCACATCCATCCATGCTGGCGGCAAGGGCCTTCAGTTGGTGAGCAGCCACAGCGACGATGCGGGCAGCGACGGTCCTGGGGATACCTCCGCAGCAACACCCCCAGCCGCGAGCGACTCCGGGCTGCCTCCCGAGCCACCCAGCACGCCACCCACGCGACCCACGCTCACCCGGGTCAAGTAGAATTCGCCGCATGCCGCTTTAGCTCAGTTGGTAGAGCAACCGCCTTGTAAGCGGTAGGTCGTCAGTTCGATTCCGACAAGCGGCACCAACGTCCCCGTGTGACCGCGCGGACTCAGGGCGTACGTACCTTGATCCTGAGGCGCCGCAGTGGTATCCCTTGCTGCTGGAGGTGCTGGGTCAGCAGTGGACCCAACTGGCGAAGCTTGCTGGCCATGGCCACGTTGGGCACCAGCAGGCACCATTCCGCATCGTCCACGGGACCGGGCGTTACGTGGGCTTGCATGGGCGGCGGTATCAGTGGTAGAACTGCGCGCAACATCGCGCCCGACTGTCGGATGCGCTCCGCCACCCGGGCCAGTTCTGGTGAAGACGCGGCCGCCTGTTGAAGGCTGAATGTACCCATGGGTGCAACGCGCTGGACTTCAGGCCCCGGGCTGGTTGCCCAAGGGCCCAAGACTGAAGAGGATTCCCGACATGCAAGTCATTATCACCGACGCCTGGCTCGCACGCCGCCGCGCGCTGCATCTGGACGGTGTGCGGCTGGTGCTGGTGGCGTTGGCCGCGGCGGTTCTGGTCTCTGCCATCTCGGTGGCCGCGTACCACTGGATCCTGACCCAGCGTATTGTGGCCGCCGTCGAGGCAGAGATTGACCGGGAAGCCCGCGCAACGCTGACATCGCCGCTCCCCGGCATTGCGCCCGACCCTGCACACGCCCACGACGCCGAGGCTGCCACAGACCCACTGGCGGCAGCCGCTCACCACGAACACACCACCCCATCCGGGGCAGAAACCCCCGCCAGCGCGGGCACCGCTTCGGATGATGAGAAAGGGCTGCTGGCCTCGGTGCTCGGGCCAGTAAGGCTTCTTCTTTCCACCCACAACCAGGCGGCCGAAGAACTGCATCTGCGTGAGCGGCTGGAGGCCATGGCCCAACGGGTGGGGCAGATCCAGGCGCGCATGGCGCAGCTCGAGTCGCTGAGTGAGAGGGTGGCGGGACTCGCGGGGGTGGAGCCACTGCCGCGAGGTACCGAAGGAGGTGGAGGCGTGCTGCTTCAGCCCTCGCCCCTGAGTATGGAAGATCTGGATGCCGCCTTGGGCTCGGTGGATTCCACCGCGGCTGGGCAGACCGACTGGCTGACCATGATGGAGTCGCGCTTGTACGACCAACGGATACGCCAGTACATGATTCCCACCGAGACACCGGTCCCGGGCGTGGAACTGGGCTCCCGCTTCGGCTGGCGCATAGACCCCTTCAATGGTCAGCGTGCCATGCACAGCGGGCTGGACTTTCCCGCTCCCACTGGCACACCCATCCTGGCCGCTGCAGGCGGAGTGGTGGTGGTGTCAGACTGGCATTCGGCCTACGGCCGTATGGTGGAGATTGACCATGGCAACGGTCTGTCCACCCGCTACGCGCACGCCTCAAGGCTGAGGGTGAAGGTGGGTGATCTGGTGCGCCGCGGGCAGCACATTGCCGACGTGGGTAACACCGGGCGATCCACAGGCCCGCACCTCCATTTCGAGGTGCTGGTTTCGGGCGTGGCCCAAAACCCTGAAGTTTTTCTGGATGCTGGTGAACGACTGGTTCGCCAGCAGGTCACTACTCTGCAGCCAGAGGTCGGCGCTAGCCCCGGTTCGGCCGCGGGCCCTCCGCCGGGCCGCTAAAATGTCTGCACGACGGCCTTAGGGCCGACCAGGGTCGGGCTTTGCCTGGCGTCCCATCTCCCAAGGAAGAATCTCCCCGCTGATGCAAAGACGTACGCCTCCGGAGGGGCTGCGTCGGCGGGGCCTGCACTTATGGCCATCCAATTCCTCACCAAGCTGTTCGGTAGCCGCAACGACCGGCTCCTCAAGACTTACCGCAAGACGGTAGAGCGCATCAATGCCATGGAGGTGCAGTTCGAGAAGCTGAGCGATGCCGAACTGCAGGGCAAGACCGAAGCGTTCCGCGCGCGCCTGGCGCAAGGCGAAGCGCTGGACGCACTCCTTCCCGAGGCCTTTGCCACTGTTCGCGAAGCCAGCAAGCGCGTGATGAAGATGCGCCATTTCGACGTACAGCTCCTGGGTGGCTTGGCGCTGCACCACGGCAAGATTGCCGAAATGCGCACCGGCGAGGGCAAGACCCTGACCGCCACGTTGCCGGTCTACCTGAACGCGCTCACTGGCAAAGGTGTGCACGTGGTCACGGTGAACGACTACCTGGCCAGCCGCGATGCGCAGTGGATGGGACGCCTGTACAACTTCCTGGGCCTGAGCGTGGGTATCAACCTGCCGCTGCTGACCCGCGAGGAAAAGCAGGCGGCTTACGGCTCCGACATCACCTACGGTACCAACAACGAGTACGGCTTCGATTACCTGCGCGACAACATGGTCTACGAAGCACGCGACCGCGTGCAGCGGGGCCTGAACTACGCCATCGTGGACGAGGTGGACTCCATCCTGATTGACGAAGCGCGCACGCCGCTGATCATCAGCGGGCAGGCCGAAGACCAGACTGCGCTGTACATCGCCATCAACAAGGTGGTGCCGCGCCTGACCAAGCAGGAGGGCGAGGCCGACCCGCGCACTGGCGAGGGTGTGATCACGCCCGGCGACTTCACGGTGGACGAGAAAACCCACCAGGTCTTCATGACCGAAGACGGTCACGAAAACGCGGAGCGTCTGCTCAGCGAGGCCGGCTTGCTGCCTCCGGGCGCGTCGCTGTACGACCCCGCCAACATCGCGCTGATGCACCATTTGGTGACCGCACTCAAGGCCCACCACCTCTACCACCGCGACCAGCATTACGTGAACCAGGGCGGCGAGATCGTCATTGTGGACGAGTTCACCGGCCGCCTCATGGCGGGCCGCCGCTGGAGCGATGGTCTGCACCAGGCGGTGGAGGCGAAAGAGGGCGTGAACATCCAGCCCGAGAACCAGACGCTGGCCTCCATCACCTTCCAGAACTACTTCCGCCTGTACACCAAGCTGTGCGGCATGACGGGTACCGCGGACACCGAAGCCTACGAGTTCCAGGAAATCTATGGTCTGGAAACCGCCATCATTCCGCCCAACCGCCCCAGCGCGCGGCGCGATGAGCTGGACCGCGTGTACAAGACCACGCCCGAGAAGTACAAGGCCGCCATCGACGATATCCGCGAGTGCCACGAACGCGGCCAGCCGGTGCTGGTGGGTACGTCGTCCATCGAGAATTCGGAAATCATTGCGCAGCTGCTGCAGAAAGAGAAGCTGCCGCACGAGGTACTGAACGCCAAACAGCATGCCCGCGAGGCCGACATCATTGTGCAGGCGGGCCGCCCGGGTGCCATCACCATTGCCACCAACATGGCGGGCCGCGGTACCGACATTGTGCTGGGTGGCAACCTGGAAAAAATGCTGGCCGCCATAGAGGCGGACCCGGCGCTGGACGAGGCCACCCGTGCGCAGCGCATGGAGGCTGCGCGCCAACAGTGGCAGCAGGACCACGAGAAGGTCAAGTCGCTGGGCGGCTTGCGCATCATTGCCACCGAACGGCACGAGAGCCGCCGCATCGACAACCAGCTGCGTGGCCGTGCTGGGCGGCAGGGTGACCCGGGTTCTTCGCGCTTCTACCTGAGCCTGGACGATTCGCTGATGCGGATTTTTGCCGGCGACCGGGTGCGCGCCATCATGGAACGCCTCAAGATGCCAGAGGGCGAGGCCATTGAAGCCGGCATGGTGACACGCTCCATCGAGAGCGCGCAGCGCAAGGTCGAGGCCCGCAACTTCGATATCCGCAAGCAGCTGCTGGAATACGACGATGTCTCCAACGACCAGCGCAAGGTGATTTACCAGCAGCGCAACGACATCATCGACGCGATGGACGTGAGCGCCCAGATAGCCGCCTTGCGCGAAGGCTGTTTCACAGCGCTGGTGCGTGAACACGTGCCCGAGCAGAGCGTGGAGGAGCAGTGGGACCTGCCGGCGCTGGAACGCGCGCTGGCCGACGACTTTGGCATCAGCCTGCCACTGTCCCAGATGCTGGCCGACGCCGAGTCCATGTCCGACGAAGACATTCTGGAGCGGGTGGTCAAGACGGCCCATGAAGCTTATGAAGCCAAGGTGCAGCTGGTGGGCCGCGAAAGCTTCACCGCTTTCGAGCGCGTGGTGTTGCTGCAAACCATCGATGCGCGCTGGCGCGACCACCTGAGCGCGCTGGACTACCTGCGCCAGGGTATCCACTTGCGCGGCTACGCCCAGAAGCAGCCCAAGCAGGAATACAAGCGCGAAGCTTTCTTGCTCTTTGCCCAGCTGCTGGACGTGGTGCGCAACGAAGTGACCCGCCTCCTGATGAACGTGAAGGTGCAGTCGCGCGAACAGGTGACCGAGGCCGCGCAGCAAATGGAAGAGCGTGCCGAACACCTGAGCAACGTCACCTACACCGCACCCACTGAAACCGGTGAGCCCGAGGTACAGCGCGACCGTGGTCTGCTGGGTGGCACCGCGCCCATGGCGGGGGTGGGAGCCGGTACGGCTGCTGCTGCGGGTGAAGTCCCTCGCGTAGGCCGCAACGACCCCTGCCCCTGCGGCAGCGGGAAAAAGTACAAGCAGTGCCACGGCAAATTGAGCTGAGCCTGTTCCCGTCCCACTGATTTTTTGCTGCAGGAGATACCATGGCCGTGAACTGGACCGCTCCGCTGGCCCAAGACCTGTGGCCAGTGGCGGGCGTGCGTATTGGCGTGACCGAGGCCGGCGTGCGCAAAGCCAACCGCAAAGACCTGACGGTGTTTCTGCTGGACGAAGGAGCCGCGGTGGCGGGTGTATTCACCCAGAACCGCTATTGCGCAGCCCCGGTTCAGGTGTGCCAGCAGCACCTGTCCGCCGCGCAGGCGGGCGGGCCTGGCATCCGAGCGCTGGTCATCAACACCGGCAACGCCAACGCCGGTACAGGCGCGCCGGGTTTGGCCCATGCGCGCCAGACTTGCGAGGCCATGGCGCAGCTGTTGCAGGTGGCGCCCGGCCAAATCCTGCCGTTTTCCACCGGCGTGATCATGGAGCCGCTGCCAGTGCAGCGCATTGTGGCGGGCCTGCCGGCCGCCATCGCCGATGCAGCGCCCGGCCACTGGCTCAAAGCCGCCGAAGGCATCATGACCACCGACACGGTGGCCAAAGCCGCCAGCCGCCAGATCACTTTGGACGGCAAAGCGGTGTCCATGACCGGTATTGCCAAAGGCGCGGGCATGATCCGCCCCAACATGGCCACCATGCTGGGTTTTGTGGCCACCGATGCCTGTGTGGCGCCCGAACTGCTGCCCGTGCTGGCCCGCCAACTGGCCGACCATTCGTTCAACCGCATCACAGTGGACGGCGACACGTCCACCAACGACAGCTTCATGGTGGTGGCCACGCAGAAGGCGGGCAACGCCACGATCACGTCGCTGGACAGCGCCGCCGGGCAAACGCTGCTGGCGGCCCTGCGCGAGGTGGCGCAGACCCTGGCCCACGCCATCGTGCGGGACGGTGAGGGCGCCACCAAATTCATCGCGGTGGAGGTGTCGGGCGGCCAAAACCAGGCGGAGTGCCTGCAGGTGGCTTACGCCATTGCGCATTCCCCGCTGGTGAAAACCGCCTTCTTTGCCAGCGATCCCAACCTTGGCCGTATTCTGGCGGCAGTGGGCTATGCGGGCATTTCCGACCTCGATCAGAACCTGATCGAGCTGCATCTGGACGATGTGCATGTGGTGACCCGGGGTGGCCGCCACCCCGATTACCGCGAGCCCGACGCCGCCCGCGTGATGCAGCAAAGCGAAATCCGCGTGCGGGTGGGGCTGGGCCGGGGTGTAGCCACCGAGACCGTCTGGACCTGCGACTTTTCGCACGACTACGTCACCATCAACGCCGACTACCGCAGCTGAACCCGGCTGCACGCCACGCATGAACGAACACTTTGAACGCCTGCTGCTGCGCGCCGAAGCGCTGCTGCAGCGTGTGGAGGCGGTGCTGCCTCAGCCCATGGCGCAGCCCGACTGGACTGCCTCCATCGCATTCCGTTACCGCAAGCGGGGTGCCCACGGCGTGCTGGAGCCCGTGCGGCAAGTGGCGCCGATGCGCCTGTCTGACCTGCGCGAAATTGACGACCAGAAAGAGAAAATCCAGCGCAACACCGAGCATTTCGTGCGCGGCCTGCCCGCCAACAACGTGCTGCTCACCGGTGCCCGCGGCACGGGCAAAAGCTCGCTCATCAAAGCCTGCCTGAACGAGTACGCGACGCAAGGCCTGCGGCTCATCGAGGTAGACAAGTCCGACCTCACCGATCTGCCCGACATTGTCGATCTGGTGGCGGGCCGCCCCGAGTACTTTCTCATCTTCTGCGATGACCTGAGCTTCGAGGATGGCGAGTCGGGCTACAAGGCGCTCAAATCCATCCTCGATGGTTCGGTGTCGGCGGCCAGCCCCAATGTGCTCATCTGCGCCACCAGCAACCGGCGCCACCTGCTGCCCGAGTACATGAAGGAGAACCTGAGCTACACCCACACGCCCGATGGCGAGGTGCACCCGGGCGAGGTGGTGGAGGAGAAAATCTCGCTGTCCGAGCGGTTCGGGCTGTGGGTCAGCTTCTATCCCTTCAGCCAGGACGAATACCTCAGCGTGGTGTACCAGTGGCTGGGTCATTACGGTGTGCCAGACGCCGACTTTGAAGCGGCGCGCCCGCTGGCCCTGGTCTGGGCGTTGGAGCGGGGTTCGCGCAGTGGCCGCGTGGCCTACCAGTTCGCGCGCGATTACGCGGGCAACCGTGGCGCAGCCGCCTGAGCCTGGGGCGGCTGCCCAGGCCTCCGTTCTGGTGGCCGACGCCGAGCGGCCCCGCACCATTGACGCATCAGATACCCGTCCCGTAGTGGATGTGGCGGTGGGTATCCTGCTGCGTGCCAACGGAGAGTTTCTGCTCACGTCACGCCCCCCGG
>JALOSG010000212.1 GCA_025458665.1 Serpentinimonas sp.
GACCACGCAAATCAATGACCGCATCGCGCTGCCCCCGAAGGACGCGCAAAAGACCAACATGACCTGCCACTTCTGCATCGTCGGATGTGGCTACCACGCCTACAAGTGGGACCACAACACGGAGGGCGGGCGCGCGCCCGACCAGAACGCGCTGGGCCTGGACTTCCGCACGCAGCTGCCGCCGTTTGCCACCACGCTGACCCGGGCGATGACCAACACCATCACCGACAAGGGCGGCAAGAAGTGGAACATCATGATCGTTCCCGACAAGGAATGCGTCGTGAACAGCGGTCTGTCGTCCACCCGCGGCGGCAAGATGGCCAGCTACATGTACACCCATGACGGCGTTGCGCGCGAACGGCTGAAGCACCCGCGCATCAAGCGCGGGGACCAGTGGCTCGATACCAGCTGGGAGCAAGCCCTGGCCATCTACGCCGGACTGACCAAGAAGATTCTGGACAACGACGGTCCGGACGGGCTTTTCTACGACTGCTTCGACCATGGCGGCGCGGGTGGCGGTTTCGAGAACACCTGGGGCACCGGCAAGCTGATGTTCAGCGCGCTCAAGACGCCGATGGTGCGCATCCACAACCGCCCGGCCTACAACTCCGAGTGCCACGCCACGCGCGACATGGGTGTGGGCGAGCTGAACAACAGCTACGAAGACGCGCAGCTGGCCGACTGCATCCTGTGCACCGGCGCCAACCCCTACGAAACCCAGACCAACTACTTCCTGAACCACTGGGTGGCCAACCTCTCTGGCTCCACTGTGGACAAGAAAAAGAAGTGGTTCCCGGGTGAGACGGCCGCCGCGGCAAAGGTCATCATCGTGGACCCTCGCCGCTCGGCCACCGTGGCGATCTGCGAGCAGGTGGCGGGCAAAGAAAATGTGTTGCACCTCGACATCCAGCCCGGCACCGACACCGCACTGTTCAACACGCTGTTCACCTACGTGGTTCAGCAGGGATGGGTTGCCAAGGACTTCATCGCCAAACACACCAGCGGCTATGAGGACGCGGTCAAGACCAACCGCATGAGTCTGGAAGATGGCGCCAAAGCCACCGGTCTCACCGTGGCCCAGATCAAGCAAGCCGCCGAATGGGCCTACAAGCCCAAGGCCAGCGGCCACCGTCCGCGCACTTTCCATCCGTATGAGAAGGGCATCATCTGGGGCAATGACAACTACGTCATCCAGAGCGCGCTGGTGAGCCTGGTGCTGGCCACCGAAAACGTCGGTCGTCGCGGCACTGGCGTGTGCCGCCTGGGTGGCCACCAGGAGGGCTACACCCGCCCGCCGTACCCCGGCGACAGCAAAATCTACATCGACCAGGAGGTCATCGCTGGCAAAGGCCTGATGTACACGCTGTGGGGTACCAACCCCTACCAGACCACGTTGAACGCCGAACAGCACCGCCTGGTGCTGAGCAAACGCGCCAAGATCGTGGACGAGGCGATTGCACGGGCACGTGGTGCGAGCACCGAGCAACTGGTGGACGTGATCTACAACGCCTGCAAGTACCAGGGCGGCATGTTCGTGGCCGCCATGAACCTCTACCCCACCCAGCTGGCCGACGACGCGCACCTGCTGTTCCCGGCCACCCATCCGGGCGAGATGAACCTGACATCCATGAACGGCGAGCGCCGCATGCGCCTGTCCGAGAAGTTCATGGACCCGCCCGGCTCGGCCAAGCCCGACTGCCTGATCGCAGCCGACATCGCCAACACCCTGAAGGCGATGTACCAGAAGGACGGCAAGGCCGACATGGTCAAGCGCTTTGACGGCTTCAACTGGAAGACCGAAGAAGATGCTTTCAACGACGGCTTCCGCCGAGCGGGTCGCCCTGGGGTCGAGCCCATCGACAGCCAGGGCGGTGACACCGGCTATCTGGCCACCTACGAACTGCTGCGCAAGGCCGGCAACAACGGCGTGCAACTGCCCATCAAGGAGGTCAAGGACGGAAAGCTGATCGGCACGGAGATGGAGTACGCCGACGGCAAGTTCAGCACCAAGGACGGTAAGGCCCACTTCAAGCCTGCGCCATGGAACGGCCTGCCCGCCCTGGTGGCCGAGCAGAAGCGCAAGTACAAGTTCTGGATCAACCAGGGCCGTGCCAACGAGGTCTGGCAGACCGCCTACCACGACCAGTACAACAGCTTCGTGCGTGATCGCTACCCGATGGCCTACATCGAGATGAATCCGGACGACGCGAAGGCACTGGGCGTGGCGGCGGGTGACGTGGTCGAGATCTACAACGACTTCGGCAGCACCTACGCCATGGCCTACCCGCTCAAGGCGCTCAAGCCCGGGCAGACCTTCATGCTCTTTGGCTACATCAAAGGCGTGGCGGGTGACGTGGTGACCTCGTGGGTAGACCGCAACGTGGTGCCCTACTACAAGGGAACCTGGGGTGGCATCAAGCGCGTGGGCAGCGTGGACGACTACAAGAAGTCCATCTCCTTCAAAGACCGCCGCTTCGCGTGATGAACTCCGGAAAGGGTGGCTCCGGCCACCCTTTCTCGTTCAACGACAGACTGGAGACCCCGTTGGGCCACACACCACACCCTCCTTCACCGCAGTCGGACTTGGACCGAACGCCCCAGACGTCTATCCCAGAGACCGATGGCTGCGAGTTCATCGAGACCACAATCACCTCGCGCCAGAACATCTCACCCAAGCGCCTGGTGGAGCCTGGACCCAGCGCATCCGAGCTGCGCCAGATGTTTCGCAGTGCCGCTGCAGCACCTGACCATGGCCTGGTCCGACCCTGGCGTTTCGTCATCGTGCCTCCCGACAAGCGTGCGTTGCTGGCCGAGGTGTTCGCGCTGGCACTGGTGGACCGCGACCCGGGCGCCACGCTGGAACAGATCGAGACCGCGCGCGAGAAGGCCTATCGCGCACCGGTGCTGATGCTGGTGGTGGCCAGGTTGGGCGACTGCGAGCCGCCCATTCCAGTGCTGGAGCGCATGGTGTCGGTGGGCGGCGCGGTGCAAAACGTGCTGCTGATGGCCCAGGGACAGGGCTATGGAGCTGGCCTGACCAGTGGTCAGGCCATGCAATCGCCTCGCATGCGCGAACTGTTCTCGCTCAGACCCGGTGAGGAAGCGGTCTGCTTCCTCAACATCGGCACTGTGACCAAGCGCAAGGCCCAACGGCTGCATCCAGAAGATTGCCAGTTTGTGAGCACACTCTGAGCAGAGACCTCCGCACTCCATTCCCAACAGTACCCTGCCCGGAGATTTGCGATGGGTGAACCCCTGCTGGCCCGCGTCATTCCCCTGATCGACCACCGACAAGTGACGCATCAGGTGCTGCATCAAGTCCCCCGCTCCCTATCTGAGGACGAAGAACTGCGCGACAGGCTGCATCGCCCACTGCGGGATCTGCGCATCAGCGTCACCGACCGCTGCAATTTCCGCTGTGCCTACTGCATGCCCAAAGAGGTGTTCGGCAACGACTACCGCTACCTGCCCCACTCCTCGTTGCTCAGCTTCGAAGAAATCACCCGCGTGGCCCGGCAGTTCGTCGCACTGGGTGTCCGCAAGATTCGCCTGACCGGTGGCGAGCCCCTGCTGCGCAAGAACCTCGAAAGCTTGCTGGTTCAGCTGGCCGAGCTGCACACCAGAGAAGGCGATGACATCGACTTGACGATGACCACCAACGGATCTCTGCTGGCCCGCAAAGCCAAGAGCCTCAAGGCGGCAGGTCTGAACCGCGTGACGATCAGCCTTGATGCGCTGGACGACCAGGTGTTCAAACGCATGAACGACGTGGACTTTCCAGTGGCCAAGGTGCTGGAAGGCATCGAAGCCGCCCAGGCGGCCGGCATCGCGAACATCAAGGTCAACATGGTGGTCAAGCGTGGCGTCAACGATCACGAAGTCCTTCCCATGGCCCGCTTTTTTCAGGGAACGGGCGTCGCACTGCGCTTCATAGAGTTCATGGATGTCGGCTCCACCAACGGATGGAACCTGAATGCGGTGGTGCCCAGTGAAAACATCGTTCAGCAGATCTGCGAACACATGCCCTTGGTGCAGCTGCCCGCATCCGCGCAAGGCGAAACCGCACAGCGCTGGGGCTACAAAGGCTCAGATGGACAACACCAACCCTCCCTGGGCGAAATCGGCGTGATCAGCAGCGTGACCCAAGCCTTCTGTGGTGACTGCAACCGGGCCAGACTGTCCACTGAAGGGCGGTTGTTCACCTGTCTCTTCGCCGTCAGCGGCTTCGATCTCCGTGGCCTTCTCAGGAGCACAACCAACGTCGGGGATGCGCAACTCGCCAACGCCATCGCGTCCGTGTGGGCGGGA
>JALOSG010000040.1 GCA_025458665.1 Serpentinimonas sp.
ACTGACGTTGTAACTCCGCCTCGGCCAGCGCCTGTCGGCGGTCGTTCAAGGCGGCCTCGATGGCCTGTTTGGCCACGTTGATGGCCGCGCCGCGGGTCTTTTTCTCGTCCACGCTCAGCGCCGCCATGCCTTTCATGAGCTCGGTCATGCGACCGCTTTTGCCCAGAAACTGGGCTTTGGCGTTTTCCAGATCGGCGGGGGTGAGGGCCTGCGCAAACAGTTCGCGGGCCGATTGCACCAGTGCATCGAGGTCGCTCATCTCAACGGTTCTCGGTGGGGAATGAAAAAGGGCCAGTGCCGTTCAGCGCTGGCCCCTCAAGCCGGGTATTCTCGCTCAGAACAACCCGGTATTCATCAAGCGGCCAGCTTGGTCTTGACCTGCTGGACAATCTGGCCAAAAGCGGCCTTGTCGTGCACGGCCAGGTCGGCCAGCACCTTGCGGTCGATCTCGATGGCGGCTTTTTTCAGGCCGTTGGCAAACTGGCTGTAGGTCAGACCCAATTCGCGGGCTGCGGCGTTGATACGCGCAATCCACAGCTGACGGAACACGCGCTTTTTGGCACGGCGGTCGCGGTAGGCGTATTGGCCGGCCTTCATGACCGCCTGCTTGGCGATACGGAAGACGTTGCCACGGCGGCCACGGAAACCCTTGGCCAGCTTCAGAACTTTTTTGTGACGGGCACGTGCGGTGACACCACGTTTGACGCGAGGCATAGCTTACTCCTTGTTCGTCGTGTTGAATTACAGCCCAGCAAAGGGCAGCATTTGTGCCATGTGACCCATGTTGGTCTCATGCACATTGACTGCACCACGCAACTGGCGCTTGTTCTTGGTGGTCTTCTTGGTCAGGATGTGACGCTTGAAGGCTTGACCGCGCTTGACGGTCCCACCGGGACGAACGCGAAAACGCTTTTTCGCACTGCTCTTGGTCTTCATTTTGGGCATGACATGCTCCTTATGGTTTGTGCTCGTGAGGCGCCGTGAACCCCATCACGGACTTGTTGGCCCCGAGCCACTTGGGGTGGCATGGGTGACCGACCCACACCGCCCTGAACGAAAAAGCCTCAGGCTCCTTCGCTGGCCGACACCGCTTCCGGCGCCGGCTTGCCGCCCCCGGCCTTTTTACGGCCCGGGGCGATCATCATGATCATCTGTCGGCCTTCGAGTTTGGGGAATTGCTCCACCACAATCGAGTCACCGAGTTCGTCGCGAATGCGGTTCAACAGCGCGAGCCCCAAATCCTGGTGGGTGATCTCGCGACCGCGGAACCGCAACGTCACCTTGCACTTGTCACCATCATCCAGAAACCGCCGGATGTTGCGCATCTTGATGTGATAGTCGCCATCGTCGGTGCCCGGGCGGAACTTGATTTCCTTGACCTCGATCACCTTTTGCTTGGCTTTTGCCTCGGCAGCCTTCTTCTGTTCCGCGTACTTGAACTTGCCGTAGTCGATCAGTCGGCACACCGGCGGAGTCGCCGTAGCCGCAATCTCCACCAGGTCCACATCGAGGTCGCCGGCCATGCGCAGCGCTTCGTTGATGCTGACGATACCGATGGCTTCTCCCTCGGGGCCGGTCAGGCGGACTTCCGGGACGTTGATCTCCCGGTTCAGGCGGTGTTGACGTTCCTCGCGTTGGCGACGGTCACGAAAGTTGGTAGCGATGGTGAAATCCTTTGTCCAGATAAAAACGGCAATGCAGCGCGCCAGCCCCAGACCTGCTCGCCAGCGGCGCTCAGGCCTTTTGCTTCACGTCGGAGAGTATGCGTTGGGCAAACGCTTCCAGAGGCATGACGCCCAGGTCCTGGTTGCCGCGTGCTCGCACGGCCACCGACTCGGCGGCACGTTCTTTTTCCCCTACCACTACGATGTAGGGCAGCTTCTGCATCGAATGCTCGCGTATTTTATACGTTATTTTCTCGTTGCGCAGGTCGGTGGTGACCCTAAGCCCTTGATTTTGCAGCGCTTTGGCTATTTCGCGACAGTAATCGGCCTGCGCATCGGTGATGTTGAGCACCGCCACCTGCACCGGCGCCAGCCACGTGGGCAGGGCGCCCGCATGCTGTTCGATGAGGATACCGATGAAGCGCTCCAGGCTGCCCACGATGGCGCGGTGCAGGATCACGGGGCGTTTTCTCTCGCCGCTTTCAGCCACGTACTCGGCATCCAGCCGCTCGGCCAGGTTGAAGTCCACCTGGATGGTGCCGCACTGCCATTCGCGCCCAATCGCGTCCTTCAGGGTGTACTCCACCTTGGGGCCGTAGAAGGCGCCATCGCCGGGTGAAATCACGTACTCGCAGCCCGAATCCTTCAGGCTCTGGATCAGTGCGCCTTCGGCCTTGTCCCACAACTCGTCGGAGCCGATGCGTGCCGCCGGCCGGGTGGCCACCTTGTACAGAATTTCGGTGAAGCCGAAGTCGGCATACACCTTCTTGAGCAGCGTGGTGAAGGCATCGCACTCGGCCAGGATCTGGTCTTCGGTGCAGAAGATGTGGCCGTCGTCCTGCGTGAATCCACGCACCCGCATGATGCCGTGCAGGCCGCCGCTGGGTTCGTTGCGGTGGCACTGGCCAAATTCACCGAAGCGCAGCGGCAGGTCGCGGTAGCTCTTGATGCCGTGCTTGTAAATCAGCACGTGGCCTGGGCAGTTCATGGGCTTCAAGGCGTAGTCGCGCTTTTCGCTCTCGGTCACGAACATGTTGTCGCGGTACTTGTCCCAGTGGCCAGTTTTCTCCCACAGCGACTGGTCCAGAATCTGCGGCCCCTTGACCTCCTGGTAGCCGTTGTTGCGGTACACCGCGCGCATGTACTGCTCCACCTCCTGCCACAGCGTCCAGCCCTTGGGGTGCCAGAACACCAGGCCCGGGGCGTGGTCGTCGATGTGGAACAGGTCGAGTTCGCGGCCCAGTTTGCGGTGGTCGCGCTTCTCGGCTTCCTCCAGCATGGTCAGGTACTGCTGGAGTTCTTCCTTGGTGGCCCAGGCGGTGCCGTACACGCGCTGCAGTTGCTCGTTGTTCTGGTCACCGCGCCAGTAGGCGCCGGCCACCTTCATGAGCTTGAAGTGCTTCAGCTTGCCGGTGCTGGGCACGTGGGGGCCGCGGCACAGGTCCTCGAAAGCACCCTCGCGGTACAGGCTCACGTCTTCGTTGGCCGGAATGCTGGCAATGATCTCGGCCTTGTAGTGCTCGCCCAGGCCCTTGAAGTAGGCCACCGCCTCGTCGCGGGGCAGCACGCGGCGCACCACGGGCTCGTCCTTGGCGGCCAGTTCGGCCATGCGCTTTTCAATGGCCCCCAGATCTTCGGGCGTGAAGGGGCGCTTGTAGGCAAAGTCGTAATAAAAGCCGTTGTCCACCACGGGGCCGATGGTGACCTGCGCTTCCGGGAACAGCTCCTTCACCGCATAGGCCAGCAGGTGGGCGGTGGAGTGGCGGATGATCTCGAGCCCATCGGCGTCCTTGGCCGTGACGATGGCCAGGCGGCTGTCCTGCTCCATGCGGAACGACGTGTCCACCAGCCGGTCGTTCACACGGCCCGCCAGTGCGGCCTTGGCCAGACCGGTGCCTATGGATGCAGCCACTTCGGCCACAGTCACGGGGCCGGGAAACTGACGCTGGGAGCCGTCGGGGAGCGTGATGTTCAGCATGTCGGGATTCCAGAAAACAAAACAGCGCGGGGGTGGCCGCGCTGTGTCGATTTTCCCACAAAAGCCCGCCCCGCTTCTGGCGGGCCGGGCCGGTGGTGTTCCTGTGCGGAATTTCAGTGGAACTGCTCTTCTTCGGTGGACCCGGTCAGGGCCTTCACGCTGGAAGAACCGCCCTGGATCACGGTGGTCACGTCGTCGAAGTAACCGGCGCCCACTTCCTGCTGGTGCGACACGAAGGTGTAACCCTTGTCGCGGGCGGCGAATTCGGGCTCCTGCACCTGCTCCACGTAGTGCTTCATGCCTTCGCCGTTGGCGTAAGCGTGGGCAAACTGGAAGGTGTTGTACCAGTTGATGTGGATACCGGCCAGCGTGATGAACTGGTACTTGTAGCCCAGCGCAGACAGGTCTTCCTGGAAGGTGGCAATCTGCTTGTCGTTCAAGTTTTTCTTCCAGTTGAACGACGGCGAGCAGTTGTAGGACAGCAGCTTGCCCGGGCAGGCGGCGTGCACGGCCTGCGCAAACTCGCGGGCAAAGCCAATGTCGGGTACACCGGTCTCGCACCACACCAGGTCGGCGTAGGGTGCGTAGGCCACGCCGCGGCTGATGGCCTGCTCCAGGCCGTTCTTCACGCGGTAGAAGCCTTCTTGCGTGCGCTCGCCGGTCAGGAACGGCTGGTCGTTGGCGTCGTGGTTGCTGGTGATGAGGTTGGCGGCCTCGGCGTCGGTGCGGGCCAGCACGATGGTGGGCACGCCCATGACGTCGGCGGCAAAGCGCGCGGCAATCAGCTTCTCGATGGCTTCCTGCGTGGGCACCAGCACCTTGCCACCCATGTGGCCGCACTTCTTCACGGCGGCCAGCTGGTCTTCAAAGTGCACGCCGGCCGCGCCGGAGGCAATCATGTTCTTCATCAGCTCGAAGGCGTTGAGCACGCCGCCGAAACCGGCTTCCGCATCGGCCACGATGGGCAGGAAGTAATCGATGAACTCGGGGCTGCCCGGCTCGATGCCACGGCTCCACTGGATTTCATCGGCGCGCTTGAACGTGTTGTTGATGCGGCGCACCATGGTCGGGACCGAGTCGTAGGCGTAGAGCGACTGGTCGGGGTACATGGTTTCGCTGGTGTTGCCGTCGGCGGCCACTTGCCAGCCCGACAGGTACACGGCTTCCAGGCCGGCCTTGGCTTGTTGCATGGCCTGGCCTGCGGTGATGGCGCCAAAGGCGTTCACATAGCCTTTCTTGGAACCACCGTTGATCTTGTCCCACAGCTTTTCTGCGCCGCGCTGGGCCAGCGTGTACTCGGGCTGCAAGCTGCCGCGCAGACGCACCACGTCGGCGGCGGTGTAGCCGCGCTTGACGCCCTTCCAGCGGGGGCTGTGGGCCCACTCTTTTTCCAGCGCTTCGATTTGCTGCTGGCGGCTCAGTTGTTGGTTCAGAGATTGAGGCATGGTTCACTCCTGGTGGGTTGCTGACTGGGTTGCCTGGCGGTGGCCCATGTGGCCGCTGTCCGTTCGGTGCATGGCTCAATTCTAGTCTTATATAAGACTGAAAAACTATCTTATGTCTTATATAAGACATTTATTTTTCCTATATTTTTCAACACTCTGCACTTTCATTTTCTCCATATGAAAAGTCTTTTCCCATATTGAGAAAAATTGCCGCAATGCAGCATCTCTTCCTTCCGTATTATGAAAATGCATTTTCAATGCTGCAGGTTACAGTGGCGGCCACCCTTGGCACTGCTGCCACCCACGCACTTTCATGCCCGCACCGTCTCCTCGCACCACCACACCCTGGCTGGCCTACGGCGCACTGGCGCTGAGCATGGCGCTGGTGGGTAGCTATGTGGCGCTGTCCAAGCCGCTGGTGGCCGCCATGCCTGTGTTCCTTCTGGCATGGCTGCGCTTTGGCATAGGCGCGGTGGCCATGGCCGGATGGCTGCGCAAGCCGCCTGACGAAGCGCCCCTGTCTGCCGGCACACGGCGCTGGCTGTTCCTGGAGTCCTTTCTGGGCAACTTCCTGTTCTCGCTGTGCATGCTCTACGGCATAGCGCTCACCACCGCCACAGCCGTGGGCGTCATCATGTCGGCGCTGCCGGCGGTGGTGGCGGTACTCAGCTGGCTGTTCCTGCGGGAGCGTCTGTCGGGCCGCGTGCTGGCCTCCATAGCGCTCGCGGCCATAGGCATAGGGTTGTTCTCGCTGGACAAATCGGTGGTAGCTCACCCGGGGGTGCCGGTGGGTTCCTGGGCGGGCCTGCCGTGGTACGTATGGGGCAACCTGCTGGTGTTCGGTGCGGTGGTTTGCGAGGCTTCTTACGTGGTCATTGGCAAACACCTGACTGTGGGCCTGGGGCCCAAGCGCATTTCGGCCATCATCAACCTGTGGGGGCTCGCACTCATGACGCCGCTGGGCCTGTGGGCTGCCTGGCAATTCGACTTTGCCAGCGTACCGCTGCCGCTGTGGGGGCTGCTGCTGTTTTACGGTTTGGCAGCCAGCGTCTGGACGGTCTGGCTTTGGATGACGGGCTTGCAGCGCGTGGAGGCTAGCCGCGCCGGTGTGTTCACCGTGATGCTGCCCATCACGGCCGCCTTCGTGGGCGTGGTGTTCATGGGCGAAAGGCTAACCCCATTGCAATGGGTCGCGTTCGCGCTGGCGCTGGGCGGCCTGGTGCTGGCCACGTGGCCACCGCGCAACGGTTCAGGGCGCTAGCACCAAAGGCCCGTGGGATCGGTGATACCCATGTAAATGGCCCAGCCGGAGATGGTGGCCAGCGCCAGCCCTGCCAGGCGCATGCCCCAGCCGCCAGAGCCTGCATCCTTCAGGCGCAGCAGCAGGTAGGGCGCCACGGTGAGCGAGGCCATGGTACCCAGTGCGAACGCGGCCATGACACTGGCGCCACTGAAGGCACCACCCGACAGCGTGGCCACCAGCAAAGCGGAATAAAGCAGACCGCAAGGCATGAGCGCCCAGCCCACACCCAGCACCACCGGCGCCTTGCTGCCCATGGCGGCCATGGCAGGGCGTGCCCTGCGCCACACCGCCTGGCCCCACTGGTCCACAAAGGCGGGCTGGCGCGCCTGCCAGAGAAGCACAAGGCCCAGCAGCAAAGCCGCCACATGCAGCATGGTCCATACCGGGCGCAGCACTGTGGTCTGGCTACCCATCCACGCCAGCCCTTGCACCGTGCCGCCTGCCAGCGCACCCATGAGGCTGTAGCCCAACAGCCGGCTGACCTGGAACTTGGCCAGTGCCAGCGTGCTGCGCGGCGCACCGGCCCGGGCTATGCCCGCACAGGCACCACCGCACATGACCACGCAGTGCGGCCCACCCACCAGCCCCATGAGAAACGCCGAAACCAGCAGAGAACTCAGCATGGCCAGCCGGCCCTCGGTTCAGATGATTTTGGAAAAACGGGCACGGTCGCGGTCGGTTTGCAGGTACTGGTCGAACACCATGGCGATGGCGCGCACCAGATACCACCCCGCGCTGGTGACTTCAATGCTGGAATCGGTCACCTTCACCAGACCCCAGCCCTGCATGTCCTGGAGTTGCTCCAGTTCGCGGGCAAAGTAGCGCCGGAAATCAATCAGGTGGCCCAGAGAGATCGACTCGAAATCGACCTGACCCTGGCACATGATAGCCATGATGACGGCACGGCGCAGCACATCGTCGCGGTTGAGCACGAGGCCGCGCACGATGGGCAGACGCCCCTGGTCGAGCAGGTCGTAGTACTCCTCCAGCGTCTTGGCATTCTGGCTGTAGGTGGCCCCCACGCGGCCTATGGCCGATACCCCCAGCGCAATCAGATCGCAGTCGGGCTGGGTGCTGTAGCCCTGGAAGTTGCGGTGCAGCCGGCCCTGGCGTTTGGCCACGGCCAGCGCATCGTCGGGCAGGGCAAAGTGGTCCATGCCCACGTACACATAGCCGGCATCGCTCAGCATATCGAGCGACAGCGACAGCATGGAGAGCTTGTCCGCACCGCTGGGCAATTCCACGGCATGGATGCGGCGCTGCGGCTTGAAGCGCGTGGGCAGGTGGGCGTAGGCGTACAGAGCCACACGGTCAGGGCGCAGCTGCTGCACCTGCTCCAGGGTGCGGCGGAAAGACTCGGGGGATTGCAGCGGCAGGCCATAGATCAGGTCCACGTTCACCGACTCGAACCCGATGCGGCGCGCCGCTTCCACCAGCGCAAAGACATCCTCGGCGGGCTGTATGCGGTGCACGGCCTTCTGGACGGCGGGATCGAAGTCCTGCACCCCGAAACTCAGGCGGTTGAAGCCCAGCAGGAACAGATGTTCCAGGCGGGCTGCACTCACCGTACGGGGATCGACCTCGACCGAATACTCCCCGCCAGGCACCAGATTGAAATGGCGCCGCATCATGTTCATGAGGTCTTCCAGTTCGGCATCGCTCAGGAACGTGGGTGTGCCACCGCCCAGATGCAGCTGGGAGACGCTGTGCCCGCGGCCAAAGTGTTCGATCTGCAACTCCAGTTCGCGGGCCAGGTAGCGCAGGTATTCCGCCGATTTGCTGTGGTGCTTGGTGATGACTTTGTTGCAGGCGCAGTAGTAACAGAGAGACTCGCAGAACGGAACGTGCACGTATACTGACAGGGGTAATGCCAGCGAGCCTGCGCCGCGCTGCTCCAGAGCCTGGGTGTAGTCCCCGGGGCCAAACGCCTCCACAAAGCGGTCGGCGGTGGGGTATGAGGTGTAGCGCGGGCCAGGCACGTCGAAACGTTGCAGCAGGCTTTCGTCTATGAGGTGGTTCACGTTCGCAATCTCCAGCAGGGAGATTCAAATGTGCCGCAGCCCCGGGCAGACCCCCTTGATATGTGTCAAGGAAACGCTGCAAGATGAAGGCAGGCATGCCGCAGCCAAGGCGGCGGGTTAACCGGACAAGAATCAGGGTTAGGAGCGAAGTCAGGCCGTCTGTGGGTTAAGCTTTCAGACAACTGGCCAAGAAATATGGACATACAAAGCATCAAAGTTGCATGTTCCAGCTGCAATCTGCGCGAGTTGTGCCTGCCCGTGGGGCTCAACCCCTCCGAGATGGACAAACTGGACCATGTGATCAGCACACGCAAGCGCGTCAAGCGGGGTTCGGCGCTGTTCAACGTGGGCGACCGCTTCACCTCCCTGTATGCGGTGCGTTCGGGCTTCTTCAAAACGTGTGTCACCACCGCCGACGGGCGCGATCAGGTGACGGGGTTCCAGATGACGGGAGAAATCCTGGGCATGGACGGCATCGTGAGCGACCACCACTCCTGCGATGCGATTGCACTGGAAGATGCCGAGGTCTGCCTGTTGCCGTTCGACAAGCTCGAACAGCTGTCGCGCGAATTCAGCACGCTGCAGCACCACGTGCACAAGATCATGAGCCGCGAGATTGTGCGCGACCACGGTGTCATGCTGTTGCTGGGCAGCATGCGGGCTGAAGAGCGGTTGGCCGCCTTCCTGCTCAACCTGGTTCAGCGCCTGCACGCCAGGGGCTTTTCACAGTCGGAACTCATCCTGCGCATGACGCGCGAGGAAATTGGCAGCTACCTGGGTATGAAGCTCGAGACCGTGAGCCGGACCTTCTCCAAGTTTGTGGAGGAAGGCACCATCGAGGTCAAGCAGCGCTACGTGCACATCAAGGACACGGCTGGGCTGGAGCGGATGGTGAACCCGCCACAGTGCCGAAACTGAAGCGGGTGGGCGCTAGGTGCGCCGGTTCACCTCGGAGGGAGGCAGCGACAGCAAGGTGGTGATGCCGCCGGAAATAGCTGCCATGACCCAGAAAAAGAAGAACGCCGCGGTGTAGATGGCCTCGCGCGACCAGTCCAGCGCTGCGCCGCCGAACCAATGCAGGTCCTGCGGGTCCACCAGGGCAAACACCACCATTTCCAACACCGCAGCCACCAGGAAAGCGGGCCAGATCACCCACATGACACGCTGGCGGCCCAGGGGCGCCTCCACCACATAGTCGTGGGTTGCTTCTTGGCCTGCGAACGGCTTTTCCATGGCGGGCGTCAGCGCTGGGGCACGGGTGCAGCAGGCGACACCGGCACCGTGATTTCTGCACCCGCCTCCACCGGGGTGATCTGGTGGTTGCGGGCCTCATGGGCCGGACGCAATGTCACCAGGGCGGCGGCGCGTTCTTCGGGGGTCATGCGTTCCAGCGCGGCCGCATCGGGGACTTTCACCGGGCGGCGATCGAGCACCGGGTCGGGGTTTTTCACCGCGATGGTGATGGTGACGATGCACGCAGCAATCACGGTGAGCGGCCCACCGGCCACCAGCCAGAAGTAGGGCTCGCGGTACCAGATACGGCCCTCTTGCGCCGGATGCGGGACGTGGAGCGGTGCGGTGGTGGTGTTCATGTCAGGCTCTTTCATGCGGTTAGCGTAGCGCCTCAGCGCGGAACCAGGAAGACAGACTTTTCGCGGACCTTCAGCCCAGCGTCGTTCACGGAAACAATCTCGAAGTGGATGGTGTGCGACCCTGGCTCGGAAGAGCCCGGAGGCACCTGCACGCGCACCGCCGTGGAACGTACCTCGGTGGGCAACACTTCCACCGTGTCGGGCGAGGCCAGCGCCACGCCAGGCATCCCTTCCACCGCAATGCGGTAGGTCTGCGCCGTCTCGGTGGCGTTCATGACCTGCAGGCGGAACACGTTCTCTACCCGGCCCTGCTCCACAATGCGCGCCAATGAACCACGGTCGCGGATCACATCGACCTTGAGCGGCGTGCGCAGGAACAGGCTGCCCAGCACCAGTGCGCTGATGAGGAAGAGGATGGCCGAATACACCAGCACGCGAGGGCGCAGGGCGCGGCGCAGAATCTCACCGCGCGACCAGCCGTTGGCCAGTGCGTTCTGCGTGGTGTACTTCACCAGCCCGCGCGGGTAACCCATCTTGTCCATCACGTCGTCACACACATCGGCGCAGGCACCGCAGCCTATGCATTCGTACTGCAGGCCTTTTCGGATGTCTATCCCGGTGGGGCAGACCTGCACGCACAGCGTGCAGTCCACACACGAACCCAGGCCTTTGCTGGCCGGGTCCACCTTCTTGGCGCGGGCCCCGCGCGGCTCACCACGGGCTTCGTCGTAGGTGACGATCATGGTGTCCTTGTCGAACATCGCGCTCTGGAAACGCGCGTAGGGGCACATGTACTTGCACACCTGCTCGCGCATGAAGCCGGCGTTGCCGTAGGTGGCAAAGCCGTAGAACAGCACCCAGAAGGTTTCCCAGGGGCCCAGGCCCAGTGTGGCCACACCGGCGGCCAGTTCCTTGATGGGGGTGAAATAGCCCACAAAGGTGAAGCCCGTCCAAAGCGCAAAGGCGATCCAGAGCGCGTGCTTGAGCCACTTCTTGCCCAGCTTCTGCGCCGACATGCCCGACTGGTCCAGGCGCATGCGGGCGGAGCGGTCGCCCTCCACCTTGCGCTCTATCCAGAGGAAAATTTCGGTGTAGACCGTTTGTGGGCAGGCATAGCCGCACCACAGCCGCCCCGCAATGGCCGTGAACAGGAACAGGGACAACGCAGAAATCACCAGCAAGCCGGTGAGATAGATGAAATCCTGCGGGTACAGCACCAGCCCGAAGATGTAGAACTTGCGGGCGGCCAGGTCGAACAGCACGGCCTGCCGGTCGTTCCAGACCAGCCAGGGCACACCGTAGAAAACAAGCTGCGTGATCCAGACGGTGAGCCAGCGCCAGCGGCTGAACAGGCCCGAGACCGAACGCGGATAGATTTTTTTCTGCGCGGCGTACAGGGAGATCTCCACCTCCTTGACCCCTTCCAGCGAGGGCCGACTGCCCTGCGCTGGTGGCGTGTTCATGCTGCCAGAAGACACGGTAGGCTCATTCCTGCGGCTTGTTGGACATGCCCCAGACGTAGGCGCTCAGCACATGAATCTGCGATTCCGTGAGCAGCTTGTTCTGCGCCGGCATGACGTTGGTGCGGCCTTCGTTGATGATGCGGGTGATCGCCTCCACGCCCCAGCCGTGCAACCAGACGTCATCGGTCAGGTTGGGGGCACCCATGAGCGGGTTGCCTTTGCCATCGGCGCCATGGCAGGCAGCGCAACTGGTGAAGCTGGCCTTGCCCTGCGCGGCGCGGATGCTGTCGTGCGGGCTGCCCGACAGGCTCATGACGTAGTGAGCCAGGTTGGTCACATCATCGGCACCGCCCACCGCGGCGGCCATGGGCGGCATCATGCCAACGCGGCCTTCGGTGATGGTGGTTTTGATGGCAGCAGGCTCACCGCCCCACAGCCACTCGGTGTTGGTGAGGTTGGGGAAGCCTTTGCTGCCGCGCGCATCCGACCCGTGGCACTGGGCGCAGTTGTTCATGAACAGCCGCTCGCCAATGGCCATGGCCTGTGCGTCGCCGGCCAGCTTTTCGGGCGGCATGCCGTCGAAACGGGCGTACAGCGGCGCAATGGCTTCCTGCATCTTCTGCACTTCGGCCTCGTGCTGCCCGGTGGAAGACCAGCCGAGCTTGCCCTGGAAGGTGCCGAAGGTGGGGTACAGCGCGCCGTACACCAGGCCAAAGATCACGGTGATGATGAACAGATACACCCACCAGCGCGGCAGGGGGTTGTTCATCTCGCGCAGGTCTTCGTCCCACACGTGGCCGGTGGTGTTGTCGTCGTGGGCCTTGACCTTGGTGGTCCCGCTGATCCAGAGCAGGATCAGGCAGGCGATGATGCTGACCAGGGTCAGACCAGCCACGTAGAGGTGCCAAAATTCACTGGTGAAGTCGCTCATGATGCTTCTTTCTAGTCGGTTCCGGGCGTGGGCTCAGTCGCCACTCAGTCGTCTTCCAGCGGCAGACGGGCCGCTTCTTCGAAGCTGGCCTTGTTGCGCTTGGAATAGGCCCACCAGATGATCCCGACGAATACCGCCAGGCTCAGCGCCGTATACAGGCTGCGCAGGTCGTTCATGTCCATGGGTGTTGCTCCTTGGCGCGGCGTGGGCGCAATCAGTTGACCGGGGTGTTGGCGTTGATGGCCGTACCCAGCACCTGCAGGTAGGCAATCAGGGCTTCCATCTCGGTTTTTCCAGCCACGCTCTCGGCGGCCCCGTTCACTTCTTCGTCGGAGTACGGAGCGCCCAGCGTGCGCAGCACCTGGAGCCGCTTGGGCAGGCCTTCGGCAGCCACGGTGCGCTTTTCCAGCCAGGGGTAAGCCGGCATGTTCGACTCGGGCACCAGATCGCGCGGGTTGATCAGGTGGATGCGGTGCCACTCGTCCGAGTAGCGGCCGCCCACACGGGCCAGATCGGGGCCGGTGCGCTTGCTGCCCCACTGGAACGGGCGGTCGTACACGAACTCACCGGCCAGCGAATACGGGCCGTAGCGCAGCGTCTCGGCCTGGAAGGGGCGGATCATCTGCGAATGGCAGTTGTAGCAACCCTCGCGCACGTAAATATCGCGGCCCGCCACTTCCAGCGCGGTATAGGGCTTGAGGCCTGGCACCGGCTGCGTGGTGGACTTCTGGAAGAACAGCGGAACAATTTCCACCAGCCCCCCGACCGCAATCACCAGCGTGATGAGCACGATCATGAGGAAGTTGTTGGTCTCGATGCGCTCGTGCGTGAAACCTTGGGGTTTGTCTTGGTTGGCCATGATGTGTCAACTCCTCAGGCTTGGGCCGGCGCGGCATTGGGAATGCGGACTTCGGGGATGGCACCCTGGCGCATGCCCTGGCGTGCGGTCATGTACACGTTCCAGGCCATGACGCACATGCCACCGAGGTACAGCAGGCCACCGAGCAGGCGGATCACGTAGAAGGGGAAGGTGGCCTTCACCGATTCCACGAAGGTGTAGGTGAGCGAACCGTCGGGGTTGATGGCGCGCCACATCAGGCCCTGCATCACACCGGCAATCCACATGGCGGCGATGTAGAGCACGATGCCGATGGTGGCGGTCCAGAAGTGCAGCTCGATGGCGGGCACGGAGTACATCTTCTTCTGGCCAAACAGGCGCGGAATGAGGAAGTAGAGCGAGCCCATGGAAACCAGGCCCACCCAGCCCAGGGCACCGGAGTGCACGTGGCCCACCGTCCAGTCGGTGTAATGCGACAGCGCGTTGACGGTCTTGATGGACATCATCGGGCCTTCGAACGTGGACATGCCGTAGAAGGACAGGGACACGATGAGGAAGCGCAGGATGGGGTCGTCACGCAGCTTGTGCCAGGCACCCGAGAGCGTCATGATGCCGTTGATCATGCCGCCCCAGCTGGGGGCCAGCAGGATGAGAGAGAACACCATGCCGATGGACTGCACCCAGTCGGGCAAGGCGGTGTAGTGCAGGTGGTGCGGGCCGGCCCACATGTAGGTGAAGATGAGCGCCCAGAAGTGCACGATGGAGAGCCGGTAGGAGTACACCGGCCGCTCGGCCTGCTTGGGGATGAAGTAGTACATCATCCCGAGGAAGCCTGCGGTGAGGAAGAAGCCCACCGCGTTGTGGCCGTACCACCACTGCACCATGGCGTCCTGCACGCCGGCGTAGGCAGAGTAGGACTTGGTCATGCTCACCGGAAGCGCCGCGCTGTTGACGATGTGCAGCATGGCCACGGCCAGGATGAAGGCGCCAAAGAACCAGTTGGCCACATAAATGTGGCGCACCTTGCGGATGCCCACCGTGCCAAAGAACACCACCGCGTAGGCCACCCAGACCACCGCAATCAGCAGGTCGATGGGCCACTCCAGTTCGGCGTATTCCTTGCCCTGGGTGTAGCCCAGCGGCAGGGTGATGGCGGCCAGCACGATGACCAACTGCCAGCCCCAGAAGGTGAAGGCCGCCAGCTTGTCGGAAATGACTCTGGTGTGGCAGGTTCGCTGCACCACGTAGTAGCTGGTGGCAAACAGCGCACAGCCGCCGAAGGCGAAGATCACCGCGTTGGTGTGCAGGGGGCGCAGGCGCCCGTAGCTCAGCCACTCGATACCCAGGTTGAGTTCTGGCCAGGTGAGCTGTGCCGCGATGATCACGCCCACCAGCATGCCCACCACGCCCCACACCACGGCCATGATGGAGAACTGCCTGACCACTTTGTCGTTATAGACCCCCGCCCGGGAGGCCGCCATTGCAACGGACATACCTTCACTCCTCGTTAATGTCTGCGGGGCTAGTGTCTTACTGCGCTGCACCAACGCACTTGACCTAAGTCAATCGCCATGAAGAATGCGCTCGCCTTCGCGCTCGATGTTGTCGAACTGGCCGGCGTGCAGCGCCCACCAGAACAGACCGATGATGGCCAGCACCAGCACCACCGACAGAGGGATCAGCAGGTAGAGAATTTCCATGGGGTGCTCCTCAGGAGTGCGTTGAAACAGTGGGGGGCAAGGGCACGGCATGGGGCGGCCGGTACCCCAGCCGCATGGCGTTGCCTATGACCAGCAGCGAACTGCCCGCCATGCCCAGGCCAGCGGCCCACGGCGGCATGTAGCCCAGCAGGGCCAGCGGGACCGAGACCGCGTTGTAAGCCGCCGCCCAGATGAGGTTCTGCCGCACGATCTGCATGGTGCGGCGCGAGAGCTTCACAGCTTCCACGATGTCTTGCAGACGCCCGCTTTGCACCACGAAGTCCGACTGGGCCTGGCTGAGCGGGGCGCCTGAGCCGAGGGCAAAAGAACAGTGGGCGCGGGCCAGCACCGGCCCATCGTTCAGGCCATCGCCGACCATGGCAATGCGGGCGCCCGCCTCCTGCAGCCGCACCACTTCCTGCAGCTTTTGCTCGGGGCTGGCCTGTGCCCTCACATGGTCAATGCC